>NZ_JBHUCD010000004.1:0-179291 GCF_042786555.1 Paenarthrobacter sp. NPDC056912
GACCGATTCAGGCCTGACGAAGCACCGCTTAAACGAGACACGGTCGTTGCAACTCCCAAAAATTCTGGGTGTTGCAACGACCGCTAGAACCCAAGACGGTGCGGGGCCGACGTCGTTAAGGGGTTCTTGCTGTTAGTCCTCGATGGTGGCGATGACTGCGCCGGCGGCGACGGTCTCGCCGGCGGTGGCTGCGAGGCCCCGCACTGTACCGGCCTTGTGGGCGGTCAGGGGCTGCTCCATCTTCATAGCCTCGAGGACCACGATCAGATCGCCTTCGGCCACTACGTCGCCGTCAGCGGCAGCGATCTTGACGATGGTGCCCTGCATGGGGGACGTCAGTGCGTTGCCGCCGGCAGCAGCCGCAGTGGCGCCCGCCGAGCGGGAGCGCTTCTTGGACTTGCCGCCCTTGGCGCCTGAACCGCCGGAGACCGCCGCGACGCTGGCACCCAGGCCCGACGGCAGGACGACCTCAAGTCGCTTGCCGCCAACCTCGACCACGACGCGCTGGCGATCACCGGCGTCGGGCGCTTCAGCGCTTGCGCCATTGGCCGCCCAGGCCGGGATGTTGTTGACGAACTCGGTCTCGATCCAGCGCGTGTGGACTTTGAACGGTCCTTCTGCCGGTGCGAAATCGGGGTCGGTGACCACTGCGAGGTCGAACGGGATGACGGTGGGGATGCCTTCAACCACCATCTCCTCGAGCGCGCGGCGCGAACGCTGCAGTGCCTGGGCGCGGGTGGAGCCGGTGACAACCAGCTTGGACAACATGGAATCGAAGTTGCCGCTGATGATGTCGCCCTGTTCGACGCCGGAGTCGATGCGGACGCCGGGACCGGTTGGGTTCTTCAGGGTGCTGATGGTGCCGGGCGCGGGCATGAAGTTGCGGCCCGGATCCTCGCCGGTGATGCGGAACTCGAAGGAGTGGCCGCGCACCTCGGGGTCGTCGTAGCCAAGGGCTTCACCGCGGGCGATGCGGAACTGCTCGCGGACTAGGTCGATGCCCGTGACCTCTTCGGAGACGCAGTGCTCCACCTGGAGGCGCGTGTTAACCTCCAGGAAGGAGATGGTGCCGTCCTGGCCCACCAGGAATTCGCAGGTGCCGGCGCCGAGGTAGTTGGCTTCCTTCAGGATGGCTTTGGAAGACTCGTAGAGGCGCTTGACCTGCTCTTCGCTCAGGTAAGGAGCCGGGGCTTCTTCCACGAGCTTCTGGTTGCGGCGCTGCAGTGAGCAATCGCGGGTGGAGACCACAACCACGTTGCCGAAAGCGTCCGCAAGGCACTGGGTTTCGACGTGGCGGGGGGCATCGAGGAAACGCTCGATGAAGCACTCACCGCGGCCGAAAGCAGCGGTGGCTTCGCGGACCGCGGACTCGTAGAGTTCGGGGATTTCGTCCATGGTGCGGGCAACCTTGATGCCGCGACCGCCGCCGCCGAAGGCGGCCTTGATGGCGATGGGAAGGCCGAATTCCTCGGCGAACTTGAGGATTTCGTCCGCGGACTCCACGGGGTCAGCCGTACCGGGGACCAGGGGAGCGCCCACCTTCTCGGCAATGTGGCGGGCCTGGACCTTGTCGCCCAGTGCGGAGATGGCTTCGGGGGAGGGGCCGATCCACGTGATGCCGGCCTCGATGACCTTTGCGGCAAACTCGGCGTTCTCGGCAAGGAAGCCATAGCCGGGGTGGATGGCGTCCGCGCCGGACTGCTTGGCGACGTCGATGATCTTGTCCATCACCAGGTACGACTCAGCGGCGGTGTTGCCGCCCAAAGCATAGGCTTCGTCGGCGAGGCGGACGTGCAGGGCGTCACGGTCAGGGTCTGCGTAGACCGCTACGGAGGCAATGCCTTCGTCCCGGGCGGCTCGGATGATGCGGACCGCGATTTCGCCGCGGTTGGCAATCAAGACCTTGGTAAGAGGGCTGGAAATGGGCTGCGCCGGGTTAGCTGACAAGTTGTTGACTCCTTCTGTCCTTCAGGGAGCCTAGCGTGATTGTGAGGGTTCCGCCCATATTGATGGGGGATTCCGTGTGTGAGGCGATGTTCCTTTGTAGGGTTGCTACAAATCGCTTCTACTGAATGTCTAGGTCCCACAGCTCGGTGATGCCCACGTTCGCGTGGACCAGCAGCTCGCGAAGGGTGGAGATGGAAAGCCCGACGACGGCGTGCGGGTCGCCGTCCACCTTGCGGATAAAGGCCCCGCCCAAGCCGTCGATCGTGAAAGAGCCTGCGCAGTGGAGCGGTTCGCCGGTGGCGATGTAGGCGTCGATGTCGCCGGAAGTCATCTCGGCGAAGTGCACTTCGGCGCTTGAGACAGCACCCACGGTTGCGCCGGTGCCTTCGGGCGTCTCGTCGTCGTCTGCGTCGGCTGCGGTGTCCCGGCAATCAACCAGCCAGTGTCCGGTGTGCAGCACGCCCTGCGAGCCGCTCATGCGCAGCATCCGCTCGCGCGCCACCTCCGCGGTGTAGGGCTTGCCGTGGGACTCGCCGTCGAACTCGAAGACGGAATCGCAGCCGATGACCAGTGCGCCTTCGGCTTCGGGGAGGGAGGCAACAGCTTCGGCCTTGGCCCTTGCCAGCAGCAGTGCGGTGTCGTGGGCATCCGTCACGCCGTACTTGGCCTGGACCGCGTCCTCATCGACATCCGAGACAAGGACTTCGTGCTGGATCCCAGCCTCGGTGAGCAGTTTGGTGCGGGCGGGAGACTGGGAAGCGAGGATCAATCGGGTCACGGTCCCCAGCCTAGTACGACCCTCCCTCACTTCCCGCCCCCCAATGCCGAACGCTCTATCACTTCCCGCCCCCCAATGCCGGACGCTCTATCACTTGCTTAAGGCAAGTGATAGAGCGTCCGGCGAATACGGTTGGTAGGTGAGAGAGCGTTAGTGGACCAATTCCTCGGATCCGGCCTTCGAGCGGTCCGTTCGGTTCAGCTTGGCGCCCTCGACATCCACATCGGGGAGGATGCGTTCCAGCCACTTGGGCAACCACCAGGCCTTTTCGCCCAGGAGGTACATGACGGCCGGGACGATTGTCATGCGGACCACGAAGGCATCAATCAGCACACCGAACGCCATCGCGAAGCCCAGGGGCCGGACCATGGTGAGGTGGCTGAAGATGAAGCCGGAGAACACGCTGACCATGATGATTGCGGCTGCGGTGACCACTGCTGCGGCGTGGCTGAACCCGGAGCGGACGGCGTGCTTGGCAGACTCACCGTGCATGAACGATTCCCGCATTCCGGAAGTGATGAACACCTGGTAGTCCATGGCGAGGCCGAACAGCACGCCAATCAGGATGATGGGCAGGAAGCTCAGCACCGCGCCCGGGTTCGCGACGTCGAAGACGGCTCCGAGCCAGCCCCACTGATAGACAGCAACCACGGCACCGAAAGCGGCAGCTAGTGACAGCAGGAATCCGCCGGTTGCCAGCAACGGCACAACGATCGAGCGGAACACCAGCAGCAGGAGGATCAAAGACAGTCCGACGACGATCGCCAAGTACGGCGGGAGTGCCGCGCCGAGTTTGGCGGACACGTCGATGTTGCCTGCCGTCTGGCCAGTGAGGCCGATGGTCACGCCCAGGTCGTCCTGAATAGCGGAGCCCTTGGCGCGGAGTTCGGAGACCACCTGAACAGTGCCCGCGCTGGCGGGACCCTCTTTCGGGATGACTTGGAAGACGGCGGTGCGGCGGTCCTCGCTCAGGGCAACAGGCACAGCGGCGACCACGTTTTCCACGCTGCGGAGCTGGTCGGCGACGTCGAACTGCTTGTTCTTGGCATCAGTTTCGCTAAGTCCGTCAGGGAACTCGCCAACGACGACGATCGGCCCGGTAACGCCTTCACCGAAGCTGTTGCGCGTGAGGTCGTAAGCCTTGAAGGCTTGCGAATCCACGGGTTCGGACGCGCCGTCGGGCAGTGCCAACCGCAGTTGCGAAGCGGGCAGCGCCAAAGCGCCCAGGAGCACCACGCTGGCCACGAGTGAAACCCACGGGTGACGCGTCACGAGGCCACCCCAGCCACCGCTGCTGCGCTTCTCTTCCAGCGCGCGGTCCGCGGCTTCGTGGCCCGGCTCGGCGTTGTGTTTGGCGGCCTTGGCCCAGGCGCGCTTGGAGATGAGCCTGCGGCCGATCAGCGCCAGGATGGCGGGCGTCAGGGTCAAAGCAACGACGACGGCGACAGCAACCGTCGCTGCGGCGGCAACGCCCATCACAGCCAGGAAGGGGAGCCCCGGGACAACGAGTGCTGCCAACGCGATGATGACCGTGAGACCGGCGAACAACACGGCATTGCCCGACGTGCCCGTGGCCAGTGCCGCAGATTCTTCGCCGTCCATGCCGGCAAGGAGTTGGTTGCGGTGCCGGTTGACGATGAACAGGGAGTAATCAATGCCGACCGCGAGGCCCAGCATGAGGGCGAGCATGGGGGAGATGGAGCTCATATCGATCACGCTGGTCAGGGCAAAGGTTCCCCCGACGCCCACTGCTACGCCGATGAGGGCCATCAGGAGGGGCAGGCCTGCCGCGATGAGCGTGCCCAGCATGAGGATCAGGACGAGGGCCGCCACGGCGATGCCGACGATTTCTGCGACACCGAAGATCTGGGAGACGTCCTCGGTGATTTCCTTGCTGGCGTAGGCGGTGACGCCGGCAGTCGAGACGCCGTGGACGATGTCCTGGACTTCCTTGCGGACCGAAGGATCAACGGCGTTGATGGAGGTCTTGAACTGGACCTGAGCGATAGCGGCTTTGTTGTCGCTGGACACGAAGCGCACGCCTTCGGAGGCCTCCAACTGGCGCTTGCCGGCAGCGAGTTCTGTGCGCTGCTGGGCCAGCTGGGCTTCGATCTGCGCGGGCGGGAGGCCGGCGGCGGCCATCTGCTGTTCAGCGCCAGCGAGCTGAGCCTCACCGGCCGCGATCTGGTCGGCGGATGTATCCAACTGTTCCTGGGTGGTGAACGGGTTCACCGTTCCCTGCACGTCGGGCAGCGCTTGCAGCTTCTCGAGGGCTGCGGCGACGGCGTCCTTCTTGGCTTGGTCGAAGCCGGAATCACCGGCGTCGAAGACCACGCTGGCCGAGCCTCCGGACGACTTGGGCAAGGCTTCCTTGAGCTTGTCCGCCATCCGCTGGGTTTCAGTGCCGGGAATGGTGAAGTTGTTGGACATGGTGCCGTGGAACGCTGCGGCCGAGCCGCCCACTGCCACCAACACTGCTACCCATAGAGAGATGACCAGCCAGCGGCGCCGATACGAAAACTTGCCGAGACGGTAGAGGAACGAGGCCATGTCAGAACCGATCTGTGATGGTTGGAGCGGAGTTAGGGGTTTTCTCGGATGCCTTGGGCGCTGCAGTGACGTCCGACGGCGGCGCGAAGCCGGTGCCCAGGAGGCCCATGGCATCGATGAGGTGCTGGCGGAGGTCCGCCAGTGATTCAGGCGAAAGGTCCGGCCCGCGTTCGGCGAACCAAACGGTCATGGCGGCCTTCCCGCAAGAGATCACGGAGCCGGCCAGTGCGTGGACATAAAGTTCGCTGATGCCAGCACCGAGCCTGCCGCGGGCGGCGTCGATGATTTGCCCGGTGCAGTGTTCCCAGGCTTCGAGCTCGGAACGGGCCAGTGAGCGGTTGTCCTGGGTGAGGCTGAACAGTTCGGCCATGGGCGCCACGGACATCGGATCGGCAAGGGCCATCAATGCGGCCTGCGCGGATTCAAGGATGGTCTCGTCAGCGGGGCGCAGTCTGAACTGTTCCAGCGCGCGGTCCATGAAGCCGTCGGCAACGGATGCGAGGGCGGCTTCGAGGCTGGGGAAGTAATTGAAGAATGTTCGCCGGGATACTCCTGCGGTGGCGGCGATGTCTTCCACCGTGAAGTTGCCCGGCCCGTTACTGCGCAGCAAGTCGAGGGCTGCTGCTGCGATGGAGCTGCGAGTGGCCGCCTTGTTGAGTTCGCGCCGTGTGGGAGCCGTGGGCTCCGGGAGGGGCGACTCCGCAGCGGCATCCTGAGTGGTGCTGGTTTGGGTCACTTACTTACACTAAGTGCAAGTTTGCACTGTGCGCAATTTGAGTCTGGGTCGCAGATGCAAAAACCCGCCCTTGGCCGTTCCTCGCGTCCCTGAACGGGTGGCGGGGCGAACCAAGGGCGGGATCAGCTGGCGTTGGGTGTGCTCAGGTTCAGAACTGCTGCGGGGGAGCCGGGGGCGCCTGCGGGGCGGGCTGCGAAGGGGCTGGTTGAGCCGCTTGCTGCGCGGCCGCCGTCGTCAAGTAGATCGACTGTCCGGTAGCTCCGGGCTCGCCTTCGCCCAGCGGCAGCACGTATACCGCTGTGCCGTAGGCGCAGACTTCGGTCCAGTTGGTGCCCATCTCGGAGGTGTCGAAGCGCATGGCCACGATGGCGTTGGCGCCGCGCTGCTGGGCCTCCGTGACCATGCGGGCCATGACTTCCTGGCGGCTCTCGTAGAGTGCTTTGGTCATTTCAGGCAGCTCGCCGCCACCAAGGGAACGGAATCCGGCCATCATTTGTGAGCCGATATCGCGTGAACGGACAGTCAGGCCCATGACTTCGCCGAAGACGGCGTCAATGCGGTGGCCCGGGATTTCATTGGAAGTGACGATCAACATGGACCGAGCCTATCCAGCTTTGCCCGTTAGACAGCGCAATCCCCGGGGGAGAAGTCCCCAGGGGATTGCGCAGAACACATCGCTGCCTGGCCAGCAGGCAACGGCTTAGGCCTTGGAGTCGGCCAATTCCCGCTCTGCGGTAGCGGCTGCTGCATTCTCAGCGGCGTACTCGTCGGCGAAAGCGGCACCGTTGCGCGGCGCGTTGTAGAGCGACTCGTCAAGGATTCCCTGGCGCTTGGCCACGATTGCCGGGACCAGCGCCTGGCCTGCCACGTTGACGGCGGTGCGTCCCATGTCCAGGATGGGGTCGATCGCCAGCAGGAGTCCGACGCCGGCCAACGGAAGTCCCAGCGTGGACAGGGTCAGCGTGAGCATCACGACGGCGCCGGTGGTGCCTGCCGTTGCTGCCGAACCCAGGACGGAGACCAGGACGATCAGCAAGTACTGGCTGAAGTCGAGGTTGATGCCGAAGAACTGGGCCACGAAGATCGCTGCGATGGCAGGGTAGATCGCTGCGCAGCCATCCATTTTGGTGGTGGCGCCCAGCGGCACGGCGAAGGAGGCGTAGCCGGAGGGGACGCCGAGGTTCCGCTCAGTGACGCGCTGCGTGAGCGGCAGCGTGCCGATCGAGGAGCGGGACACGAACGCCAGCTGCACGGCCGGCCAAACACCGGAGAAGTACTGCTTGATGGAGAGGCCGTGGATGCGGACCAGGATCGGGTACAGGACGAAGAGAACCAGTGCCAGGCCGATGTAGATGGCGGCGGTGAACTTGCCCAGGGAGCCGATGGTGTCCCAACCGTAGATGGCAACGGCGTTGCCGATCAGGCCGATGGTGCCCAGCGGGGCGATGCGGATGATCCACCAGAGGACCTTCTGGATAACGGCCAGGGCCGAAGCGTTGAGCGTCAGGAACGCCTCAGCCTGCTTGCCCACCTTGAGGGCGGCGATGCCGACGGCGATGGCTACCACCAGGATCTGGAGCACGTTGAAGCTGACGGAAGTGCTCACCGTGGTGGCGGCGTTGGCGCTTTCGGTGACCGTTGAGCTTGCACCGAGACCGAGGAAGTTCTTGGGGAACAGGCCGATGAGGAAGGCCCACCAGTCACCGGTCTTGCCGGCGTACTCGGCCTTCTGGGTGATGCCCGTGGCGGCGCCCGGCTGCAGGAGCACACCCAGGCCGATGCCGATCAGCACCGAAATGAGGGACGTGATGGCGAACCAGAGCAGCGTGTTCCAGGCGAGGCGCGCAGCGTTGGACACTTGGCGCAGGTTCGCGATGGAGCTCACCACGGCGGTGAAGATCAAAGGAACGACGGCGGTCTGCAGCAGTGAAACATAGCTGGAGCCGATGGTCTGGAGAGTTGCGCCGAGGCCGTTGGGGGCGGCTTTCGTGCTGCCCGTGTACTTGGCGATGAGGCCCAGGACAAGGCCGATGATGAGGGCTGCGATGATCTGGACGCCGAAGGAACCGGCCCACTTGGGGAGCCGGAAGCCGGTCTTTCCAGCTGAGGGGGAAGTGTTGGTTGAGGTGCTCACCGGAACACGTTAGGTGTACGGGAAATAACATAGCGAACGGACGTTGAGAAATGTTACGCGGGCATGAAGATATTCCCGCCCGGGATGTGGCGTGCGTCTCGACGTCGAAGCGCCAGCGCACCCCTTACCGCCGCGCGCACCCGTAACTACTGGTGCGCGCGGCGGTAACGAGTGCGGCCCGGACGCCGTTGTGGTGCACCCGGCGGCAAGGGTGCGCACCCCAGACCGAAGCGGATGCACCCGGCTGCAAACGCGTTAGCCCAACAGTGCGCGGCGCAGGACGTCCAAACCTACCGAGCCGATGTTCAGCGCTTTGCTGTGGAAGGACTTGAGGTCGAAGCCTTCGCGGGATTCGAGTTCGGTCCGGATTTGCTCCCAGAGTCGCTGGCCCACCTTGTAGGAAGGTGCTTGTCCGGGCCAGCCGAGGTAGCGGGTGAATTCGAACTGCAGCTGGCCTTCGCTGATGTCGAGGTTGGCCTTGAGGAAGTCGAAGCCCTTTTCCGGGGTCCAGGTACCGCTGCCCCAGCGTTCGGGCACCGGCAGTTCCAGGTGGACGCCGATGTCGAAGACCACGCGCGCGGCACGCATGCGCTGGCCATCGAGCATGCCCATGTGGTCGCCCGGATCCTTGAGGTAGCCCAGTTCCAGCATGAGTTGCTCGGCATAGAGTGCCCAGCCTTCGCCGTGGCCGGAGACCCAGCAGACATTGCGGCGCCAGTTGTTGAGCAGTTCGCGGCGGTACGTTGCCGTGGCTACCTGGAGGTGGTGGCCGGGAACGCCCTCGTGGAAGACGGTGGTGGTTTCTGACCAGGTGGTGAAGGTGTCTTCGCCTGCCGGGACGGACCACCACATGCGTCCTGGGCGGGAGAAGTCGTCGGAGGGGCCGGTGTAGTAGATGCCGCCTTCGTCGGTGGGAGCAATCATGCATTCAAGGGTTTTCATGACGTCCGGGATATCGAAGTGGACGTCCGCCAGTTCGGCCACGGCGCGGTCGGACAGCTCCTGCATCCACGCCTTGAGGGCGTCGGTGCCTTTGATCTGGCGTGCGGGATCGTTGTTCAGGATGCTCTTGGCTTCATCGATCGTGGCGCCCGGTTTGATCTGCTCGGCCACCTTTTCCTGCTCGCCGATGAGCCGTTCGAGCTCCTGGACGCCCCAGGCGTAAGTTTCTTCGAGATCGACCTGGGCGCCGAGGAATGCCCGGGAGGAGAGGGCATAGCGTTCACGGCCTACGGCATCCTTCTCCGGGGCCGCAGGAAGCAGTTCGTTCCGGAGGTAATCACCCAGCGAACCGTATGCCGCCCGCGCAGCGGAAGTTCCGGCGTCGAGCTTGTCCTGAAGCTCCGCAGGCAACGGTGCTCCGTCCACTGTGGCTCCGGCAGCCAGTTTGGCGAAGAAACCGTCCTCGGCGGCGTAACGGCCGGTCTGCTCAATGACGATCCGCACCTGGCGGGCTGCGGCTACCTTGCCGTCATCCTTGGCGGCGCGGAGGGAAGAAATGTAGCCCTCAACCGCCCCGGGAACATTGGCGGCGCGGCCGGCAATGTGCTCCCAGTGCTCGGCAGTGTCCGTGGGCATGAGGTCGAAAACGGCACGGATATCCTGGGCGGGGGAGGCGATGTTGTTGAGGTCGGCAGCGTCCCAGCCGGATTCGTGGATTTCCAGCTCCAGGCCGAGCCGCTCGCGCATGGCGTCCAGCGTTACGACGTCGGATTCGTCGGCCGGTTCCAGGGTAGCCAAGGCAGCCAAGGCCTCCCGGGCGGCCTGCGCCATGGCCACGGCGCCCGCCGGTGAGTAGTCCTGGTACTCGGTTTCATGCCCCGGCAACCCGAGCGTGGTGGCGAAGCTGGGATTGAGTTCGATCAGCTTTTCTGTGTACGCGTCAGCCACGGCATCGATGGCGGACTTCGGGCGTACGGGGGTGTTTGCAGTAGTCACCCACAGAGCCTAACCGCGACGCCGCCTACGTGAAAGGGTTGTTGAACTTTCTACGAGCGAGGAAATTAACCCCGGCTCCGCTTCCACGCACCGGGCCCCGGGGTGGGGTCCAGGCGTAGTTGCTGGCGACGTACCCAGTGCCGGACATTCGGCTTGGACACGGCAGCTTCTTGCGGGGCGCCAAGGGAAACCACGACGGCGGCAAGCGCCGCGAGCTCCTCGGCCGTCGGTTCGCCCTTGACCACTGAGAACATAGGTGCCGCCGCTGGTTCTGCCGGAGCCGCGTCAGCGCGGTGCTTCGGGTCGCTCACAGCGGGATGTTTCCGTGCTTCTTGGTGGGCAGGCTGGCGCGCTTGTCGCGGAGGGCGCGCAGGCCACGGATGATCTGCAGACGCGTCTCCGAGGGTGCGATGACGGCGTCAACGTAGCCCAGCTCGGCCGCCTGGTACGGGTTGAGGAGTTCTTCCTCGTATCCCTTGATGATCTCGGCACGCTTGGCTTCCACATCGCCGCCTGCTTCGGCGATTGCGGCAAGGTCGCGGCGGTAGAGGATATTCACTGCGCCCTGGGCGCCCATGACGCCGATCTGGGCGGTAGGCCAGGCGAGGTTGAGGTCGGCTCCGAGCTTCTTGGAGCCCATCACGATGTACGCGCCACCATAGGCCTTGCGGGTGATGACCGTGAGCTTGGGGACCGTAGCCTCTGCGTAGGCATAAAGCAGCTTGGCGCCGCGGCGGATGATGCCCTGGAATTCCTGGTCCTTGCCGGGCAGGAATCCGGGAACGTCAACCAAGGTAATGATGGGGATGTTGAACGCGTCGCAGTGCCGGACGAATCGTGCGGCCTTCTCAGAGGCCGAGATGTCCAGCGTTCCGGCAAACTGCATGGGCTGGTTTGCCACGATGCCAACGGTGTGGCCTTCCACCCGGCCGTAGCCGATGATCACGTTGGGAGCGTAGAGCGACTGCATCTCAAGGAAGTGTGCGTCGTCCACGATCTGTTCGATCACTTTGCGCATGTCGTACGGCTGGTTGGCTGAGTCGGGGATCAACGCGTCCAGGGCGAGGTCGTCGTCGTCAACGTCCAATTCCTGGTCGTGCTCCACCACCGGTGCCTCGGAGAGGTTGTTCGACGGCAGGAAGTCCAGGAGTTCTCGGACGAACTCGATCGCGTCTGCTTCATCGGAGGCCAGGTACGTGGACGTTCCCGTGGTGGCGTTGTGCTGCCGGGCTCCACCGAGCGTCTCCATGTCTACGTCCTCGCCAGTGACGGTCTTGATGACGTCAGGGCCCGTGATGAACATGTGGGAGGTCTTGTCCACCATGACCACGTAGTCAGTGAGTGCGGGGGAATAGGCCGCGCCGCCGGCGCACGGACCCATGATGAGGGAGATCTGGGGGACCACGCCTGAGGCGTGGACGTTGTTGCGGAAGATGTCCGCGAACATTGCCAGCGAGGCGACGCCTTCCTGGATTCGCGCGCCGCCGCCGTCGTTGATGCCTACTACCGGGCAGCCGTTGCGCAGTGCGAATTCCTGGACCTTGACGATCTTCTCGCCGTTGACCTGGCTGAGCGAGCCGCCGTAGACGCTGAAGTCCTGGCTGTAAATGGCGATCAGGCGGCCGTCAACCGTGCCGTAGCCGGAGACGACACCGTCGCCAAGTGGCTTCTTCTTCTCCATGCCGAATGCTGTAGAGCGGTGGACTGCCAAGGCATCGAACTCCACGAACGATCCCGGATCAACAAGGAGGTCGATGCGTTCACGGGCGGTGTTCTTGCCGCGCGCGTGCTGCTTTTCGATCGCTTCCGGGCCGGAAGGCTGCTCGGCACGGGCCTGGCGGTCGCGGAAGTCGGCAATCTTTCCCGCTGTCGTTGTCAGATCGTGGCTCATCAAGTGTCTCCGGCTCTGTAGCTGATTTTCGCTGGCGCGGTCCGTTCACGGATAAGTAGCTGGTTAAGTAGCTTCCGTACAAAGAACAGGCCCCGATGGCCAGTCTAGTGACGCCTTTGCCGCGAACCGCTGTAGAAACCCTACAATTTTCCGCCGTCAAGCCAAAGCCTTCACTATGTTACCCGTGAGTAACATAGTTGCGTTAGAGTGTCCCCATGACTTCAAGCAACGGTGCTTCTACAGCCCTGCCGCAAGGCAACAGCCCCTACGTGGCCACTGGTTCGCTCAAGGGCCGGACCCTTCTCATGTCCGGTGGCAGCCGCGGCATTGGACTGGCGATTGCCACCCGGGCTGCCCGGGACGGAGCCAACATCGTCCTCATGGCCAAGACCGGCGAACCACACCCCAAACTCGAAGGGACCGTGTATACCGCCGCTGAACAACTGGTTTCGGCCGGAGGCCAGGCGCTGCCCTTGGTCGGGGACGTCCGAAATGATGACGACGTCGCCGCAGCGGTGGCCGCCGCCGTCGAGCGTTTCGGGGGAATCGACGTCGTCATTAACAACGCCTCGGCCATCGACTTGTCCCGTACCGACGCCGTGGACATGAAGCGCTACGACCTCATGCAGGACATCAACGTCCGCGGCACGTTCTTGCTGTCCAAGCTTGCGCTGCCTGCCCTGCGGGAATCCGGCCACGGCCACATCCTCACGTTGTCTCCACCGTTGAACCTGGACCCGAAATGGGCAGGGATGCATCTGGCTTACACCATGGCCAAGTACGGGATGAGCCTCACTACGTTGGGGCTCGCCGAGGAGTTGAAGGACGACGACGTTTCGGTCAACTCGCTCTGGCCCTGCACCTTGATCGATACTGCCGCGATCCGGAACATGCCCGGTGGCGAACAAATCGTGCAGGCTGCGCGCGGGCCGGAGATCATGGCCGATGCTGCGCACGCGGTGCTGACTGGTATCAGCCGCGCAACCGGCAACTTCTACACGGACGAACAGGTCCTGCGTGCTGCCGGAGTCACGGACTTCGCCCCCTATAGCCTCGGAGCGCCTGAAGACCGCCTGGTGCCCGACATCTTCCTCTAAGCGGATTCCTATCCACATAGCAGCGCAGGAGGGCATCTCCAGACGCCGCAACTGGATAGGATTCTGCTTATGGATGCCGAACAGCCTGATAGCAGCGAACCCCACGCCCCGACCCCCGGACACCACCGGTCACCCTTGGACCGTGAAGCGCTGCGACAGCCCGACTTCCTGTCCGCAACGGGGATTTCCCAGCTGACCATCGTTGATTCCACCGGATCCACCAACCAGGACCTGGTGCGCGCCGTGACGGTTGAGCCAAAAAAGTGGGCAGATCTGGCCGTACTCACCGCCGAACACCAGACGGCCGCGCGTGGTCGCCTGGACCGGCACTGGCAAGCACCTGAGCGCTCCGCTGTTTCCGTGTCCATAGTCCTGCGTCCCGTCACGGCAGACGGAATGCCGGTGCCCACGCAGAGCTACTCCTGGCTGTCACTTCTGGCCGCCGTCGCCCTTCGCGAGGCCCTTCAGGAAACCGCCGGCGTGACTGCGGAGATCAAATGGCCCAACGATGTCCTGGTCAAGGGCCGGAAAATCGCGGGAATCCTGGCCCAGATGACTCCTGTCGGAGACGGCTCCGTCCCGGCAGTGATCCTGGGTGTCGGGCTGAATGTGTCGTTGGAGGAAGACGAGTTGCCGGTGCCAACGGCCACCTCGCTCGCCGTGGAAGGGGCCACGACGACGGACCGCACCGCGCTGTTGAAGAGCTACCTTTCGCGGTTTGCCAGGTTGTACCGCAGCTTCTGCAACTCCGAGGGAGACCCCGCGGCCGGGTTGGCTGGCGGACCTTCTTTGCACAAGCGGGTCGAGTCCGCGATGGTCACGTTGGGCCGCGAAGTGCGCGCGCACCTGCCCGGCGATCACGAACTGGTGGGTCATGCCTCGCGACTGGATGAACACGGCTCGTTGCTGGTGGTGGACCACGCCGGCAGGGAACATGTGGTGACGGCCGGAGATGTGGTGCACTTGCGCGCCACAGAAAGCGGTTATGCGTAAAGAGCTGCTTCCGGGGGAACAAGTCATCACCATCACGCGGCAACAGGCTCGCTCGCTCTTTTTTCCAGTGCTGGCTTTTATTGTGGTACCCGCGCTGACTGCCTATGTCTGCGCTTGGATTGTCAAAGGAAACCCTCAGCGACTTGCGCCGTTCATTACAGTGGAGTGGACGCCGTGGCTGATGGGTATATGCGCAGTACTGGCAGGATGGTTCTTGCTTGCCTACAGTTTCAAGCGCGTTCTCCGGTGGCGCTCCGCCAGGTACATCCTGACGAGCCGGAGAATACTTGCCAAGTGCGGAATGTTTCGACGCAACGACTGGCAAGTGTCACTGATGGCCATACGCAATGTGGGAGTCCAGCAGAGTTTGATCCAACGGACATTGCACTCGGGGAATATATCCTTGGATACCGGGCACTCCGGAACGGCCGTCCTGACGGATGTCCCGGAGATTGGGAAGTTCAGGGGCTTCATTCTTGACGCGATGGACGAACTCCCGCAAGGTGAGGTTTTTGAGGGTGAAGTACTGAAGGATTTTGAAGAATTGCCGTGGGAGTTGAGAGAAGGTGGAAGAGATGAGCGTTGAGGATCAGCAGTCCGGCGAGGACCTGGACAAGGAATTCGACGCCGTACCCGAACCTTCCGTGGATGAGGACACAGAAGCCGGGCCAGCCCCTGCCACTGTGACCACGGGCCCGCCCACTGGCGTGATGTCCGCGGAGCGCCTGGCTATCAAAGCGCTCGAGTCAAAGCTCCTGGGCGGCGAACGCAAGCTCCGTCGTCGTGAAGTCGCTGCAGGTGCGGGAGTGTCCATCCTTTCTGCGCGGAAGGTGTGGCGGGCGCTCGGTTTCCCGAACTTCGGCGACGAAGACGTTGCATTCACCGAGCGGGACCAAGCCGCATTGTCCAGCATCCTGGACCTCGTCAGGGCAGGCATCCTCACAGAGGAAGCCGCCATTTCCGTGACCCGCTCCATTGGGCAGATGACAGACCGTATGGTGGTTTGGCAGATCGAGGCCCTCGTTGAGGACATGGTTTCCGAACAAGGTATTCCGGATGCCGTGGCCCGTAAGCAGTTGGTGGGGCAGCTGCCCGCCTTGGTGGATTCCTTGGAAGAAATCCTCGTCTATTCTTACCGTCGTCAGCTCAATGCAGGCGTCCAGCGACTCGCAGTCCGGGCTGAGGCCGGTTTGCAGGCCAGCGAGGAAGGCCGCGAAGGGGACGAAGACGATTCCCCGTTGCCCTTGGCTCGCGCCGTGGGCTTCGCCGACCTCGTGTCCTACACCAGCCTTTCCCGACGCATGAACGAGAAAACCCTCGCTCAACTGGTGCAGCGTTTCGAAAACAAATGCGCCGAAATCATCTCCGTTGGTGGTGGGCGCCTGGTGAAAACCGTTGGCGACGAAGTCCTCTACATCGCCGAAACCCCTGCCGCCGGGGCCGAAATTTCCTTGGCGTTGGCCCAGGCCTTCACTGAGGACGAGATCCTGCCCCAATGCCGTGTATCCATGGTGTGGGGCCGTATCCTGTCACGGCTCGGCGACATCTATGGGCCCACCGTCAACCTCGCCGCCCGACTGACCACCTTGGCCCAGCCCGGCACCGTGCTGGTCGATGCCATGACCGCTGCGGCGCTCGGACAGGACGATCGCTTCGTGCTTGTTCCGCAGAAGTCGGAGAACGTCCGCGGATTTGGTGAGATCCATCCCGTGATGCTCGCCCGCGGCCGCGGCAAGGGTTTGGTGCTGGACTAACTCAGGGCGTCGCTCTCTCACATCCCTCCTTTTTTCCCGACGCTCCGTCACGTCCCGCCCCCCTCTTCCCGACGCTCCTCCACGTCCCGCCGCGTTCCCCGGGACGCTCTCTCACATCCTGACCACCTTTTCCTGACGCTCCTCCACGTCCCGCCGCGTTCTCCGAGACGCTCTTGCACGTCCTGACCCCCTTTTCCTGACGCTCTTGCACGTCCTGACCCCCTTTTCCTGACGCTCTTGCACGTCCTGACCCCCTTTTTCCCGACGCTCTTTCACGTCCCGTCGGGTTTCCCGGGGTCGCTCTTCCCCGTCCCGTCGGGTCCGTTCCTTCGACGCTGATGGCCGGGATGTTAGGACCTGTTTACATCGCGGTCTGCTCAGATAGTTGAGACCCATGCCGAGTGGCCGGGCGGAGACATTTCAAACCCGCCGGATGAAAGGGATGTGGGAGAGGGTCGGTAGGGAGGCGGTAGGGATGTGGGAGAGGGGCGGTAGGGGAGCGGTGGGATGTGGGAGAGGGTTGGTGGGTGGCGGTGGGATGTGGGAGAGGGTTGGTGGGTGGCGGTGGGATGTGGGAGAGGGTTGGTGGGTGGCGGTGGGATGTGGGAGAGGGGCGGTAGGGAGGCAGTGGGATGTGGGAGAGGGTCGGTAGGGAGGCGGTGGGATGTGAGGGAGCGCACCGCAGCGGCTTAGCAAATCGATGGATTAACCCGGTAGTCTAGGGGTTGTTTGTGTCGTGATGGCCGCGGGATGCGGCGCCGGCTTCCTAATAGTGGGGGGAATGTGGGATGGCTCTGCCCGAGGGCTCCGGGAAACGCCGTGCCACGAATCGCCGGCGGAGGACTCTGACTGCCGCTGCATTTACTGCCGCGGCAGCCGTCCTGGTAACGGGCGCCATCCTCTACCCGGGCTTCAAGACCACGGACGTGGACCTCAACGATGGCGGCGTCTGGGTAGTCAGCAAGTCGAAGAACGCTGCCGGTCGGCTCAACTATCCCTCCAAGTCGTTGGACGGCGCGGTGACCCCGGCCAGCACCGATTTCGATATCCTTCAGCAGGCCAGTGACGTCTTTATTGATGATGCCGACGGCGGCACCATCAACCCGGTCAGTGCAGCAAACATGCGCCTGGGTGGCGACCAGAAGTTGCCTGGCGCTGCCGAGGTCAGTTTTGGCAACAAGGTCCTGTCAGTCACCGATCCAGCCAAGGGCAAGGTCTGGGCCGTGTCACCAACGTCCATCGGTGGATTCAGTGATGAGTCGGAGCCGTTGTTTGAACAGTCCCCGGGGGTGGCCTCGGTGGTCGGCGTCGACGACACCATCCACACCCTGGACCCGAAAACCGGGCGCCTCACTGCCACGAAGGTAGACGTTGACGGCAAATCCGTGGACTCACAGGTCCGGACTGACGATGCGCTGAAGGCCAGCGGGGAGGTCCAGCTGGCCGCTGTGGGCGGGAAAGCTGTGGTCCTCAATGAGGCAACTGGAGACATCGTGCTGCCCGGCGGCAACAAAGTGCATCTTGATGATGCGAGGGACGCCAAGCTCCAGCAGAGTGGCCCCGCCGCGGATTTCGTCGCAATCGCCACGCCCAAGGCGTTGCTCCTGCAGCCCTTGGACGGCGGCACGGCCAAGACCGTCCAAACCGACGGCCAGGGAACGCCGGCAGCGCCGGTACATGTGGGCTCCTGCACCTACGCCGCCTGGTCCGGGGCCAACAAATACGTCCGCGAATGCAGCAACGAGGCTGACAACCGGCGGTCCGACGTTCCCAAGGCGAGTGCATCGCCGTCGTACGTTTTCAGGGTCAACCGCGATCTGGTGGTGTTGAACGACGTCAACTCCGGCAACGTGTGGATGGTTAACCAGAACATGCAGTTGGTCAACAACTGGGATGACGTCATCCCGCCGCAGCAGACCTCGGACGACGCCGACAAGGACTCTGCGGACGAAGTCCAGCAGACAGTCCTCCCGGACCGAAGCAAACCCAACACGGCACCCGTGGCCAAGCCGGACGCATTCGGGGTGCGGGCCGGCAAGACCACCATCCTTCCGGTCCTTGATAACGACGCCGACGCCGACGGCGATGTTCTCACTGTCAGCACCAGCCAGCCGCTCAAGTCGGGCGTCTTATCAGCCGTCTACGGCGGCACGGGATTCCAAATCGCGGTACCGGCCGGTGCCACGGGTTCGGAAACGTTCAAGTACTCGGTGGATGACGGGCGCGGTGGCACGGGGGCCGCCGACGTGGACTTGAGGATTGTTCCCTCCGAGGAAAACAACGCACCTCAACCCAAGCCGAACCGCAACAACGCGCTGGTGGTCCAGTCGGGGAAGCTCGCCAACCAGTTCGTGCTCAGCGATTGGACGGATCCCGACGGCGACGACATCTTTGCCGTCGCCGTCTCCAGCAGCGATCCGGCAGACCAGGTTCGGATCAGGCCGGATGGCTTGCTCACCTTCCAGGACTCGGGCGCCGGGCCGGGCCGGAAGACTTTGACTGTGAGTGTCTCGGACGGCTCCCTCACTACGCAGGGAAGCATCAGCGTCGACGTCCGGGCTCCTGGTGCGTTGCCGCCGATCGCCAATGCTGACCACGTGGTGGCGGTCGCGGGCCAGGACACCGTGATCGCTCCGCTCAAGAACGACACCGACCCCCAAAGCGGTACGCTGCGGCTGGCGCAGGCCCAACCGGATGGGCAGTCGACGGCGGTGGTGGGACCCGACCAGCAGACGTTCACCTTCAATTCGGCGGCAGTGGGCGTCCACTACGTCACGTATATGGTGACCAACGGCCCGGCGAGTGCCCAGCAGTTGGTTCGGGTGGACGTCGTGTCCGGCAACAGCGACGGCGCACCGGTGGCTGTCCGGGATATCGCCCTGCTGCCGACGGGTGGAAGCACCGTGGTGGATGTGCTGGGCAATGACTCGGACCCTGCCGGTGGTGTCCTCGTGGTCCAGTCGGTCACAGCGGCGGACGGACTCCCGGTCAGCGTTGCTGTCCTGGACCATTCGGTGGTTAAGATCACCGACATCCGTGCCCAAGGGCAGCTCTCGCTCACGTACACGATTTCCAACGGCAAGGGCTCAGCCACCGGAGACATCTCCGTCCAGGTGGTCCCTGCGCCCACCAAGCTTCAGGCCCCGCAGGCCAAACCGGATGAGGTGACGGTTCGCGTCGGAGATGTAGTGACGATTCCGGTCCTGGAGAACGACTCGGATCCCAACGGGGGAGACCTCACCCTCGACCCCGTCCTGGCCCAGCAACCGGACGAAACGGATGGCCGGATGTTCGTGGCAGGGAACACGCTGCGTTTCATCGCAGGCGAAGAACCGAAGACGGTCTACGCGATATATAAGGTCAGCAATGCCTCCGGCCAGACGGATTCACAGCAGGTCACCATCCGGGTCCGGGCTCGCGACGATGCCACGAACACGAGACCGGAACCACGGAACCTCACGGCCCGGGTGGTTGCCGGCATGACGGTGAAGATACCTGTGCCCCTGGACGGGATTGACGCCGATGGTGACTCAGTCCAACTCATTGGCATCGACAAAGCGCCCGCACTGGGAACAGCTGTTCTCCGCGACGGTTATCTTGAGTTCACAGCCGGGGGCAGGGCCGCCGGAACAGACACTTTCAGTTACCGCGTCCGCGATCGCATCGGTGCAGAAAACACCGGCACGGTGATCGTGGGCATCGCGCCAATAGAGGCTGACAACCAGAAGCCGATCGCTGTGGACGACGTCATCGATGTCCGTCCCGGCCGCCGGGTTGCCGTTAATGCTTTGAAGAACGACTCAGATCCCGACGGCGATCCCATCGGCTTGGTGCCGTCGTTCGAGGCAAAGCCTGAGCTGCAGCTCGAAGCCGCTTCAGGCAAGGTAGTCCTCACTGTGCCCGGCGCCGCCGGAATCGAGAGCGTCAGCTACCGGATCCAGGACGATAAGAAGGCCGAAGCCAGCGCGGTCATCCGCGTCCAGACAAGCCCGACCGCGCCCCTTCATGCGCCGCTGGCGGTGGACGATCGGATCACTCTGGCCGAGACACTGGGCAAAAGTGCTGTGGATGTCCCGGTCCTGAAGAACGACTCCGATCCCGACGGCGTTGCCGAGGACCTGAAGATTTCGCTGCCGGACGGAAACCCGAATGCCCGGGTGGGGACCTCAGGCAACGTGGTGGTGACGTTGGTGCCCGAGGATCAGCTGATTCCCTACACGGTCACGGACATTGATGGCCAGTCCGCCACCGCGGTCATGTGGATCCCCGGCCAGGGCCTTCAGTACCCCACGCTGTCCAAGACCGACGTCGTGGAGATCACCGCCGGGGATGAAATCACGCTCGCCCTGCAGGAGTACGTGAAGGTGCGCGAAGGCCGCCAGCCGCGCATCACGGTTGCGGACAAGATCCGTGTTCAAGGCGGAGACTCCACGAACGTTATCACTGGAGACGGTACGGCCCTCCGGTATGCGGCGCAGTCCGATTACGTGGGTCCTGGTTCCATCACCTTCGAAGTGACAGACGGAACCGGACCGGACGACTCCGACGGCCTCAAATCCACGCTCACCATCCTCACCAAGGTGCTCCCGGATCCCAACGCGAACCATCCTCCTACGTTCAGCGGCGCTGCGATCGAGGCACCCAAGGGCGACACCGCCGAATTGGATCTCGCCAACCTCGCCGCGGACGTCGATGAACAGGACCAAGGCAAACTCACGTTTGAACTGGACGGCGCGCAGCCCGGCGGATTCGACGCGCGGATCGAGGGGACCGTCCTGAAGGTCACCCCGGGCGGTTCGCTCAATGCGGGAGCGCGCGGCACGTTCCCCGTCAAGGTCACCGACGGTAGGTCCGAGCCTGTCCGTGCGGCTGTGACCGTTACGGTGGTTTCTTCCAACCGACCGCTTCCGGCAGCCAACGACGACGTGGTGGAAAAGGCCGATGCCGGTAAGCAGCAAACGGTCAATGTGCTGGGGAACGACTTCAATCCCTTCAGCGAACCCCTGACGATCGTGTCCGCCGTGGTGGAGACAGGAAGCGCCTCCGGCACGCCCGGCACTTCAGGGGACTCGATCACAGTGACGCCCGCTGACGGTTTCAAGGGAGTCCTGGTGGTGAGGTACACCATCAAGGACAAGACGGATGATCCCGGCAGGCAAGCCGTGGGCCGGGTCCGCATCACGGTGCGCGACAAACCGGACGCACCCTCGGCCCCTGTTGCCACTGACGTCCGCAGCCGGACAGCCGTGCTTAAGTGGGCGCCGCCGTCGGACAACGGTGCGACCATCACCAAGTACACGGTGAAGGCTGCAGGATTTCTGCAGGAATGCCCCACAACAACGTGTACCCTCACCGGCCTGACCAACAACGTGAAGTACGTCTTCACTGTGGCGGCTACCAACGAGGTAGGCGAGTCCCAGCCGTCAGTGCCGTCGAACGAGATCCGGCCCGATGAGAAGCCTTCGCCGCCGGACGTTCCAACAGTCAAAGCCGGCGACAAGGACCTGGCCATCACCTGGACCCCGGCGAAGACCGAAGGCTCCCCGGTGAAGCACTACAACCTGGAGATTTCACCCCCGCCTGCCAGCGGCATCGCGGTCAAGAACGATGTCACCGGGCTGAGCTACACCTGGCCCGGGCTCACCAATGGCGTGAAGTACAAGGTAAGGGCCCAGGCCGTCAACGATCTCGGACCTTCGGATTGGGGTCTCTACTCCGCGGAGGACCACCCTGCCGGTATCCCGGGCGCCCCGGCGGCGCCCAGCACCGCCGTCGTATCTTCCGTTGGTTCGCAGAACCAATTGAGGGCCGACTGGGCAGAACCTGACATCAACGGTGACCCCATCAAGAATTACTACGTCACCATGAGTGGCGGGACCGGCGCCATCCAGACGCAAACCGTTCCCGGGAATGTCCGAACCGCCACGTTCAAGGCGGACAACTCCGAGGCGGCCTATACCTTCACTGTGCAGGCCGAGAACAAAGCCGGCAAGGGCGCTGTGGGTGCGGCGTCGGCTCCGAGGCGGGCCACTGGCAAGTTGGGGACCGTCAGCAACCTCAGCGCGACGGCGGCCAACACAGGGGCCGCCGGCGGCCAGATCACCATCAACTTCACCGCGTTAAGTGCTGGTCAGCGGAACGGGTCCAAGGCCAACGAAGTCAGCTACACGTACTCCGCTGGCGGCCGTTCCGGCCCCATCCAGCCGGGCCAGACCGTTGGCGGCTTCGCCAACGGCCAGACGACCAACGTCACCGTAACGGCCCAGTCCTCGGTGGCACCCAGTTCGGATGCAAGCGCCCCCGCGACAACAACCCCCTTCGGCTCGCCGGGCACGCCGTCGGCCTCGGGCGCTGACGGGGCTGTCAACAGTAGGTCCGTGGTGTTCAACTGGTCCTCGCCATCAACATCCACCAACGATGTCAAGACGACCAAGATCAAGATCGACGGCGGTGGCTGGGAAACGGTGGGCGCCTCGGGCAGCCGCACTATCAACACTGCCGGCTGGGAAGAGCCGCACAGTATCAGCGTGCAAACTTTCAACTCCCTCGGCACGGGCGGGGGTATTGCGACGGCCAGCGCGAAGTCCGGGCGCGAAGGTCAGTGGACCACCACGATGAACCCGGGGGCGGTAGTCCGGTCGTGCAGCTTTACCCGGGGCGGGGCCAATTACGACCCCAAGAAGTTCACATGTGACGGCCAAAGCAACAACACCCCACCGTGGATGGCTTCCGCCGATCAGGGCGCGATAGTGGTGCGTTGTTACATTGACCAAACAGATAACTGGACCGGTATGCACCGATGGTGGCGCATCGAATCCGGCTCCTACCGCAACGTGGGCCGGTACATCATCGCAGGTCACACCAACCTTCCGGACCCAGTTGGCATCGGAGCACCCGCGTGTTGACTGTTACGGGGCCCAACCGAAGGGTAGTTGTCCCCATCGCGCCCCGCGACGCAAAGACAGTAGGCTGTCAAAGCCATTGGATAGCCGGGTCTCGGCTTTCCTTGGCGGGCCGTCTGGCGCGTGGGATAGTCTTAGGGACTGAAAATTCCGCCGCTGTATGGGGGTACTGCGGAATGCACGGCTGCCGGCACATGCCGGTTGGCCTGGAAGCTGCCAGGGAGCGGCTGTACACAAAGGGAATTTTGGGGCTGTGACAACTTTCTTCGGCAAGCTGGGGCTGAAAAAGCGTCAACACAAGAAACTCATATCGGGTGTTGCTGTGACCGCGGCGGGCGCCGTGCTCGTTGCGGGCGCCGTGCTGTATCCGGGATTCAAGACCACCGAAGTGGACTTGAACGACGGCGGCGTGTGGGTTGTGAGCAAGACCAAGAATGCCGTGGGGCGGCTGAACTACCCTTCACGTGTTCTGGATGGCGCCGTAACCCCGGCCACCACCACGTTCGACGTCTTGCAGCATGACGGCAACGTTTTCGTGGACGACGAATCCGGCTCCACCATCAACCAGGTTTCGGCCGCCAACCTGAAGCTGGGCGGCGACAAGCAGTTGCCGTCGTCCTCGCAAGTCAGCTATGGCTCCACGGTCCTCGCAGTCACTGACCCGGCGCGGGGCAAAGTGTGGGCGTTGTCGCCTTCCACTGTGAACGGATTCGACGAAGAAGGAACTGAGCCGGTTCTGACGGGCGACCAGGGCATGGTTTCGGCGGTGGGCCACGACAACCGCATCTACACGGCGGACCCTGGCAAGGGCGAGATAACTGTCACCACCGTTGATGCCGAAGGCGAGCGGATCAACTCCGAGGTCACCAAGGTGGACGAGCTCAAGGGCTCCGGCGACCTGCAGATCGCCGTGGTAGGTGACAAGCCCGTAGTACTTGATGCCGCCTCGGGAAACCTCTTCCTCCCCGGCGGCCGCAAGCTCCAGTTGCAGGATGCCCGCGAAGCCAAGCTCCAGCAGGGCAGCGAGGACAGCAGTTTTGTTGCCATCGCTACCCGCAAGGCCCTGCTGAAGCAGCCCTTGGACGGCTCTACCGCAGCAACCGTTACGGCGGATGGCGAAGGTGTGCCGGCAGCACCCGTCCAGGTCAACAAATGCGTTCACGCTGCCTGGGCAGGTGCCAACAAGTACGTTCGCGATTGCGAGAACGACGCTGACGACAAGAAGAACGACGTTCCTAAAGCCAGCGCATCTCCCAGCTACGTTTTCCGCGTGAACCGGGACCTGGTGGTCCTCAACGACGTGAACTCCGGGAGCGTGTGGCTGGTCAACCAGAACATGCAGCTCGTGAACAACTGGGACGATGTTGTCCCGCCCAAGAACCAGTCCGATGACCAGGACCAGGAGTCCGCGGACAACAACACCATCAACGTGCTGCCGGATCGAACCAAGCCGAACCGCCCGCCCGAGACCAAGCCTGACGAGTTTGGAGTCCGGCCAGGCAGGACGTCCATCCTCAGCGTCCTGGACAACGACTCAGACCCCGACGGCGATGTCCTCACCGCGGCAGTGGGCGCCAATGGCCCCAAAGCAGGGGCGCTCGAAAACATCTACGGTGGCTCCGCCTTCCAGATCAAGGTTCCGGCGGATGCAAAGCCGGGCACGGAAGTCTTTGACTACAACGCCTCCGATGGTCGAAGCCTGTCCGCCGGCGGCAAAGTCACCCTCCGTGTGGTGCCCCCGGAGGAGAACAAGCCTCCCTTCTTCAAACGGGCCGAGCCCACCACCATGCTGGTGGAACAGGGCAAGTCGGTCAGCCAGAACATCCTGACCGATTGGATGGACCCGGACGGGGACGACCTCGTACTTTTGGATGCCAAGGCCGACAACGATCAGGACCAGGTCAAGGTCCGCCGTGACGGCCTGCTGACCTACCAGGATTCCGGGGCCGCCCCGGGCAAGAAGAACGTCACGATCACCGTGTGGGACGGCCGCGCCACCACAACGGGCCGCGTCGTGGTGAACGTCCAGCCTCCCGGCGCGCTCGCGCCGGTGGTCAACGCCGACCACGTCACCGCCGTGGTGGGCCAGGATCTGGTCATTGCCCCGTTGAAGAACGACGTTGACCCCAACGGCGGCGCCTTGCGCGTGGCCCACGTGGAGGCCGCAGGTCCGGCCGAGTTGGGCCCAGTGACCGACGGCGGTACCTTCACCTTCCGGAGCACCACCCCGGGCCCGGTCTACTTGAGCTACATCGCCAGCAACGGGCCCCAAAGCAGCCAAGGCCTGATCCGCGTTGACGTGGAGTCCGGCAAGGATGCCGGCGCCCCCGTTGCCGTCCACGATGTCGCCCTGCTGCCGGTGGGCGGGAGTGTGCTGGTGGATCCGCTCGCCAACGACTCGGATCCCTCCGGTGGCGTCCTGGTCCTGCAGTCCGTCACGGTCCCCGATGGCTCCACGGCTTCGGTCAGCGTGATCGATCACAGCGTCCTTCGCGTCACTGACGTCCTCGGCGCCAAGGAACCCTTCGTCTTCAGCTACACGATGTCCAACGGCCGCGCCTCAGCCACCGGAACGGTGGGCGTTGTCCCGGTGCCGGCCCCCGCCGTCGTCGAAGCTCCCCAACCGAAACCCGACGAAGTCAACGTGCGCGTCAACGACGTCGTCACTATTCCGGTCCTGGACAATGACACACACCCGCAAGGCGAGGAACTGTCCGTAGACCCGGTGCTGGCGCAAAGCATCCCGGAGGAAGACGGCAAGGCATTCGTCTCCGAGAAGACACTGCGCTTCATCGCCGGACCCACGCCCAAGACCGTACGCGCCATCTACAACGCAGTTGACCCGCAGGGGCAAAAGAGCGCCGCGGCCGTGACCATTCATATCCTGCCGCTGGAAGGCGCCCAAAACTCGCGCCCGCAGCCGCAAAACCTCACTGCACGGGTGGTGGCCGGCGGCAGCGTCCGGATTCCGGTACCCCTGGACGGTATCGATCCCGACGGCGACTCGGTCCAGTTGACCGGGATCGACAGCACGCCCACCATGGGAACCGCGACGGCGGGCAGCAGCTTCATCGACTTCGTCGCCGCAGGTGACGGCGCGGGAACCGATACGTTCCGGTACAAGGTGATCGACCGCCAAGGGGCGGTCAACACCGGCACGGTCACCGTCGGCGTCGCACCGCGCGGGGAAGACAACCAGAAGCCCGCGCCTGTGGACGATGAAGTCAAGGTCCGTCCCGGCCGCCAGATCGCTGTGGACGCGACAGCCAACGACACCGATCCTGACGGCGACATCATCCGGATCCTGACGGACAGCATAGAGGCGGACGCCGGACTGGAAGCGCAGGTCAGCAAGACTAGCGGGCGCATCCTGGTGACAGCGCCTGCCGCTGAGGGGACCGTCAACGTCCGCTACTCCGTGGCCGATGACCGCGATGCAGTGGGCCAGGCCAGCATCCGGGTGATCGTCAAGAACGACATTCCACTTCAGGCGCCGATCGCGCGCGATGATCGCGTGACCTCGGCACAAACGCTCGGCAAGACCGCCGTGGATGTTCCAGTTCTCAAGAACGACGAAGATCCCGACGGCGTGGGGGAGAACCTCAAAGTCAGCACTGAGTTGGAGACCGCTCGGCCAGGTTCCGAGGGCAACGTGATTGTTGAACTCACCGAGCAGCCCCAACTGGTGCCCTACACCGTGGAGGACGTGGACGGGCAGAAGTCCACGGCCATCATCTGGGTACCCGGCGTCGGCCAGCAGGTTCCGACACTCGCCAAGGACGAAGTGGTGGAACTTGTCTCCGGGCAGTCCGTCACAGTGGATCTCGCAGAGTGGGTCAAGGTCCGCGACGGACGTTCACCCCGCCTGACGCAGACCGACCGCATCAAGCTCATCGGAGCCAACGGCAGCGATCCTGTTGCCAACGGCGGCACGGCCATCAAGTACACGGCAGGCGCCGAATACGTGGGTCCGGGCTCCATCAGCTTCGAGGTCACCGACGGGACCGGACCTGATGATCCCAATGGACTGAAGTCAACCCTCAGCATTCGCACGAAGGTGCTTCCGGATCCCAACAAGAACAACCCGCCCGTTCTGCTCGGCAGTGATCTTGAGGTGCCAAAGGGGGACTCGGCCAGCTTGGATCTGGGGAAGCTGACGTCCGATCCCGACTCTGACGATGTCCAGAACATGAACTATGAGCTGGTGGGTGCTGCCCCCGGCGGCTTCAGGGTGAATGTGGACGGCAAAACCCTTAAGGTTTCCGCTGAAGATTCCGTGCAGATCGGCCAAGGCGGCACCGTCCAGGTGAAGGCCAAGGACCGACGCGGACTGGAAGCACTCGCCACGTACAAGCTCTCCCTGACAGCCTCCAACAGGCCCAAGCCTGTGGCCAATGACGATGTGGAGCCGGATGCGCAGTCAGGAAAGCCCGTCACCGTCAACGTGTTGGCCAACGACTCCAACCCGTTCCCGGATACGCCGTTGAAGATCGTCTCCGCCGTGACTGAAACCGGCGACGGCGGGGCCGAGTTCAGCAACGGCGATGTGACAGTCACGCCGTCTGCCGGCTTCACCGGCACGATGGTGGTGGCCTACACGGTAGAGGATAAGACAGGCGAAACGTCACGTTACGCTACGGCCCGCATTCGACTGACCGTCAAGGATAAGCCTGCTGCGCCAACGACTCCGCTTGCACAGAGCGTGGGCGACCAGACGGCCCTGCTGACGTGGAACGCCCCGGCGGACCGTGGCTCGCCCATTACCAAGTACACCGTGTACGGAGAGAACGGCTTCAAACAGGACTGCCCCGCCAACACCTGCACCTTGACCGGACTGACCAACAACGTGAAGTACCACTTTGCGGTCACCGCCACCAACGCCATCAACGAATCCGAGCGTTCTCCTGTTTCCGCGGAAGTGCGTCCGGACGTCAAGCCGGACACTCCGGTGGCGCCAACACTGAAATTCGGGGACAAGCAGCTCTCTGTGGCTTGGGTCCCTCCCGCCAGCAAGGGCTCACCCATCAAGTCCTACGATCTTGAGATCTCGCCGGCGCCCGCTGGCCAAAATCCCCAGATCCAGAACCTGACCGGTGCCAGCCATGTGTGGACGGGCCTGACGAACGGCGTGGCCTACAAGGTCCGCGTCCTGGCCAGGAACGACGCCAAGGAACCGTCCGAATGGAGCCCGTACTCGGCTGCGGAAACTCCGGCAGGCGTACCCGCAACGCCGGCAGCCCCGTCCGTGTCCGGCGCAGGATCCGTGGGTGCCCAAAGCCAGTTGCAGGTCAGCTGGAAGGCGCCCAACAACAACGGTGATGCAGTATCTGCCTACACCTTGACCACGTACCGTGGCGGGGCCTTGGTGGGTTCCCAATCGGTAGCAGCTACTTCCCAGAACGTCACCGTGGCAAACTCCGAGGCTGACTACACGTTCACCGTCTCAGCGACCAACAAAGCCGGCGTCAGTGGCGTTAGCCAGCAGTCCGCTGCGATCCGGGCCGCGGGCAAACCGGGCACCGTGGGCAGCGGCTCGGTAACGGCAACCGGCACCAGTGGACAGCTGAGGGTCGCCTTCACGCCGCTCACAGCTGCTGAACGAAACGGGTCTCAGGACAACGAGATCACGTATCGCTGGCAAACTGCCCAAGGTTCGGGTCCCATCGGGCGAGGAGGCGGTGACATCGGCGGACAGCCGAACGGTACCAACGTGGTGGTGAACATCATCGCTACGTCGGTCAAGAACGGCATGGCGGGCGATGCGAAGGCCATTGGTACAGGCAACCCGTACGGGCCCCCCAATGCACCGAACGTCAATGGCGGAAAGTCTCCGAAGGGCGATGGCCAGGTCCACTGGACATGGAACAACCCTGCCACCAACGGCCGTGCACTGGACCACTACGAGGTCCGGCTCGACAGCGGTGGCTGGACTGGCGTGGGCAAGGCCAACAGTTTTGACGCCTCTGGTGGTGGCTGGGACAAGACACGTCGGCTGGAAGTCCGGGCTGTGACTGTGGTGGCGGGTCCCACGAGCGGTGACGTCAACGCAACCAGCGGCGATGACCCCACTCCACCTCCACCCGCCTCGCAAATCCAAGTGGATGCCAGCAGTGTCCGGACCTGCCCCGGCAAGCCCGGCCAGTCGGATAGTTACACGCCCGGCAGCCCCGCCAAATGTGGCGTGGGTTGGGTGGAGCGCTCTTGGGGCAAGATCACCGTCAACTGCACCAAGGACATCTACGGCAACGGAACTCCGTGGTACCGGCTCCAGGGCTCCGCGAAGGACGGTTGGTTCGTCAAGTCCACCACTGTGGATCTTTCAGGACCTCGGCCTCCTGGCGGATGCTGACGATGCCCTCCGCCCATCAGAATCACACCCGCATTCCCTACCCAACGAACAGGATCACCCCATGACCATGACAAACGAGCAGGCCGCGTGGTTTGCAGAAACGTTCGAGAAGCTCGTTGCCAACGTGGGCAAAGCCGTCCTCGGCAAGGAGCACGTCATCCGGCTGACCTTCACCGCGATGCTGGCCGAAGGGCACGTGCTGTTTGAGGATGCACCGGGCACGGGCAAGACTTCACTTGCCCGTGCGTTGGCGGCGACGGTCCAGGGTTCGCACAACCGCATCCAGTTCACGCCCGACCTCCTGCCGTCCGACGTGACGGGTGTGACTATCTACGACCAAAAGACGCAGAAATTCGAGTTCCACAAGGGGCCGGTGTTCAACAACATCGTGCTCGCCGATGAAATCAACCGTGCGTCGCCGAAGACGCAGTCGGCGTTGTTGGAGGTCATGGAAGAATCGCGCGTCACCGTGGATGGCACCACGTATGACGCTGGCCGGCCGTTCATGGTCCTGGCAACCCAGAACCCGATCGAACAGGCGGGCACATACCGTTTGCCAGAGGCCCAGCTTGACCGCTTCCTGATCAAGACGTCCATCGGCTACCCGGACCACGCGTCCACCGTGCGCCTGCTGGGCGGAGCCAACCTCAAGGACCGTTCCAAGGACCTGACTCCGCTCATCACCACGCAGGCCGTGGCTGAGATGGCGGACCTTGCGGCCACCACCCACGTGGACACCGCCGTTCTTGAGTACATTTCGCGCCTGTGCGAGGAAACCCGCAATGCATCGGAGACACGCCTTGGTGTTTCCGTCCGTGGCGCCCTGGCCATGGTTCGCGCTGCGAAGGTGTGGGCAGCGGGACAGGGACGGAACTTCGTGCTGCCCGATGACATCAAGGAACTCGCCCCTGTGGTGTGGACTCACCGTTTGGTGATGGACCCGGAGGCTGAATTCTCCGGCGCGACACCCGAGGTGGTCCTGGCACGCGTCCTCGCCGAGGTCGCAGCACCGCAGCAACGCACCAGCGCATAAGCAGCACAGCACTGCCAGCGTTCACGGAACGCCCACGTCCAGTCCGCTCCTCATCGGCAACCCTTCACCCCGGCACAAACAAAGGTCCGCACATGTCCTCCAGCACACCCCTGAACAGGGCTGCTGACTCCATCAAGCACGCTGCGTCTGCGCTTGGCGGCAAGATCCGCGCCACGCGCGGCCCCGGCAAGCGCCCCGGCAAGCGCGGCAAGCGCCCCGGTGCCACGGGAAAGCCGGGCACACCCAGCAAACTCCACCCGGCCGCCGTCTGGGCAGAAGCCGCTGGTACAGCCGGCGAGTTCCTTTCACCGGCCTGGGCCAAGGTCCGCGCCGCGTGGCTCCGGTTCGTGTGGCCTGTCCTGTCCGTGGTCAGTTTGCTCGGCTGGGTGGTCCTGGCCGCTGCGATCGGGCTGTGGTGGGCAGGGCAGGCGTGGGGTTGGCAGGAGGCCAAGTCAGCTGCCATGGTCGCGTTCCTGTTGTTCCTCCTGGCCATTGGTTTCATCGTGGGCCGCTCGGCCTATGGCGTGGTCCTGGACCTCGCCCGTACCCGCGTTGCTGTGGGGGATGACGCCGTGGGCAGCATCGCGGTGTCCAACGTTTCCACGAGGCCCCTGTTGCCGGCGGCCCTGGAGCTTCCTGTCGGATCCAACACCGCCGTCTTCCACCTGCCCCGCATGAAGCCGGCGCAGGTACACGAGGACCTGTTCACCATCCCCACGGCCCGGCGTGCAGTGATCGTGGTGGGCCCGGTTCGTTCAGTACGCGCAGACCCCCTCCATCTTCTCCGCCGGCGTGTGATGTGGACCGAACCCGTGGATCTTTACGTTCATCCCCGGACGGTCTCGTTGGGCAGTTCGGCCGCAGGCTTCATCCGCGACCTCGAAGGCATGCCCACCACCGAGCTTTCCAGTGCCGATGTGTCCTTCCACGCCTTGCGCGACTACGTTCCCGGCGACGACCGCCGCCACATCCACTGGAAAACCACGGCACGCACGAACAAGCTCATGGTCCGCCAATTCGAGGAGACTCGCCGGGCACACCTGGCCATTTCCCTGTCCATCAATACGGATGAGTACGACTCCGAACCGGAATTCGAGCTGGCCATCTCCGTGGCGGCGTCCATTGGGCGGCAAGCCATCCGCGAGCAGCGTGACTTGGATGTCCTGACCCAGAAGGGGCCGCTGCGCTGTGAAACCGGCCGCAACCTCCTGGACGACACCACACGGATTGTCGGTGCGCCCATGCGGAAGACCGCCGTCGATCTCGCCCGGACGCTCTCCGATACAGTCCCGAACGCTTCCGTGGTGTTCTTCGTGGTGGGGAGCCACGTAACGGCAACGCAGTTGCGTACGGCCTCCGCGTCCGTACCGCCCGGGGTCCGCAGCCTGGCCGTTCGCGTCCAGCCGGGCGCGGCGCCGTCGAGGGCCAACATTGCGGACCTGACTGTCCTGACGGTGGGCGACCTGGATGACCTCGCCATTGTTCTTCGAAAGGCGGCAGCATGAGCTCCGCGCCAAACCTGCGTGTACGTCCGCGGGCCTCCACATCGGCACGCGCCAGGAACCGGGCCACCGGGGGATCGCCCTTCACCGACGGCCGCCCGTTGTGGCATTTCGCCGTTGACTGCTGTGCACTGGTGGTGCTCCTCTTCCTGGGCGTCCTTGGTTTCACCCTGAGCTTCGGGGGAGACCCGCACTACCTCATCGCAGGTCTTGGTGGCGTGCTCCTCGGCTTGGGCATCGCAGTCCTGAACGCGCACCTTCGCCTGGGACTACTGATCACCACGGCAACCGCTTTCGGCGCCTACATGCTGTTCGGAAGCGCTTTGGCTGTCCCGGATTCGGCCGTCCTCGGGTTCCTGCCAAGCCTCGATTCCTTGCGGACACTGCTGTTGGGAGTCGTCTTCGCATGGAAGGACATGTTGACTGTAGGCGTGCCTGTGGGCACGGCGAACGGCATGCTTATTGTGCCGTTCCTCAGTTCCTTGGTGACGGCACTGGCCGCCGGCCTGCTCACGTGGCGGCTCAAGAGCCCGTACTGGCCGCTCCTTCCAGTTCTGGTCCTCTTCGTGACGGGAATCGCCTTCAGCACCAGCGCCGGCTTCCTCAACGTGGAGCGCGGCGTCTCGCTGACCATTGTCTCGATCGTCTGGGCGACGTTCCGCCGTGACGTACTCCGCCAGCGGAGCACCAGGACCGTCTCGGCCAACAGGCCGGATTCCGACGCCGGTGCAGCCCGCCGCGGCCAGCTCCGCCGCCTGGGGACTGCTGCCGCCGTGATTGCCGTGGCCGTCGGCGTTACCGCCATCGCGTCGCCCCTGGTCACCGCCAGCGACGACCGGAAAGTGCTTCGCAACACGATCGTCCCGCCCTTTGACCCGCGGGACTACATTACGCCGCTGGCCAGCTTCAGGAACTTCGTCAAGGACGAAAAAGACAGCACCCTGTTCACGGTCAAGGGCCTGCCCAAGGACGCCCGCGTGCGGCTCGCGGCCCTGGATGCCTTCAACGGCTTGAACTACACCATGGACCCGAACAGCTCCGGCAATTTCAGCAAGGTAGGCGATGCCCGTTCGTTGAACACACTGGCCGATTCCGGGAGCCCGGTGACGGGCACCAACTACACCCTGGACATCAGCATCGACGACTACCAGGGCTACTTTGTTCCTGGCGGCCGGCACACCACCGGAATGAGCTTTGACGATAGTTCGGGTGCCGCGTCCGGGCTCTACTTCAATGCCGGAACTGATACTGCAGTGACCACCAAGGGCTTGGCCAAGGGCGACCACTACACAGTGCAGGTCTCGGACCCCGGCACCTTGGAGCACGGCCAGTTGACGCAATACGACTTCGCGAAACTCACGCTGCCGGAGGCCGAGGAAGTGCCGCCGATCGTCGCGTCCCAGGCCAATGAGCTCTCGGCTGATGCGCCCACGGCCATCGACCGCGTCCGGCAGATCGAGGCACACTTCCAGAAGAGTGGCGCGTTCAGTAACGGTCTGGTGGCTGACGGTCAGCTTCCGAGCCTGCCGGGGCACAGCGCAGCGCGCGTCCGGAACATGTTGTCGGCCAAGCAGATGCTGGGTGATGACGAGCAATATGCCGTGTCCATGTCCCTCATGCTCCGCCACTTGGGTATTCCGTCCCGCGTGGTCATGGGCTTCTACCCGGATCCCAAGGGCCCCGAAAACGGGGCCGGGGACGTCAAGATCACCGGTAAGGACGTGCACGCCTGGGTTGAGGTGGCGTTCGACCGCGTCGGTTGGGTATCTTTCGATCCCACGCCGCCCAAGGACAACGTGCCCATCCCTCCAGACCCGGAGAACAAGTCCAAGCCCAAGCCGCAGGTGTTGCAGCCGCCGCCTCCGCCGCAGGAGCCCGCGGACCTGCCGCCGGACTCCACGCCGGATGCCCTGGACGCTGATGAGAAGAAGAACAACCCCTGGCTTTTCTGGGGTCCGCTGTTGGCGGCCATCGGGGTTGCGCTGATTCCGTTGGGGATCCTGGCCGTGCCCTTGCTGCTGATCCTCCTGTTGAAAGCACGACGCCGGAAGGCGCGTTTCCGGGATGGCCACCCCGCCCAGCGGGTGGGCGGTGGGTGGAATGAAGTGTTGAGCCTTGCCACTGACATGGGGGCCTCGATCGACACCAAGTCCACGCGGCGCGAATCGGCCACGGTCATTGCTGATGCCTTTCCCACCGCAGGAACGACGACGACGATGCTCGCCCACCGGGCCGATGCCGCAGTGTTCGGGGCGGTCCAGCCGAGCGAGGAACAAGTCAAGGAGTACTGGGAAATCGTGGATTCGTCGCTGACGGACATCACTGGAAGCGTCGGCTTCTGGAAGCGGCAACAGGCGCGGTTCTCGCCGCGGTCCCTGTTGTCCGATGGCCGGGCGGCATTGCGGCGCCGCGAGCAGGCAGCGCCTGATCCGGGAGCCCGTCGCTTCACTTTGCCCTTCAGGAAAGGTAAAGCCGATGAGCAGTGAAGCCGAGCTCTGCCCTGCTTGCCGGCACGCGGTCCGTCCCGGTGCGGCGTTCTGCACCCAATGCGGGTCTCCGCTGAACAACCGGGGTGCCCGCAAAGAGCGCAACGTCAACCATGCCCAGAAGGCTGCCCTGGAGTTCGCAACCCGGCAGGGCCTGCCCGATCCCGGTAGTATCTCGGTAGTGTCGGCGCCGTCGTCGCCGGTGCAGCCGGGGAGGATAGGCCCGGCGAACGGAATGCCAGGGGGAGGGACCGCTATGACCACCAAACTTGAATTGGTACCGGCGTCGGCTGGAAAACGCCTGGGCGCAGCGGTCCTGGACTGGCTGGGCCCTCTTGCGGTCCTTGCCACCACGTTCGCCATTGGCATTGCGGGCATCACCCAGACCCGCCGGAATGGTTTCATCGTCTACGACACCGGCCTGCTGGTCCTCTTGGGCAGCCTTGGCCTGGGAGTGACCGTGGTGTACACCGCCATCATCCTTGCCCTCGAAGCCAAGTCCGGCAACACCATCGGCAACAAGCTCATGGGGATCCGCAGCTCGGACGCCGACGGCTACGCGCCGGGGGCAGGCGTTGTCTTCGTCCGCGGCATTGTCACCGGCGGAGTCCTGCTGTTCGGGGTCATCGTCGCCGTCGTCCTGTCCGCCCTCGGCCTGATGGGGCTGGTCCTGTGGATAGGGCTTCCCCTGATGTTCCTTGGGGTCGTGTGGGCCGTCCTGGTGGTGGTCTCCAACGCGTGGGACACCAACGGCAAGCTCCGCGGCTGGCAGGACAAGGCAGCGAAAGCCTTGGTTTTCGACGTTCACTCGGGTCGCAACCCCGTGGCTACGGGAGGCATCCAGGGACCGTACAGCTTCGCGCCCATGGACCTGCCACCCGTTCGGCCTGTCATCTCACCAGTACCCACTGGTCCCTCACCAGTACCCACGGGTCCCTCACCACTAACCACGAGTCCGGCGCCGCTGTCCTCGGGTCTGCCACCCGGTGCCGGACACGCCGCTCCTGCGCAGCCCACCCCTGCCGCACCCGCCGTGCAGCCTTCGCATGACCCCAACCAGTGGCGCCCGCCCACCGCTCCGCGTCCAACTCCTGCGGCGGCACAAGAACCTGCTGCCATCATTCAGCAGCAGCAAGCCACCCCCGTCCAGCAAGCCACCCCCGTCCCGCCGCAGCCGGGCCTTGCCACCCACCCGGACGAGGACCTGGAACGCACCCAAATGCGACCGGGAGCGGCCCGCGCGCAGGCAGTGCTGCGCATCCAGGTGGATGATGGCCAGGACGTCCAGCTCGGTGGGACCGTCCTGCTCGGCAGGAACCCCGCCCCGCAACCAGGGGAAGCCGTGGAACAGTTGTTGCCCGTGACAGATCCCGGCAGGTCAATCTCCAAAACCCATTTGCACTTGCGGGTTGACGGTGACGGCGTGTGGGTGGCGGACCGCAATTCCACCAACGGCAGCGCCGTGACCACCCCCGATGGCATCCAGACCCGGCTCCATCCGGGCCAAGCAGTCTTTGTCCGTCCCGGCTCCACTGTTCACTTCGGAGACCGTTCCTTCCACCTAGGACAAGCATGAACTCACAGCCGGCCACACCTGCCAATACCGATGCCGGTCCTGCTGCGGGCGGCTCGTCCTTCCGCCTCAGTTACGGCTATGGAACGGACCGCGGCCTCCGACGCGAATTGAACGAGGATTCATTCATCGCCTCGGATCCGGTCTTCGCCGTAGCCGACGGCATGGGCGGGCACGAGGCCGGTGAGATTGCCAGCGGCATGTGCGTCCGTACTCTGGGCAGTGCCCCTGAACTGGCATCGGGTGTCCGGACGGCTTCTGCAGCCGACCTCCAGGCTTGCCTGCTGAAGGCCGATGCAAGCATCCGCAACGCAACGAATGCCCGCGCGGGAACCACGCTGTCCGGTGTTGTGGTGGTGGAGCAGATGGGCCTGCCGTACTGGCTGGTGATGAACATCGGCGACTCCCGCACCTACCGGCTCAGCCAAGGCGAGTTCGCGCAGGTCAGCGTGGACCACTCGGAGGTGCAGGAGTTGGTGGATTCGGGAGATATCACTGCGGAGCAGGCCGCCGTTCACCCACGGCGCCACGTGGTCACGCGTGCCCTTGGTACCGGCGATGAGACAGAGGCCGATTTCTGGTTGCTTCCCATCCAGGAGGGCGATCGGATGATGGTTTGCTCGGATGGGCTCAACGGCGAGTTGGGCGATGACCATATGTTCCGGATCCTCAGCACAGTCGCCCATCCGCAGGATGCGGTGGATGCCTTGATCCAGTCTGCGCTGCGCAGCGGCGGACGGGACAACGTCACGGTGATTGTGGTTGACGCCAAGAACGTATTGAACGACGCCGGCATCGCCACCACCGCACCCCGTCCGGAGGCGGTGCACGAGGTTGAAGAAGACACGCTCCCGCGGGCCTGGGTCACCGGGACCGACCAGGAGGGAGGTGCCGATGGAAAGCCCTAACCGCCTTTCACCCGCCCGGTACCAGCAGGGCGATTGGTTCGGGGTTGTGCGCAACGGAACCGTGGTGCTCCTTGGCCCGGATACTCCCCACGCCTTGATCGACACCGTCTGGGAGCTGCTTGCTTCCGCCCCCGAGGCCCATGAGGTCCTCCACGAGGTAACTGAGGCCTTTGGCGTCTCGCTCAGCCGCATCCCGCCCTTTGGCATCATCGACTCCAAGGGCGCCCTGCGCGTGTTCCTCCGCGGCGACCTCGAACTTGCGGTGCAGTTTGCTCAAGGCGAAGAGCGCCTGTCCGGTCGCGATGTCACCACCTGGACTGAACGTCGCCTGCCGGACGCCACGTCCTACAGTGTCCGCATCGGAGCTGAAGCCGGTACTGCTTCGGCGTCGGGGCTCCCGACGGCGGGTGGCAGCCTGCCCCTGAACGCCTCACCATTGAACACCTCGTCATTGAACAGCTCGTCATTGAACAGCTTGCCGTTGACTGAGGGCGTGGTGTTGCTGGCGTCGCTCGATGTCGGGGTCTCCTCAGCGCCTCCTATTGACGGCGTCCCGGCGATCCATCCCGCAGCTGCGGCCTCGGAAGAGCCGCGGATGTCCGGCCCGGCTTCCGATGAAACCATGATCGACTACAAGGAAGCCGATCTTGGCCTGACCATTGCTCCGGGGCATTTGGTCCCGGAACCTGCTGCCTCGGCTGGCCCCGCTGAAGATCCGGCACCCGCTGCGGACAGTGACGTTGAAGAAACGCCTGCGGAAGCCTCGGACGTTCCGGTTCACACCAGCACCACGGACCCGGTGCTTCCCTCGTTGGAAAACACCACCAACTATGACCATCTGTGGGACAAGACGGTCATGCGCAACATCGAGGACGCGGCTGTGCGGCTGGACGAAGAGTCCGATCAGCACGATGCGCCTGCACCCCAAATGCCCGCCGCCCCAGAGCCGGTCACCCCAGAGCCGGTTACCCCAGAGCCGGTTACCCCAGAGCCGGTTGCGCCAGAGCCAACTAGCACAGTCCAAGCTCCGGTCGCCGCAGCAGAGGGTGACGGACCCGCCCCCTGGTCCTCCGCCGTCGCGCCGGCTCCGGGCTTGATCGACTCGGTCCCTTGGCTCCGCAGCAGCCCCGGATTGCCCGAAGCAGGTGAACCCCCGCGCGTCGGCACGGTGCCCCTCCCGCAACCTCCCTCGCTTCCGCCGCGTGAGCCAGCTGGCGAGGATGCCGATCACGATGGCCAGACCATCATGAAAAGCAGTCTCCCCGATGATGAGTCGTCGCCTGCAGGGACCGGCGTCGAGGCAGGCCACACACCGGCCGTCAACGGCCCCAGTGTTTTAGCACGAGTGTGCTCCCAAGGGCATGCCAACCCGCCGACGTACCCTCTGTGTTCGGTGTGCGGGCTGGCAGTCTCGGGCGACGCCGTCCACGTCCCGCGTCCGCGCCTGGGCCGCATGCGCGTTTCCACGGGTGAGCTGATCGATCTGGAGCAGTCCCTCATCATCGGCCGGCAACCCTCGGTTTCCCGTGTCCAGGGCGGGACGATGCCCCGGCTTGTCCAAGTGGACAGTCCAGGCGGGGACATCTCCCGTTCCCATGTGGAGGTTCGCTTGGAAGGATGGCACGTCATGCTGTGCGACCTCAAAGCAACCAACGGAACCGTGCTCATCCGGGAAGGCCAAGCCCCCCGACGGCTCGCCCAAAACGAGATGGCCATCCTGCTGGACGGCGACATCGCTGAACTGGGCGACGATATTTCATTGCGTTTCGAGGAGATTCTTTGAGTTCCAAGAGGCCCCCCGCGCCGCCACCACCCATCCCGGGTTTCAAGTACATCAGCCTGTTGGGTTCCGGTGGCTTCTCTGACGTGTACCTCTACGAGCAGGACCGTCCCCGCCGAAAAGTGGCCGTCAAAGTGCTGCTGTCGGACCTGAAGACCGAAGGGGCACGCCGCCGCTTCGAGTCCGAAGCGAACCTGATGGCCCAACTGTCCTCGCACCCCTACATCGTGACGATCTTCGAGGCCGAAATCACGGAGAACGGACACTCGTACCTCGCCATGGAGTACTGCTCCCGGCCGAGCCTCGACGTGCGCTACCGCCGCCAGCGCTTCAGCGTGGACGAGGTCCTCGCGGTCGGCATCCAGGTGGCATCCGCCGTCGAGACCGCCCACCGGGCAGGGATCGTGCACCGGGACATCAAACCCGCCAACATCCTGGTCACCGACTACAACCGTCCCGCACTGACGGACTTCGGCATCTCCGGCACCATCGGAGCAGACACCGAGGACGACGCCGGCATGTCCATCCCGTGGTCGCCGCCGGAACAGTTCCGTGGTGGAGCCGTGGATGGCGTTCCCGTGGATATCTGGGCGTTGGGCGCCACGCTGTACACCTTGCTGGCGGGTCGCTCGCCGTTCGTTCTTCCCGGCCAGGACAACTCACAGCGCGAACTCATAGCCCGCATCACCAATTCGGCCCTGCCCAGGCTTGGCCGTGCCGACGTCCCGGAGTCCTTGGAGCTGGTCCTTGCGACGTCCATGGCCAAGTCCCCGGAATCCCGCTACTCGTCGGCCCACGCTTTCGCCCTGGCACTGCAGCGGATCCAGACCGAACTGAACCTCTCCGTTACGCCGTTCGAAGTGCTCGAAGAGCCAGGCCACGGCGATGAACAACATCCGGACGACACCTTCGAGGAAACCCGCGTCCGCAGCATCGCAGCAATTGATCCCGACGCTTCGGGCACGGCCACCACCGGTTCGGCACCCACCTTCCCGGCACGAACGTTCCCCTCCACAGTCCCGGGAGCCAACCCGCAGCCGGTCCAAAACCCGCCCGCGCAGCCCTACTCCGCGCCAACGCAGTTCCACGCTCCGCAACCCGGTGTCACCGATCCGGATCCTGCGGAGTCAACCGTCCTGCGCGGTTGGCAGGCCGCAACGCCTGACGAGCTCGCAGCCACCGTCAACCGTTCGGCGGCTCCGGCGGCGGGTGCTCCGGAAGAGACCCCCGCAGCCGACCACAGCAAACGCAACCTGTGGCTGGCTGCAACCGGCGCAGCGGTCCTGGTGGTCGCCGTCGTGGTGGGCATGGTCCTGGGTTCTTCGGCCCAGCCCAAGGTGGCGCCGAGTGAAACTGCGTCCAAGCCGCCAGCGGACGCGTTGGACAGCGGCACAGTGCCCGACGTCGTGGGCCTGACCGCGGCGCGGACGCCCAAGGATCCCAACATCATCGCGTTCACGTGGACGAACCCGCAGCCCAGGGAAGGCGACACGTACAAGTGGCGGCAAAAGACGGCCAAATCCGAAGGCACCTACGCTACGTCCCTGACCACCACCACCTTCGTCTCCGGTAACGGCGAGCCGCCTATCTGCGTGCAGGTCATTATCGTCCGCTCCGACGGTGCGGCGTCGCCGGCCGGCCCGGAATCCATCGCTTGCCTGGATTCGTAGCGGCTCATGAAACTTATACACCGCACACTGAGGAGGCACAGATCATGGGGGATCTAGCAATAGATTTCTGTGGCGAATGGTACGAACCATCCGACGAGGACGTTTTTGACATCGGCCGGGAAGGGGATCTGGAAGTAGACGACAACCCCTACCTGCACCGCCGTTTCCTGCAGATTGCCCGCTACGACGGCATGTGGTGGCTCAGCAACGTAGGCAGCATGCTCTCGGCCACCATCGCGGACGGCTCCGGCGGCATGCAGGCCTGGTTGGCACCCGGAGCCCGGATCCCGCTGGTCTTCAGCCACACCAATGTCATCTTCACGGCCGGGCCCACCACGTATGAGTTCGCCGTGCACTTGAAGACACCGTCGTTCCGGCACGAGGCCCGCGACGAAGACCAAGCGGGGGACACCACCATCGGCCCCGTGGTCTTTACGGACTCCCAGAAGGCGCTCATCGTTGCCTTGGCCGAGCCCATGCTGCGCCGCGACGGCACCGGATTCAGCGCCATCCCTTCGTCGGCCGAAGCGGCCAAGCGGCTGGGCTGGGCGCTGACCCGCTTCAACCGCAAACTGGACAACGTGTGCGACAAACTCGACCGCGTGGGCGTTGTGGGCCTTCGCGGCGGCGCCGGAAAACTTGCCACCAACCGGCGTGCGCGCCTCGTGGAGCATGCCGTGACGTCACACCTGGTGACCGCGGCTGACCTGTACCTCCTTGAAACCATGACTGGAGTCGACGAAGGATGAAGTTCCGCCTGACCCTGCGGCGCGACCCTGCGGAAGCAAAAGACCTCGCCGTGACGGTGGATGGTCGCGCCACCGTGGCCGACATTGCCACCGAACTATGGGCCGCGGACCCCGCACGCAAGGGGACCGAACCGCCGTCGAACCTGTCCATCAGCGTGGACGAAGCGTTCGTTGGCGGCGGGTTGTCCGGCCACGTGCTCCGGCCCGCGGACAACCTGCTGGAGTCCGGGCTGCGGCCAGGTTCCAAGGTGTCACTGGCGCAGGTGAGCGATCAGTTCGCGTCCAACGGCCACGCCGCCGGTTCCAACAGGGGACCGGCCGCGGCGACGTTGCGCGTCATGTCAGGGCCCGACGTCGGACGCGAATTTTCGCTGCCTTTCGGCACCAGCTACATCGGCCGGGACAGGGACGCGGACATCCGCCTTTCGGACCCCCTGACGTCCAAGCGCCATGCGCGCGTCACCGTGGGCGAAACCGTGGAAATCGTTGACACGAACTCCGCCAACGGCCTGCTCATGGACGGGCTGCCGGTCACTCGGGCGACGCTTGAATCCTCGGACACGGTCACGCTGGGGGAAACCACGGTGGGCGTGGTCTCGCTGTCCCGCAACCACAGCGGCGGTCCGTCGTCCCCGCTGGTGGACTTCAACCGGTCCCCGCGGGTGCTGCCCAGGTTCGAGTCTCCCAAGCGCGTGCCTCCGGCCGGTCCCAAGCGTCCGGAACATCAGCCGTTCCCGTACATCATGCTGATCGCGCCCCTGCTCATGGGCGGCGTGCTCTTCGCCGTCACCCAGAACTTGCTCTCGGTCCTTTTCATGGCCATGATGCCGTTGTTCATTGTGGGCCACTATGTGGACCACAAGATGCAGGGCAAGCGGCAGGCCAAGGAAGGTCACAAGCATTTCCAGGCTTCCATGCTGGCGTTCCGCGAGGACATTGACCGGCAGCAGAACATCGAACGCGCCGTCAGGATCCAGGAAGCACCCTCGGTGAGCGATACCGTGGATGCCATTTACAAGCTCGGCCCGCTGCTGTGGACCAACCGGCCAGAGCACCAGCACTTCCTGGGCGTCCGCTTCGGGCTGGGGTCCGCGCCGTCGCGTATCCAGTTCGAGGAACCCGGTGCCAATGAAACCGAGCCACGGTACATGAAGGAAATCCAGGACTGCCTCCAGCAGGTCCGGGTCATCGAAGGTGTTCCGATCGTGTCGCAGCTGCGGACCTCGGGATCATTCGGCGTGGCGGGGGACCGCAACGTGGTGGACGACGTCGCCCGTGGCATGGTGCTCCAGCTGGTGGGTCTCCACTCGCCGGCCGAGTTTGTTGTGACTGCCCTCACGTCCGGCCGTTCCCGCGAACGATGGGACTGGTTGCAATGGCTCCCGCATGTCGGTTCCGGCCACAGCCCGTTGTCCGGCGACCACCTCGCTGCCGGACCGGGAGCCGGTGCCTCCCTGTTGTCCCGCCTCGAAAACCTGGTGGAAGAGCGGGAGTCCCTGGCCAAGGAACCTGGTCCGCAGCCGCGCCCCGCGCTGAAGGACGAGCACCAGGAAACTCCTGGTCCCGTTGTGCCCGCTGTCCTGGTGATTGTTGAGGACGATGCTCCCGTGGACCGTGGACGCCTCACCCGCTTGGTGGAGCGCGGCCCCGACTACGGCGTGCACATCATGTGGGTGGCAGCCAACGTGCAGTCCCTTCCGGCAGCGTGCCGCGATTTCCTCTCCGTGGACGGCGAACACGGGACCACCACCGGCCAGGTCCGCCTGGGCCGCCACACGTACCCGGTGAGCTGCGAAAGCCTCGACGCTGATTTGGCGACCCAACTGGCACGCATGATGTCGCCGCTGGTGGACGTCGGCAACCCGCTCGACGACGACTCCGACCTCCCGCGCGCCGTCTCGTACGCCACCCTGATTGGCAAAGACCTCATGGACAACCCGCAGGCCGTTGCGGAGCGTTGGCAGGAGAACAACTCAGTCCACGCCACCGCTGTCCCCAACCGCAAGGACAACGGAAGCCTCCGCGCCCTGGTGGGCTCCAAGGGCGTTGAGCCGTTCTACCTGGACCTCAAGAACGAAGGGCCGCACGCCTTGGTGGGCGGAACCACAGGTGCCGGTAAGTCCGAGTTCCTGCAGTCCTGGGTGATGGGCATGGCTGCCGCCTACAGTCCGGACCGGGTCAGCTTCCTGTTCGTGGACTACAAGGGCGGCGCGGCCTTTGCCGACTGCCTGCACCTGCCCCACACCGTTGGCTTGGTGACTGACTTGTCTCCGCACTTGGTGCGCCGGGCACTGACGTCCCTGCGTGCGGAACTCCACTACCGTGAACGGCTCCTGAACCGGAAGAAAGCCAAGGACCTGCTCGCGCTGCAGCGAGAAGCGGATCCAGAAGCCCCGCCGTACCTCATCATCATCGTGGACGAATTCGCCGCCTTGGCCACCGAGGTTCCCGAGTTCGTTGACGGTGTGGTGGATGTTGCTGCCCGCGGGCGTTCCCTGGGCTTGCACCTGATCCTCGCTACCCAACGTCCCGCCGGCGTCATCAAGGACAACCTGCGCGCCAACACCAACCTTCGCGTCGCATTGCGCATGGCCGACGAAGTGGACGCTGTGGACATCCTGGGTGTTCCTACCGCCGCCTACTTTGATCCGTCCATTCCAGGGCGGGGTGCTGCGAAGACCGGACCGGGACGCATCCAGGGTTTCCAGACCGGTTACGCAGGAGGCTGGACCACTGAGAAACCGCAGCGGCCACGGATCGACATTGTGGAGATGGCTTTCGGGTCCGGTCCAACCTGGGAACCGCCGCTGGTGGCGCAGGTGGAGGAGGAGCCCGCCGGACCGAACGACATTGCCAGGATGACCGGCAACATCATCCGGGCTGCCGACGTGTTGTCCATTGAGCCTCCCCGGAAGCCTTGGCTCAACGAGCTCGCCACCACGTACGATTTCTCCAAACTCCCCAATCCCCGCACCGACGAGCGCTTGCTGCTGGGAGTGGCCGATGACCCCGCCCACCAAGACCAGCCCACCGTGTTCTACGAGCCTGACAGGGACGGGAACATGGCCGTGTACGGCACCGGTGGATCCGGTAAGTCCGCGGCGTTGCGCGGAATCGCAATAGCCGCGGCCGTCACGCCGCGCGGTGGTCCCGTGCATGTGTACGGGATCGACTGTGGCTCTTCCGGGCTGAAAATGCTTGACGGACTTCCGCACGTTGGCGAAATCATCAACGGTGACGACGTAGAGCGCGTGGGCCGGCTGCTGCGATGGCTCAAGGAAGTCTCAGATGACAGGGCCGCGCGGTTCGCCGAGGTCCGGGCATCCACCATCGTCGAATACCGGCAACTGGCCAACCGGCCGGACGAGAAGCGCATCTTCATCCTGGTGGACGGCATGTCGTCGTTCCGCGAAGGGTACGAGTACAGCAACCTGTCGGCGTTGTGGGACATCTTCCTGACGTTGGCCACTGACGGACGTCCCCTGGGTATCCACCTGGTGGTGAGCGGTGACCGCACAAACTCCGTTCCGGCGTCGCTTCTTGCCTCCATCCAGAAGCGCTTGGTCCTGCGTCTCAGCTCCGAAGACGACTACATGACCCTGGATGTCCCCAAAGACGTCCTCAACGCGGCTTCCCCTCCCGGGCGTGGACTTTTGGACGGGCTCGAAGTCCAACTCGCCGTGCTCGGAGGCAACTCGAACCTGGCACTTCAGGCACGGGAAGTAGCCAAGCTCAGCCAGGCCATGCTGCGGCAGGGCCTGGAGCAGGCACCGCAGATCCAGCGCCTTCCTGAACTGGTGGACCTGGACATCCTGCCGACCGGCGCTCCGGACAACCCCGTCATCGGTGTCGACGACGAGACGTTGGGTTCGGCTGCAATTGCGGCCAAGGGCTCACTGCTGCTTGCCGGACCGCCGGGTGCCGGCCGCTCGGTTGCGCTGGTCACACTGGCCTATGCCTTGCGTCGCTCCAACCCGCGAACAGACCTGATCTACATCGGGTCCCGGCGTTCGGCCGTGGCATCGTTGAATATCTGGAGCAGGTCGCTGGTGGGGCCGGACGAGGTGTCGGATGTTATTGACGACCTCATCGACAAAGCCGCCGACAACCCGGGAACGATGGCAATTTTCATTGAAGGACTGACCGAGTTCACCGACACCTTGGCCGAATCGGGGGTGGGTCGCTTGGTGACAGCGGCCATCAAAGCCGATCAGTGGGTGGTTGGCGAGTCCGAAACGTCCACGTGGTCGCAGGCGTGGTCCTTGGCCCAGCCGTTCAAATCCGGTCGCCGCGGACTACTGCTCAACCCCGGAGACGTGGAAGGCGACAGCCTCCTCAACACCTCATTGGGCCGCATCAGCAAGGACTTCATCCCTGGCCGCGGATACATTGTTGGGCGGGGGAAGGTGCGTAAGCTGCAGATCGCCATGCCGCCGGAGAACCGCAGCTAGGATTTGCGGCAGCCCATGGGTATGTAGGAGGATTTCCGGAAACGCCCGAAATCCCCGATTACCCACGGCGCCCCAACGCCCCGGCCGAGGTTACCTCCATGCGACACTCCGTTGTCCCCGCTGTTTTGTTGGCAGCTGTCCTGCTGCTTGCTCCTGCTGCCGCGGGTCAGGCTGCCCCTTGTGGGGAGAAAGCCTCGTGCGCTCCCGTCGAAGCTCCCACCGATCCCACGGCTACGCAGCCGGGCCTGGCTCCGGAAGACGACAAGAAACCGACGTCCAAGCCGGAACCCACCAGGGTCCGTGAAACCCAGCAAGCACCTGCCCCGGCCGTTCCGGAACCACCGGTGCAGTCCCAGCCACAGCCTGCTGTGACCCAGTTCGTCACCGTGGCGCCCCGGGTGACCGGTCCGGCGTCGACCTCGTCTGAACCCACGGCGATTCCGGAGAGCGCCACCGTGTCCGCAACGCCGTCGGCGACTCCTTCGGCGAGCCCCGGCTCGGCAAGCCCCAGCCCTTCCAAGTCCTCCAACTGGGACACTCCGGTGGACAAGGGCCAGAAGACCCAAGCTGCCGTCTTGGCATCCGATTCGGGGTCCGGACCCAACATGTTTGGCCTGTTCGGCATTCTGGGCGGGGTGTTCGTGGTTGGCCTTGGCGGGTTGGCGTTTGCGCTGTGGAGCAAGAACCGCCTGTCTTCGCACTGACTGTCTCTTATCCACAGGTTGTCTAGGGATCCTCGACTTGAATTGTCTAGGCCACCTAGAATAGCCTGATGGTGAAGCGCAAAGATCTACTCAGAATGCTCGAGGGCATAGCCAAGCGGCGTGGCGAACCAATCGAATATCGAGAGGCCGGCAGTCATACGGTCGCCCGGGTGGGCAACAGGCAGGTTGCCATACCGCGCCACAGCGAGATCAACGAGATCACTGCTAAGAAGATCATCAAGCAAATCGGAGAATGACATGGAACTCAACGCGCGGGCCGAACGCTCAGGTAGTTGGTGGGCTGTGGAAGTACCGGAAATTGAAGGACTCTATACGCAGGTCAAGAGATTGGACCAAGTTGAGGCCATGGTGCGGGACGCGGCATCGGCTCTGACCGGACAGCCGGGGACGTCGTTTTCCATCAAGGTTGTTCCAGTGGTGGATACATCGACGCAAGAAGCGCTCAAGCAAGCGAGGGACATGGCTAATGCTGCTGCTGAGGCTCAGCGGCAGGCGACGGCATTGAACCGCGATGCGGCGCACGCAATGCGGGCCTCCGGGATGTCCGTCCGGGATATAGGCACCGTCATGCATGTTTCCTTTCAACGGGCCAGCCAGATTTTGAAAGGCGCATAGCCGCCTCGCATCGCGCTGCAGGACTTTATTGTCGGTGGCTTGCGGCAAGATAGACGTGTGAGCACACCAGAAATTGCGAATCCGGTAGAAACCACGGTTGAAGACACGGCGGCCGCCGGCGTGGAGGCTGAAGGAACTCCGCCCTCGGAGTCCTTGCGGGACGAGTACGAGCATGTGGCCGACCTTGTCCGCAAGTACCGGTATGCCTATTACCAGGAAGACTCGCCCACGGTGTCGGACGCGGAGTTCGATGAACTCTACCGCCGCTTGGAGGAGCTCGAAGCCCTCCACCCGGAACTCGTGTCCAACGATTCCCCGACGCAGGAAGTCGGCGGGGAAGTCTCCTCGGCTTTTGCCGCTGTGGAGCACCTGCAGCGCATGTACAGCCTTGACGACGTCTTTTCGCTGGACGAACTCGAGGCATGGGTACGCAAGGCCGAAGCCTCTGTGGCGAAGCTCGGCGATTCTGTCCCGCCGATCGCGTGGCTGACCGAGTTGAAGATCGACGGCCTTGCCGTGAACCTGCTCTACAGGGACGGGAAACTGGTCCGGGCTGCCACTCGCGGAGACGGCACTACCGGTGAGGACATCACTCACAATGTGCTCACCATCAAGGAGATCCCGCGGGAGCTCAGCGGTTCAGGCTACCCATCGGAAGTGGAAATCCGTGGTGAGGTGTTCATCCCGTCCAAGGCCTTCCTTGAGTTCAACGAGACACTCGTAGCCGCCGGCAAAGCTCCGCTGGCCAACCCCCGCAACGCTGCGGCCGGTTCACTGCGGCAAAAGGACCCGGCCGAAACTGCCAAGCGTCCGCTGAGCATGTTCGTCCATGGCATCGGAGCCCGTGAGGGTTTGGATGCCAGGAGCCAGTCGGAAACCTACAAGCTGCTGGCAGATTGGGGCCTGCCCGTCAGCCCCTACCTCAAGGTGCTTGACTCGTTCCAGGGCGTTCTGGAATTCATTGCCCACTACGGCGAGCACCGGCACGACCTCCTGCACGAAATCGACGGCATTGTGGTCAAGATTGACGACTTCGCAACGCAGCGAGCCCTCGGCTACACCTCCCGGGTCCCCAGATGGGCTGCTGCCTATAAGTACCCACCGGAAGAAGTCCACACCAAGCTCCTGGACATCGCCGTCAACGTCGGCCGCACAGGGCGCGTGACACCGTTCGGCTTGATGGAACCGGTGAAGGTTGCCGGCTCCACGGTGGGCATGGCCACGCTGCACAACCAGGACGTCGTCAAGGCCAAGGGCGTGATGATCGGCGACATCGTGATTCTCCGCAAAGCCGGGGATGTTATTCCAGAGATCGTCGGACCGGTGCTGGCCCTGCGGGACAAACAGGATCCACCAGTGCGCGAATTCGTGATGCCCACCGAGTGCCCGTCCTGTGGAACCCCGCTGGCACCGGCAAAGGAAAGCGACGTGGATATCCGTTGCCCCAATGCGAAGTCGTGCCCCTCGCAACTGCGTGAGCGGGTGTTCCACGTTGCCAGCAGGGGTGCGTTCGATATCGAAGCACTGGGCTGGGAAGCAGCGGTTGCACTGACCCAGCCTGCGGAGCCTGAAACTCCACCGCTGACCAGCGAGGCCGGATTGTTCAGCCTGAAGCGGGAAGATCTTGCGGACGTCCTGATCCGCAGGGAAAAACGCTCGAAAGGCGTAGGCACTGGGCAGTACGAGCTCGTCCCGTACTTCTACACCAAGGGAACAGCCAAGTCACCGTCCAAGCCCACCGCCACCACTGAAAAGCTCTTCGTCGAGCTGGAGAAAGCCAAGAAACAACCCCTATGGCGAGTGCTGGTTGCCCTTTCCATTAGGCATGTGGGCCCCACGGCATCACGCGCCCTGGCCACCGCGTTCGGCAGCATGGATGCCATCCGCAACGCCACCGAAGAGCAAATGGCACACGTTGATGGCGTTGGACCCACCATTGCGGTGGCCCTCCAGGAATGGTTTGCCGTGGACTGGCACAACGAGATCGTGAACAGTTGGGCTGATGCAGGGGTCCGGATGGAGGACGAACGTGACACCTCCATGCCGAGGACCCTTGAGGGCCTGACCATCGTGGTCACGGGCACACTGCCCAACTACAGCCGCGACGAAGCCAAGGAAGCCATCATCATCCGTGGTGGCAAGGCCTCCGGATCAGTATCCAAGAACACCAGTTACCTGGTGGCGGGGGAAGCTGCCGGCACCAAACTGGACAAGGCCGAGCAACTCGGGGTTCCTGTCCTGGATGAAGACGGGTTCCGCGAGCTCCTGGCCAACGGACCGGCCGCATCGGACACGGAAAACGAAGCAGCGCCGGAAGAGGCAGTAGCGGAAGCAGACGCAGAATGACGGACCCACTGGAGTTGCTCGCCGTGGCCAAGCGAGCCGCCGCGGCAGGTGCGGCCGTCCTCGCGGAGCGGTCTTTTAGCGGCACGGGCGGCGATGGCCTGGGGACCACCAACAAGGGCGAAGCCGGAGACTGGGTCACAGCTTTCGACGTCGCGGCAGAGAATGCGGTCCGCGAAGCGATCATTGCCGAACGGCCGAATGACGCCATCACGGGGGAGGAGCACGGCACCACGCGCCCGGAGCAATCGTCCGGATACCGCTGGTCCATCGATCCCCTGGATGGGACCACCAATTTCATTCGGAACATCGTCTACTACGCCACGTCTGTTGCCGTGGCAGATTCCGACGGCGTGTGGCAGGCGGGGGTTGTCCACGCACCAGCCTTGGGCCGTGTCTATTCAGCGGCTCGCGGCCACGGTGCGTGGCTGGAAACTGCAGGCCACAGAACCCAACTGGCCGGTCCCGTTCCCGGGCGGACCGGGCTCATCCTGGCTACCGGCTTCAGCTACGATCCCGCCACTCGCGCGGACCAGGCTGCAGGGCTCGCCGAGCTGATGGACGGCTTTGCGGACGTGCGCCGCCTCGGATCTGCGGCCCTGGATCTTTGCCTCGTGGCGGACGGCACCTTTGACGCCTACGGAGAGCGTGGCCTGAACGAGCACGATTTCTCCGCGGGCGCTTTGATCGCGGAAGAGGCCGGATGTTGGGTGCGCCGCCCCCGTTTGGAAAGCCCGCTCGACGGCGGACCCTCCACGGATGACCGCCTGGCGGCTTGGATGTGCGCGGGCGCCCTGGAGTTATCGGGCAAATTCCCGTTGTGATCAAGACCCTCGCCATCGCCAACTACCGTTCCATTCGGGACCTCGCGATTGAGCTGCACGGCTTGGACATCGTGACCGGAGCCAACGGCAGCGGCAAGTCCTCGCTCTACAGGGCATTGCGGCTTCTTGCCGAGTGCGCAGGCGGTGACTCCGGGAACGTGGTGGGTTCCTTGGCCAGGGACGGTGGCTTGGCGTCCACGCTGTGGGCGGGTCCGGAGGCCATCAGTGAAGCCATGCGCCGAGGCGAAGTACCTGTCCAAGGGACGGTTCGGCGGGAGTCCGTGAACCTGAAGCTCGGCTACTCCGGTGACGACTTCGGGTACCTGGTGGACCTGGGCATGCCGGTGCCCAGCGGTTCGGGTTTCGACGAGGAAACGGGCAGGCCGCGCCCCTCGGCGTTCAGTCTTGACCCGGAGATCAAAAGGGAGCAAATTTTCTCGGGACCGGTCGCAAGGCCGGGTTCGTTGTTGGTGGATCGGAAGGGAAGCCTCGCCAAGCTGCGAGGGCCGGAGGGCGAATGGACTGAGCTCTCCCGGCGGCTGGACACCTTTCAGAGCATGCTGACCGAAGTGTCGGATCAGGACCGTGCCCCAGAGGTGCTCCGGGTCCGGGACGCTGTGCGTTCCTGGCGGTTTTACGATCACTTCCGGACAGATGCCGAGGCTCCGGCCCGGCAAGCGCAGCTAGGTACACGGACCCCCGTGCTGCACCACAGCGGCAAGGACCTCGCCGCAGCACTCCAGACGCTGCGCGAGGTGGGCTTCGAGCGGCAGTTGGATGCCGCCGTCGATCATGCCTTTCCGGGAAGCCGCCTGGAGATCGCCGTCAGTGAAGGCCGTTTCAGCGTTGAGTTGAGGCAGCCGGGGATGCTCCGGCCCATGAAGGCAGCAGAACTCTCGGACGGAACCTTGCGGTTCCTGCTGCTGACAGCTGCGTTACTGACACCGAGGCCGCCGGAACTGATGGTCCTCAACGAACCCGAAACGAGCCTCCATGTCGACCTGATGCCGGCGCTGGCCGGACTGATTGTCCAAGCCAGTGCCAGCAGCCAGATGATCGTGGTGACCCATTCCGAGGCATTGCTCAAGGCCCTGCGCGAAAGCGGAGCCGCGCATGAGCACGAGCTCTACAAGGACCTTGGCGAAACAAGGATCAAAGGGCTGGGATCTCTCGAAGGTCCGCTGTGGAGCTGGCCCAAGCGCTGATCGCGCCCTCCACGGAGGTACTTACCGCAAGGAGCGACGACGCCGGGCCGGCTCAGTCAGCCATACGGGCTCGTACCCCGCATCGGCCGTGTTCAGCGTGGTTCCCGGCGGCACAATTTCGTCGATCCGGTCCAGGACATCGGGGGAGAGAGTGAGCTTGTCCGCCCCGAGGGCTGCTTCGAGGTGTTCGATGGTGCGCGGCCCGATGATCGCCGAGGTCACGGCCGGGTGTTCCAGGACGAACGCCAAAGCGAGGTGGATCAGTGACAACCCTGCCTGATCGGCCAGCTCCGTCAACTCTAGGACGGCCTTAGTTTTGAGCGCGTTCTCGGGCAGATTCGGATCGTGCCGGGCTGGTTGGCGCCCCGCACGGCTCGACGCAAGATGACCGCCGTCGGCCTTGATCCGGCCGGACAGCCAACCGCCGGCGAGCGGACTCCAGGGCAGTATTCCGAGTCCGTGCTGCTGCGCCAGAGGCAGTACTTCCCGCTCGGCGCCGCGGGCCAGGATCGAGTACGGCGGTTGCTCTGCGACCGGCCGTTCACGGCGGCGTTCGCGAGCCACGTACTGGGCCTCGACGATCTGGCCCGGCAGGAACGTTGACGTTCCGATGTACCGGATCTTGCCCTGGGTGACGAGGTCACTGAGGGCGCCGAGCGTCTCGTCGATGTCCGTATCGGGCTCGGGCCGGTGCACTTGGTAGAGGTCGATCCAGTCCGTTTGGAGTCGACGCAGGCTGTCCTCGACTTCGCGGATGATCCAGCGGCGCGAATTGCCGGCCTGGTTCACGTCGTCGCCGAGGCGCCCATGGACTTTGGTGGCCAGGACAACCTGGTCACGCCGTCCTTGCAGGGCCTTTCCCACAATCTCCTCGGATTCGCCTTGGGAGTACACATCGGCCGTGTCCACCAGGTTGATGCCGGCGTCCAATGCCCTGTGGATGATACGGATGCTGTCGTCATGGTCCGGGTTGCCGATAGCGCCGAACATCATGGTTCCCAGCGTCAGCTGGCTGACCTTGACCCCGGTGCGTCCGAGGTTGCGGTATTCGGTCATCAGAAGGCCGAACCGATGGACGTGAGTTGCTGCGCGGCTAAACCGGCGAAGCGGTTCTTCGGGCGCGCGAGCCCATAGTGTCCGCGCAGCGTGGAGGCAGTGTATTCGGTGCGGAACAGGCCTCGCTGCTGGAGGATCGGCACCACATGGTCCACGAAGGTCTCCAGTCCCGACGGGAGGACCGGCGGCATGATGTTGAAGCCGTCTGCCGCGCCGGCAAAGAACCAGTCCTGGATGGCGTCCGCAACCTGCTCGGGTGTTCCGGAGAAGGTACGGTGGCCGCGCCCGCCGCCCAGTCGGCCGATCAGTTGTCGGACGGTGAGCTGCTCACGGCGGGCCAGTTCCACGATCAGCGTGTAGCGGCTCTTGGCTCCTTCAATGTCATCTTCGGAAGGCAGGTCAGCAGGCAACTGACGGTCCAGGGGGAGGTCCTCGGGCTTCAACCGGAGGGTCTTGGCCAGCTGCTCCCGGGCGTACTCCGGCTTGATCAGCTCGTCGAGTTCACGCTCAAGCTTCAGGGCCTCGGCTTCGGTGGAGCCGATGACCGGGACGATGCCCGGCAGGATCTTGATGCCCTCGGGGTCGCGGCCTACTGCTGCGGTGCGTGCCTTCAGGTCAGCGTAGAACGCTTGCGCGTCGGCCAGGGTCTGGTGCGCGGTGAACACGGCTTCTGCGTACTGCGCGGCCAGCTTCTTGCCGTCTTCAGAGGAGCCTGCCTGCACGATCAACGGGTGGCCCTGCGGGGACCGCGGAACGTTGAGCGGGCCGCGGACACGGAAGTGCTTGCCCTGGTGCTCGATTGTGCGGATCTTGCTGTCATCGCCCCACACGCCCTCTGCCTTGTCGGCCAGTACGGCGTCGTCTTCCCAGCTGTCCCAAAGCTTCTGGGCCACTTCGATGAACTCCGCGGCCCGTTCGTAGCGGACTGCGTGGGCCGGTTGGTCATCAACGCCGAAGTTCCGCGCGGCGTCCGGTCCCGCCGTCGTGACCACGTTCCAGCCGGCGCGGCCGCCGCTGACCCAGTCCACCGACGCGAAGCGGCGTGCCAGGTTGAAGGGATCGTTGTAGGTGGTGGAGGCGGTGGCGATCAGGCCGATTTTCTGCGTGGCCGCCGCGATGGCGGTCAACAGCACTGTGGGTTCCAGCTTGCCGGCAGGGCGGCGGCCCACCTCTCCGAACAGGACGGGGGAGTCCGCGAAGAAGATGGAGTCGAGCTTTCCACGTTCTGCTGTGCGGGCGAGGTGCTGATAGTGCTCTATCTTCGTGGAGGACAGGGGGTCGCTTTCCGGCAGCCGCCACGAAGCTTCGTGATGGCCTGTGCTCATGAGGAAGGCGTTGAGGTGGAGGTGGCGCTGTGGTTCGGTCATGGGATTCTCCTGGGTTTCTAAAGAGGACTAGGGTCAGGCGGCAGCGTGGACGCCAAGGGCAGCGAGCAGTTCGCCCCTCAGCGTTGAATGGTCGACGGCGGATCCGGCCTTGCGCTCCAAGGCGCCACGACCGTCCTGGAGGATGATGACCCGGTCGGCCCGGAGAAGCCGGGGCTCACGCACCAAGGGCCTCGCCAAAGCGACTCGCTGCTGCTCCCCGCCGGACAGCTCGTGCGGCCACGCCTTTTCACGGCCGGCGAGTCCCACCTCGGCGAGAGCGCGGCGGCCGCGGACATCGCGATCCAGCCCGGCGAGGGCAGGCTGGACAACAGGAGTGAGCCAGCATCGCGCCGGAGAGGGCCTGGGGCATCGTTCCTCCTGTTCGGTATTTCCGGGGTGTTCGCATCGGTTGTTGTTCGCCGTGTGGCAACTCAAACATGGCCGCGACGGCCCGCGCCACCACATCGACACGTAGCCGCAACAGCAGGAAACCAGGGTTCACGGCGCGCAACCTGACTCAATTGGGCGCCACGGGAGGCAACACAAAAGGCCGCCCCGCGGCTCGGAAACGGACAAGCTGACGGAGCCATCCGCCGTCGTGCCTTCCGTTCATGACTGATAGTTCCATCACGGAAAGGCCCGTTTGGCGCGTTGGCCGCCCGCTTGCCGACTACCATTGGTAGGTGCTTTCGCCGATTACCGTCCGTCCCGCCCTGCCCGAAGACTACGACGCCGTTGCCCGCATTACGCAGAATTCCTACGTCACCGCGGGGTACTACGGCGACGCCGACCACCCGTACCTGCAGAAGCTCCAGGACGTGGCCGGTCGCGCGGAACACGCCGAGATCCTGGTGGCAGAGCGCAACGGCGAGGTCATCGGATCGGTCACCGCCGCGCCGGCCGGGGGCGGTTTCTCGGATATCGGCCTTGAAGACGAACTCGAATTGCGCACCCTCGTGGTGGATCCGAAAGTCCAGCGCTCCGGTGCCGGCCGCGCCTTGGTGCAGGCCGTCGTCGATCAGGCCCAGGCCATGGAAGGCATTCAGGCGGTGTCACTGACCACCGGCGCCACCTGGGAGAGCGCCAATGCGCTGTACGCCCGGACCGGCTTCGACCGTGCTCCGGAACGCGACTGGTTTGTCCCGGGAACCGACATAAAGCTGTTCGTTTACAGGCTGGAGCTCCAGCAGCAATAAAGTTTCCTTCGTAAACCCCCGGTAACCGGCCGGGCGAAGCGACAGGAAAGGCGCGGCATGCGCAAGACATTCGGCTCGGGCTCGGTCTGGGAACAGACCCTTGGTTACTCCCGCGCAGTCCAGGTGGACAACACCCTCTTCATTTCTGCCACGGCGGCCAGCGGCCCTGACGGCATCGTCGGCGATGACTTCTTCTCGCAGACCAAATACATCCTTGAGAAGCTCGGCGCGGTTTTGGAAGAAGCCGGGTTCTCCTACGAGGACGTGGTGCAGTCGAAGCTGTACCTGACGGACATCAGCAAGTGGGAAGACGCCGGCCGTGCGCACGGCGAGGTCTTCGGCGAGATCCGTCCCACTCTGGCATTGGTGCACGTTCTGCCGTTCCTCGACCCGGAAATGCTCGTGGAGATTGAACTCGTAGCGCAGAAGAGCGCGTAACGCACCCAACTGAGTCGCATTAGTGGTTGTTCTGAGCGCTCAGAACAACCACTAATGCCAGCTAGTTGGGTTAGCCCGGGATGCCGTAGCGGTGTTCCGGGCGGCCCGTGGTTCCATAACGCAGTTGGATCTCGACGGCGCCATCATCCGCGAGCGAGGACAGGTACCTTTGCGCCGTGGCCCGGGAAACGCCCACCCGTTCCGCGACCTCGGCGGCGGAGTACTGCTCGCCAGGAAGCAACGATTCCAAGACTGCCGCTTCCGTGGCGGATCGCGGTTTGGCGCTTGGTGCGACGTCACCGGGAATGAGCGACCGCTTGGCGCGTTCGATGGTTGTCTGGTCCACAGCCGTCTGCTGTCCGAGGATCCTGCGATACCGGGCGTAGGACCTCAACTGCTGGGACAGGGTTTCAGCGGTGAAGGGTTTGAGCATGTAGCCCAGCGCGCCGCGGCGCAGGGCTACCTTGATGGAGGGGGCGTCCGACGCCGCAGTCAGCATCACTGCGTCCACGTCGAGCTGGCCCAGCAGGTCCAGCCCTGAACCGTCCGGCAAATAAACGTCCAGCAGCACCAAGTCCGGCCGCAGGCTGTGGATGGCCTGCAGCGCCTGCGCCACCGATCCGACCGGCGCCAACGCCATGAACCCGGCCACGGAATCCACATAGGCAGCGTGCAGCCTTGCCACGTGGAAGTCGTCATCCACGATCAGCACCCTCAAATCCTCAGCCACTGCTGTCCTTTCTCAACGTCGAGTCCGTGCCTGAGTCTGCAGAATCCATGACCCCCGGGATCGTTGCCATGAACACTGCGCCCGGGCCGCCCTCGGTGCCGGACTCGAGGACCCGGACATCTCCACCGCGTCGCCGTGCGAGCTGCCGCACCAAAGCCAGCCCCAAACCTTGTCCAGCCCCCGAGCGTACCGCTTGGGCCGACGTCGTGAATCCCTCGGCGAAGACCTCCTCGGGTTCCAGGCTTCCCAAGCCGTCGCCCGAGTCGGCCACGATGATATGCAGCGTGCCGCTGCGGCCGTCGGTGTCGTCCAGCAGTTCGAGCTCCACCCAGCGCTCGGCAGCGGAACCCGCGACGGCGGCGTTCACGGCGTTGTCGATCAGGTTGCCGAGCACTGTGGTGACGTCCTGGGGATCGGAGACATGGCCGCGGACCAGCGTCTCGGGACCTATGCGCAGCTGCACTCCGCGCTCCGAGGCCTCCACGCCCTTCGCGCCAACAAAGGCTTGCAAGTAAGTGTCCTGGAGGAGTTCGGCCTGTTCCACCGGGAACTTCAAAGGTCCCGTGGCAGAAAGCCGGGCCAGGTATTCCTTGGCTTGGTCGTGCTGGCCGATGCTCATGAAACCGGCGATGGTGTGGAGCTGGTTGGCGAACTCGTGGCGCTGGGCACGCAAAGCCGTTGACATGGTGCCTACGGCGTCGAGCTGGCGGGTGAGTTGCTGCAGTTCCGTGCGGTCCCGGAGCATGACCACCCAGCCAAGGTCTTCCTTGCGGTGCCAGGCTTTGCGCGCGCTGGCCACCAGCACCTTGCCGCCGGCGACGATCTCCACGGCCTCGGCATCGCGGGCCGCAGGTTGGGTGAGCAGCTTGAGTTGCGCAGGGACGGCCGCAGAAGCCCAGTCCTGTCCTGTGGCATCGGGAATGTCCAGGAGCCTGGCGGCTGCCGCGTTGAACACGGAGATGCGCCCGTCTGCGGCGATTCCAATTACGCCGTCGTCAACGCCCTGAAGCACGGCGACTTGGTCGTGGACCAAGGTGCTGATCTCCTCCGGTTCAAGGCCCAGGGTGAGTCGTTGCAGCCTGTGCCGGAGCAGGAATGACGCCAACACACCGGCTAACAGTGCACCACCGGCGGTCAAGGCAATCGGCGGGATGTCCCGGGCCAGGCTGGTACTGAGGGACTCCACCGAGTACCCGACGCTGACTTCACCCACAATGATGCCGGAGGCGTCCGGTGCGTACACGGGTACTTTCGCTCCGGCCGAGGGGCCAAGCGTGCCAGTGTTCCGGGTCGTGATTTCCTGGCCACCCAACGCAACGGAGGGATCGGTGCTGACGCGCTCACCCAGCCGTGCTTTCTCGGGGTGGGCCAGGCGCAGTCCGGTTTCGTCCGTGATGACAACGAACAGGGCTCCGGTCCGTGCCCGCACTGCTTCGGCTGCAGCCTGCAGGGGACCGGCTGCCAGCACATCCGGCGGAGGGGTGCCCTCTTCCTTGCTGATGGCTTGGACGTCGGTTCGGATGTCAGGATCCGCCGCGACCGTCCTTGCCAGGGTCAGTGCTTGGTTTTCGGCTTCGTTGCCGATCCTTTCGTACACCAGCCAGGCATGGACCGCCCCGCTGAGGAGGACCACCAGCAGCACCACACCCAACTGGAGGAGGAGTGTCTGGGTGGAGAAGCGCATACTGACCCGGCTGTTGCGCGGCACCTTTTCTCCTTTCGTCCAGCTCCATTGAAGCACTGAGCATAATGCGCAAAACGTTCGCAATGAGCAGTATTCCGAACAATTCCCGGAAACCCCTGCCCGTGACCGGCGCCACTATAGCGTCTGTATTGCGCATCACACCGAAGTGACGCCGTTCACAGTAGTAAGGAGCCGGCCGTGCTGGTTTTGCTTGGATTCGCAATGATTGCGGTATTCATGGTCCTGATCATGACCAAAAAATTGACGCCCGTTCTGGCGCTGGTCATTGTCCCCACCGTCTTTGGCCTCTTCGCCGGTGCCGGTCTTGGCATTGGCCCCATGGTCATGGAATCAATGAAGTCGATGACATCGACGGCCGCGCTCCTGATGTTCGCCATCATCTACTTCGGCCTGATGATCGACGTCGGACTGTTCGACCCCCTGGTGAAGTTCATCCTCCGAAAGCTGGGCAACGACCCCGCAAAGGTTGTCCTCGGCACCGCCATCCTGGCTGCCGCTGTGTCCCTTGACGGCGACGGCTCCACTACCTTCATTCTCACCACGGCCGCGATGCTGCCGGTCTACCTGCGCCTCAAGATGAGCCCTGTGGTCCTCACCTGTGTGGCGGGCCTCGCCAACGGCACCATGAACATCCTTCCGTGGGGTGGTCCCACCGCCCGCGCCGCCACCGCGCTGCACTTGGACGTCAACGATGTTTTCGTCCCCATGGTCCCGTCCCTCATCGTTGGCCTCATCGTGGTGCTGGTCTTCTCCTGGCTGCTGGGCCTCCAGGAACGCAACCGCCTCCGTACCACCGCTCCCGAGATCTGGGGCGACGTCGCCGATCCTGCTGACGCGTTCGACGGCGGCAACGGCCGCGGCGGTTCAGTCGCCGCCGGTTCGGGCTCGGGTTCGGGCAAGGGCCGCTTCGGCTTTGGCCGCACCGGCTCCACCACAACCGCAGGCAAGCCGGGCGCCGCCGGAGGTTCCGGCGTCGCGGTCCTGGAAGATCCGGCAACCCTCGTTGACGACCACGACACCGCCATGGCCGACACTGCGCTGGACCCCAACCGCACCACACTGCGTCCCAAGCTGTTCTGGTTCAACCTGGGCCTGACTGTCGCGGTAATGGTGGTGCTGGTGGCCAACATTGTTCCTCTTCCGTTCGTTTTCATGGTTGGTTCGGCCATCGCCTTGCTGGTCAACTTCCCCAAGGTCAAGGAACAGGGCGCCCAGCTGATCGCCCACGCACCGTCCATAGTGGCCGTCGTCAGTATGGTCATGGCTGCTGCTGTGCTCACCGGTGTCCTGAACGGCACGGGCATGGTCAAGGCAATGTCCGAATGGCTCGTCCAGATCATCCCCGCAGACATGGGCCCGTTCATGGCGGTAATCACCGGCCTGCTCAGCATCCCGATGACGTTCTTCATGAGCAACGACGCCTTCTACTTCGGAGTCCTTCCGGTCCTCAGCGAAACCGCCGCGCACTACGGGGTCGGAGCAGCGGACATGGCTCGCGCTTCCATCACTGGCCAGCCCTTCCACCTCCAGAGCCCGCTGGTCCCGGCAATCCTCCTGCTGGTCTCCCTCGCCAAGGTAGATCTGGGCGACCACCACAAAAAGGTCCTCTGGCGCACGGCAGTGATCTCGATCGTCATGCTGGGAGTCGGAGTCCTGACCGGAGCAATCGGCATCGGCTAACCAGTTACCGCTTCAAGTGTCGAGTTCGCGGGTTCGCTACCAATTCGCCGTTCAGCAACAGCGCATTGTGCAGCGGACCCGCGATTTGGCGTTAAGGTATCTCTTCGGCCGAGCGGGCGGGATCGGGATGTGGCAGCCATTCAGGTGGTCTTCTTCCTGGCGGCCGGGTCCAAAGTGCATTCGCCCATCACCATGATGTAGCTTGTTTCTTTGGACGGCGTGAACTGTACGAGGAGCCTTCTTGGGCTTTCTGCATTGAGTTGGATGCCTGTGGTGTTTCCGCCCATGTTTTCGAAGATATTTCCAATGGTGTATCCCTTGGCCTCCAAATGAGCCTTCATTCGGTCAACAGCAGCCTGAGGGTCTTCTACGGGGCCGCCTTCGATCTGGCGCTGGTATAGCCGGCCGTCGGCCCGGGCGTGCACCCCACAAGGTTCTGACACGTAATCCGCTGTGTCGTTGCGGTCCCACCCGGGCCATGTCGTGCCCGAGTGCTGAACTGTGTCGTGAACAGCATCCATGAAGTCCGTGAACACCTCTTCAGCGGTCCGCTCACCGGGTCCCTGCTCGCCTTGCTGACCATCATTCGTCGAGTTCATGCCACATCCTGTCATCACCAAACACCCGACTGTGAGTATTGAGATCAAGAAATGCTGCGGGCTGTGGGGATGTCTACGTTTGAGCGGGCGGGGCTGGGAGGAGACGCCCACTCAGGTGGTCTTCTTCCTGGCGGCCGGGTCCAAGGTGCATTCACCCATCACCTTGATGTAGCTTGTTTCTTTGGACGGCGTGAACTGTACGAGGAGCCTTCTTGGGCTTCTGGCATTGAGTTGGATGCCTGTGGTGTTTCCGCCCATGTTGTCGAAGATGTTGCCGATGGTGTATTCCTTTGCCTTCAGATGTGCCTTCATTCGTTCCACAGCGGCCTGCGGATCATCGACGGGACCACCCCTTATCTGGCGCTGGTATAGCCGGCCGTCGGCCCGTGCGTGTACCCCACAAGGTTCTGACACGTAATCCGCTGTGTCGTTGCGGTCCCACCCGGGCCATGTCGTGCCCGAGTGCTGAACTGTGTCCTCCATGGCATCCATAAATTCCGTGAACACCTCCTCGGCGCTTCGCTCGCCGGGTCCTGGCTCGCCTTGCTGCCCATCATTCGTTGAGTTCATGCCACACCCTGTCATCATCAAACACCCCACCATCATCGATACCAACCACGTTTTGCGATTGGGTTTTGTCGTCGTCATTTGCTCCGCTCCTCGGTGAGTTCTTCCGGGGTGAGATCACGCTCGATCAAGGGCCCGGTGGGGTAGTCCATCCCGCCGTAGCCGGGCCTCGCTTCGTGGCGGAGCGGAATCAGTTCCTTGATCAGATGGCCGCGACCGGTTGAGGTCAACGCGATGTTATGGGCGGACTCCGTCCTCGGGTCCAGGTAGCCGTGGTCGCTGGTGGCGGCGAAGACGGTGTCGCCGCTGCCGTCGGCTGCCCATCCTTTGGCATCGTGCCCGGTCGTTCTCGTGTAGACCGTGCCCGTGTCCGGGTCGTAGCCGCCTCCGGAGGAGAAATTCTTTCCCCCGAACCAGTCACCGGTAGGATCCCACCGCCCCTCTCGACCCCTGAGCCCGCTGCCGAGGATCCCCAACGGGGCGACCCGATCCTCACTGGCCGCGGTCACATACACTTCGGGTTTTCCGGCCGGGTCTTTGGCCACATGCAGGTCCGCCGCGGAGCCGATTTCCCGCCACTCGATACCCGCAGACCCGAAAAACGTCGCCGTCGCTACCTCATGCCTGGTTGCCTTCAGCGCGTAGGACGCCGTAGTGGTGCCGTAGGAGTGGGCCACCACGTTCAACCGCGGCCGACCGGCGTCGTCCTCTGGGGTCGCCCGGGTTTCGGTGAAGCCATCCAACGCGGCGGCGAGTTTAGCCCCGCCAGCTTTGGCCAGCTCGGTCGACAACACCTCGCCGCTCGGTGGCTCCTCCGGACTGTCATACCCAACCCACGACACAACGGAATTGGACTCTTTGTCCTTACTGATTAGATCGGCAAACACCTGCCCGTCATAGAGGTCCTGGGCTGATTTTGTCCATGATTCCAGCCCGTCTGCCACGGTGGTTTTCATGCCCGGGACGTTCCAGGTCACGTTCGTGGCGGTGTCCAGATCCCCGATCGCAACCGCCACCAAGGGTTTTCCGTTCTCGTCCGGGGTGAAGGACACGATGCTCCGCGGGGGCGCCAGCAACTTGTCAGCGGGCTTAAGCGCTTTGTAGATGACCTGCAGCGCGGCCTTGTCCTCTGCCCTGGTCCGGGGGTCCTTGAACACGGCGTCAAGGTTGATCCGGTTCGCTTTCGCCCTGGCTTTGTAGGGGATCCCGTTCAGGTTCCCGATCACCCCGGGGGCGGCGACCATCAACGCGGCCTGCTGTTCCGGGGACAACCCCGCCCACCAGTCACGGACCTGGTCCACCGGCGGAGGGGAAGCAAGGCCGGAGCGAAGGAAATCGGCTTCGGCCATCCCGTAGTCAAGCAACTGGCCCGGCGTCAACGATTTCAGCAGCGCCAGCATTTCCAGCGACCCGGCGGCACCGGCCTCTGCGGTGCTCTCCAGGTACTGCAGCCGGGACCGGGTCCGGTCCACCGCGAGGTCCGTCGCCGTTCCGGCGTCGTAATATGCCGGTACCGGACCGTCCGCCGGAGGCACGCTGTTGATCCGGCGGGCGCAATCGTTCTCGGCCTGCTCATGCTCAGCCGCCAGCGAACGGACACGCCGTTGCAGATCGTCGGCCTCGTAAGCCACCGCCGTACCGCTCATCGAGGCCGATTCATCACCCATACCCTCCATGAGCGCCATCCGCTCCAGGTACGTGTCCCGCTCACGGTAGAAAGCCTCGATCTCATCTAGCAGCAACCCACGGCGCCGGTTCAAATCCCGGACGGTGTCCGCGTAGCCCAGCAACGCCCGGTACACCACCACCACACCCGTCCGGAGCGCCTCACTCACTTGCACGGGCTTCCCGAACGCAGCCACCAGCTCCGCCGCTTCCGGAGCCCGGTACACATCCGCCAGGCCCGACCATTCCGACGCCGCAGCCTGCACCACATTCACAACACCCTGCGCGTGTTCCAGCAACGGAGCCGCTGCTTCCTCCAACGCCGCAGGATCCGGCCACCCCTCCACCACCGATGTATCAATCTCGTACATGGCCGGGCCCCTAACCCACCGGCACCGGACAGAACCTGCCCACCCGGAAACCCAGCCCGGACCAAGCCACCACGCTTCCGGAATGAGCCAGCGACGTGGCCACCATCTGCTCATCACCGGTGACATACGCGGTGATCGCAGCCTGCGCACCACCAAAGATATTGGCCGTCCGCTGCGCCAAGGCCCGCAGGCCAGGGACCAGCACCGTCCCGCCATAAAGCCGGAGGGCAACATGAACGGGGCCCCCGTGGAGAACTCCGCTCAACTCATCACCAACATGCCGGAACTTTGCCTGCACCGGACCAAACCCACCGGTGCGCTGCTTCACTGCAGCCACCACGGCCAACACCCCGCCAGAATCAATGTCGTACGCCAACCAATCGCCTTCCACTAGGTCAAACCCGCCCCGTTCATCCATCGAAATGACAAACTCGGGCATGGGCATATACCTATGACGTGACCTTTCAGGCCAAAACGTGACGACGAATCAAGTCTCGGGCTGAGGCCCGCACGTCCTGGGCGCCAGCCCACCGTCTGACCGGCACACCCAAGCCAAGTAGACTGGTCCGGAAAACCATTTGAACTTTGCAGGGGAGATCCATGGCTGCGATCAACCGTGACGACGTCGCGCATCTGGCGCGACTCGCTCACATTGAAATGAGTGCCGAAGAACTGGACAGGATGGCCGGGGAGCTTGCCGTCATCGTTGATTCGGTGAAGTCCGTCAGCGAAGCCGCCGGGGAGGATGTCCCGGCTACGTCCCACCCGATTCCGTTGACCAACGTGTTCCGTGAGGACGTTGTGGGGCACACGTTTACGGCTGAGCAGGCGTTGTCCGGTGCGCCGGATGCTTTCGAGAACCGTTTCAAGGTCCCGGCAATCCTGGATGAGGACTAATCACTATGACTGAGCTGAAGAACGAACTCATCCGCCACTCCGCTGCTGATCTCGCTGCGAAGCTGGCCGCCCGCGAAGTTTCCGCCGTCGAGGTGACGCAGGCGCACCTTGACCGCATCGCCCTTGTAGATGGCGGGGCCGATGGCATCCACGCGTTTTTGCACGTTAACAGCGAGGAAGCTTTGGCTGTCGCAGCCGAAGTTGATGCTGCTCGCGCTGCCGGCGGTGCTGCTGCCGAGGAACTGCACGCCCTTGCCGGTGTGCCGATCGCGGTCAAGGACCTCATTGTCACCATTGGCCAGCCGACGACAGCTGGTTCGAAGATTCTTGAGGGCTGGCACAGCCCGTATGACGCCACCGTGGTGAAGAAGCTCCGCGCGGCCAAGATGCCCATCCTGGGCAAGACCAACCTTGACGAGTTCGCCATGGGTTCCTCCACGGAGCACTCGGCATATGGTCCTACCCGCAACCCGTGGGACCTGGACCGCATTCCTGGTGGTTCGGGCGGTGGCTCCGCTGCCGCCGTCGCCGCTTTTGAAGCGCCGCTGGCGCTCGGCACGGACACCGGTGGATCCATCCGCCAGCCCGGCGCCGTCACCGGAACTGTGGGCATGAAGCCGACGTACGGTGCCGTTTCCCGCTACGGTGCGATCGCCATGGCGTCGTCGCTTGACCAGATCGGCCCGGTGTCCCGCACAGTACTGGACTCCGCCCTGCTGCAGGAAGTCATCGGCGGCCACGATCCCTTTGACTCCACGTCCCTGACGGACCCGTTCAACAACCTGGTTGCTGCTGCCCGCGTGGGCAACGTTGCAGGCATGAGGATCGGCATCATCAAGGAACTGCACGGCGAGGGCTACCAGGCCGGCGTCGAGAACCGCTTCAACGAATCCCTGCAGCTGCTGAAGGATGCCGGTGCCGAAATCGTCGAGGTTTCCTGCCCCAACCTGAAGTACGCATTGGGCGCCTACTACCTGATCATGCCGTCCGAGGTGTCCAGCAACCTGGCCAAGTTCGACGGCGTCCGCTACGGCATGCGCGTGCTGCCCACGGACGGTCCGATGACCATTGAGCGGGTCATGGGTGCTACCCGTGCTGCCGGCTTCGGTGACGAGGTCAAGCGCCGCATCATCCTTGGCACGTACGCACTGAGCGCCGGATACTACGACGCCTACTACGGCTCGGCGCAGAAGGTCCGCACGCTGATCCAGCGCGACTTCGACGCCGCGTTCGCGCAGGCCGATGTCCTGATCTCTCCCACGGCGCCCACCACGGCGTTCAAACTGGGAGAGAAGCTGGACGATCCTTTGGCCATGTACCTCAATGACGTGGCCACCATTCCCGCCAACCTGGCCGGCATCCCGGGGCTTTCCTTGCCCGGTGGCCTGGCTGACGAGGACGGCCTGCCTGTTGGTATCCAGTTGCTGGCTCCTGCCCGCGAGGACGCCCGCCTGTACCGCGTCGGTGCCGTGCTCGAAACCATCCTTGAGGAGAAGTGGGGCGGCCCGCTCCTGGCGCAAGCCCCGCTGTTAGGCTCCGCTTCCAACAGCGCCGGAGGTTCCAACTAATGTCCGTCGACGCAACCCTGAGCTTCGAAGAGGCCATGGAGAAGTACGATCCCGTCCTGGGGTTCGAGGTCCACGTGGAGCTCAACACCAAGACCAAGATGTTCTCCTCCGCGCCAAACGTCTTTGGCGACGAGCCGAACACCAACGTCAACGAGGTTGACTTGGGCATGCCCGGTGTTCTCCCGGTGGTGAACAAGACCGCGGTGGAATCCTCCATCAAGATCGGCCTTGCCTTGAACTGCAAGATCGCCGAGACCTGCCGCTTCGCCCGGAAGAACTACTTCTACCCGGACACTCCCAAGAACTTCCAGACCTCACAGTACGACGAGCCGATCGCCTACGACGGTTACCTCGACATCGAACTGGAGGACGGTACGGTCTTCCGCGTGGAGATCGAACGCGCCCACATGGAAGAGGACGCCGGCAAGCTCACCCACATGGGTGGCGCCGCGGGCCGCATCCAGGGCGCCGACTACTCGCTGGTGGACTACAACCGTTCGGGTGTTCCGCTGGTTGAAATCGTCACCAAGCCGATCGAAGGCGCCGGCAGCCGCGCGCCTGAGCTGGCCAAGGCTTACGTCGCTGCCGTCCGTGAGATCGTGAAGAACCTCGGCGTTTCCGACGCCAAGATGGAGCGCGGAAACGTCCGTTGCGACGCCAACGTCTCCCTGCGCCCCCACGGCCAGGAGCGTTTCGGCATCCGCTCGGAGACCAAGAACGTGAACTCGCTGCGCGCGGTTGAACACGCCGTTCGCTACGAGATCCAGCGCCACGCTGCCGTCCTGGATTCCGGCCAGCCGATTGTCCAGGAGACGCGCCACTGGCACGAGGACACGCGTTCGACGACGTCGGGCCGGCCCAAGTCCGACGCCGACGATTACCGCTACTTCCCGGAGCCGGACCTGGTTCCCGTCGTTGCCTCCCGTGAGTGGGTGGAAGAACTCCGCGCCACCCTTCCCGAGCCGCCGGCAGAGCGCCGCAAGCGCCTCAAGGAAGCCTGGGGCTACTCGGACCTGGAATTCCGCGACGTTGTCAACGCCGGTGTCATGGATTCCATCGAGGAGACCATCGCTGCAGGTGCGTCCGCCGATGTCGCCCGCAAGTGGTGGATGGGCGAGATCGTCGGCCGCGCCAAGGTTGCCGACGTCGATCCCGCCGAACTCGGTGTCACGCCGCAGGTCATCGTTGAGCTGAACAAGCTCGTCGAAGACGGCAAGATCAACAACAAGATGGCCACTCAGGTCCTGGACGGTGTCCTTGCCGGCGAGGGTACCCCGGCGGAGATCGTCGAGAAGCGTGGCCTGGCTGTTGTGTCCGACGACGGTCCCCTCCTGGAAGCCATCGACGCCGCATTGGCTGCTCAGCCGGACGTCGCGGAGAAGATCCGCAGTGGCAAGATCCAAGCCATTGGCGCGATCGTTGGCGGTGTCATGAAAGCCACCCGTGGCCAGGCTGACGCTGGCCGCGTCAAGGAACTCATCCTGGAGAAGCTCGGCGTAGAGGGCTAAAGCTCCGGCGGTCCCACGCCCAAGTAGCTCGCAGTTGTGGTTGTTTTGAGAGTTCAGAACAACCACAACTGCGGGCTACTTTTTTGTGCGCGGGGCGCCATCGGACGCGGACACTCGATCCGGACTGATGACAGCTGATTTCTGCGAGCAGTTTCGATCATGATCTTGCAAAAAGAGATGACCGTCACATATGGTTTTGTTAAACGATTAACGAGTATGGCCTGAATCACAGTGAGGTTTTCGCTGAGTCGCAGTTAGGCGCATTTTGGGGGCTCAAAACGTGCTGTACTGCGACCTGCTTGGGATAGCGGGGTCTGGAAAGCCCGGTCATGACGGCTTGTAGTGACTCATCAACCGTGATGACCGGTGCCCTTTCCTGTGTTTCCGGTCGGGCCGCCGCGCGGCGGGTGCAACATCAACCTGTAAAAACTGCAAACGATAGAAGGAAAATGACACAGAAGACCAAGACGCCCCGCATCGGACTTGTTGGCGCCGGTGGAATCAGCCACCAGCACCTTCCGCACCTTCTAAACCTGGGAGCCGACGTCTACGTCTACTCCCAAGAGGGGGCTTCGGCGCTTGTCGCTCAATATGGGGGTACTGCCGTTGACAGTCTGGATGAGTTGTTCGAGAAGGTCGACTACGTCGACATTGCAACTCCGACGCACACCCATGCTGATCTGATTCGAAAGGCTCTTGAAGCCGGGAAAGATGTCATCTCAGAGAAGCCGCTGACCCGAACAGACGCCGAAGCCGCAGAAATCGTCGCATTGGCCCAGAAGCTCGGGCGGAAGCTTTACCCCGGACACGTAGTTCGATTCTTCCCCGAATATGTTCGGCTCTTCGAAGCTGTCGCTAAAGGAACCTTGGGCGACCTTGCCGTTCTCAGGTTCTCCAGGTCGGGCGCCTTCCCCACCAGGACTCCATGGTTCGCTGATCGAGAGCTATCTGGAGGCCTCATCATGGACCAAATGATTCATGACCTAGACACTGCCCGATGGATCGCCGGCGAGATCACTAACGTATCGGCAGTCTCCTTCCGAACCGGTACTTCATATGAACCCGTCGAAGCAGCACATGTGCTTCTGACGCACGCATCAGGGGCGATCAGCCACGTAGCTGGACTATGGGGACCGAAGCATATCCGCTTCACGACCGAATATTCGGTAACCGGAACCAAGGGAAGCCTGCAACATTCCTCTGCCTCGGAGCTGAACTACTTGGCCGACCTAGCCGCACCAACAACGGGTGGCGAGCTCGTTCCTGATAGTGATCCAGCGGAGAGCCCCTACTTCTTGGAAATTCGGGAGTTCGTTCAGTCCTTCCTTAGCGACGATGAACCCAGAGTGTCCATGCACGACGGCGCCGAGGCCGTACGAATCGCGAACGCGGCCCTCCTGTCGTTGGAAACTGGCCAGCCTGTAGAACTTCTCACGACATCAGGAAAGTGACCCGATGAACTACAGCCCTGAACAGCCTCTCAAAGTTGCTGTCATGTCCTTCGCCCACACTCACGCTATGGGGTATGTAAGGCTCCTGCAGGGGAGTCAAGGTGTAACTGTCCTGACATCTGACCCAGGCCCGCACCCGGTTGGCGAATTACGGGGACGGGCGATGGCGGAGCGGCTGGGCGTGGACTATGTGGATACTTTTGAGGAACTGCTGGCTTGGCGCCCGGATGCCGTCGTCATCACCAGCGAGAACGCCCGCCACCGGGAACTGGTAGAGCTTGCTGCAGCTGCCGGTGCAGACATTCTTTGCGAAAAGCCGCTCGCGACCACTCTTGAGGACGGCATTGCAATCCGGAAAGCAGTAGAGGGCGCGGATGTCATGCTCATGATGGCCTTCCCGGTGAGGTTTGCCAGTACCTTCCAAAAGCTCAAAGCCGCCCACCTTAATGGCGCCTTGGGTCAAATCGTGTCAGTGCGTGGCAGCAATAACGGCCAACTTCCCAGCATGCGTTCGTGGTTTTCCGATCCCGCGCTCTCGGGCGGAGGTGCGCTGGTGGATCACGTAGTTCACATCGCTGATCTCCTTGAAGGCCTGATGGGTGCGAACCCGCTAAGCGTTACCGCAGTCGTCAACCAAAAACTCCACTCCGAACGCGCTCGGGCTGAAACAGCGGGATTGGTCACAATCTCCTACGACAACGGTGTGATCGCCGGAATCGACTGTTCCTGGAGCCTTCCGGATACCGCCCCTACCTGGGGTGGCGTGAAGCTGAGCGTTGCCGGAACAGCCGGAACGGTTGATATCGACTTCTTCGGCCCGAGCGCCCGTGGCTTGGAAGCTGCGACAGGTGCCCCGATTGAGCTGCCCTATGGCCCCAATTTTGACGGTGCTCTTCTGAGGGCCTTCCTCAAGGGCGTACGAGGGGGAGTGCAGCCGCAGCCTGATGTAAACGTTGGACTACGAACCCTTCGCATCGTCCTTGCCGCGCAGAAGTCTGCCCTGACGGGCGCGACGGTGAGCATCTCCGACGTTTAGTGCCCAGGTAGCTCGCAGTTGTGGTTGTTTTGAGAGCCCAGAACAACCACAACTGCGAGCTACTTTCTTATGCGAGGGGCGCACAATGGATGCATGGCCACCATGACACCGGGCCTTCACCGGGCCCTTCTCGCCGGCGGGATCGCCGTTGTTCTGACCGGCGGCGGTGCAGCTGCCGTGTGGGCAGGCACCCAACCCAGCCCTTCGCCGTCGAGCACTACACCAAGCGCCACCGATTCACCGAGCCCCTCCGCCCCTGCTGACGAGAAGCCTGGTGAGGGACGCGGACATGCCATCCATGGCGAGCACGTCGTGAAGAACCCGGACGGAACGTATCGCACGGTGATCACGCAGGCCGGAACCATCGAAGCAGTCAGCGATTCCGAAGTGACCGTCAAGAGCGAGGACGGCTTCACGCAGCGGTACGACATCAATGCCGACACGCGTATTTCCAAGCTTCCCGGAGACCTGTCGGAGCTGCGGAACGGCAAAGGAAGGCCCACTCTGCCGTCTGCCAGCGCGGCGGACCTGAAAATCGGTGACACTGTCAGGGTCGCCGGCACCAAGAACGGCACAGTGACAGCAACGCGCATCGTGTCAGGCGAGTTCCCTGCTGCGCTCAAGGGGCACGGCATGAAGCACGCCCACAAGTAGTTACAGCGCTACCGTCCTGAAGCCGAGGTTGGCGCTGGCCGAATCCGAGGTGTTCGAGCTCCTTGCGGCCAGCCGGTAACGGTTGCAATACGAGTCGTGGCAGAGGTAGGAGCCGCCACGCATCACCCTGCCGCGCCCGATCGTGGGTCCTTGGGGGTCTTGGACCGTCCCGGCAGAGAGGCACGTCTTGTAGTACTTGGGCAGGAACCAGTCGCTGCACCACTCCCAGACGTTCCCGCTGGTCTGGTACAGGCCGTAGCCGTTGGGCGCAAATGAACGGACCGGTGCCGTGGTGAGGTAGCCGTCCTCGACGTCGTTACGGACCGGAAATTCACCCTGCCAGATGTTGCAGTTGTGGGCTGCCGCGCCGGCGGCCTTGTTGTGAAGATCGTTGCCCCAGGGGTAGCGCTGACCGGCCACACCGCCGCGGGCAGCGTACTCCCATTCGGCCTCGGTAGGCAGGCGTCGCCCGGCCCATTCGCAGTATGCCAAGGCATCGTTGTGCGACACGTGGGTCACGGGGTGGTCCGGGAAGTCCTGCCAGTTGGAGAGGGGGCCGGCCGGGTGGGCCCAGTCCGCGCCGCGCACGTTGAACCACCACGGCACGCCGTTGACCCGGTTGAGGATGTCCTGTTCGTTCGCTTCGACGGCCAGGTGGAACACAGCCGAGGTCCCGAAGACCTCTGACTCCGTGCGGTGACCGGAGGCATCGATGAACTCCGCGAATTCTTCGTTGGTCACGGTGGTGGCACTGATGCGGAAGGGGGACATCGTCACCTGGTGTACCGGGGACTCGCCGTCGCCCTCGTACCCTTCATCGAAGGGGTCGCCCATGGCGAAGCGCCCGGCCGGGATATCGACGTCGGGCTGGCGCGCCGCTGCGGAACGGGTCACGGGAGGCGACCCCTGAGCGGAACGCACGACGACGGTGCTCTCGCCGCTGGCTCCGCCCGCCTCGGTCAGGGGGAGAGCCAGACCTGGCATCGAATGATCCCTGGCGCCTGCGCCCGGACTGCAACAATCTGCCATACCAACCCCTTGTGTGATTCCACCGCTGCCCGCCTCGTCTGCCGGCAGCGCACCTCTTCCCGCTACGCGCACCACCCTTTCCCCGGCAGTGCACCTTTTCCCGCCGCGCGCACCCGCTCCTACTGGTGCGAACGGCGGCAACGGGTGCGGCGCTGCCAGCCAACCCTCGGCAGGCGTGCCGCTCGTCAAATTCTACCGGTGCCCATCTCCCGCAGAAATGATGAAAGCTGATTTTTGTGAGCAGTTTCGATCACGATCTTGCAAATGAGACGGCGGTCACTTATGGTTTGTTAAACGGTTAACGAGCGTGGCTTGAATCACATGTGGTTCTAGCTCAGCACTTGAGGAGACAGTATGAACTCGACGACGAAACAAGCTCCGGCATTGCCGGAAGCGCGCCGAGTCCCGGAGTCCGAGGCAGGAAGAACCTTGGCCGGCCCGCGGAAACGCAAGGGCAGCAAAGCCCCCAAGCAGAGCTTCCGGTCCCGTCTGAAGCGCGACAAGCAGATGCTCCTCATGATGGTCCCGGGCGTGGCCTTCCTGTTGCTCTTCTTCTACATCCCCATCCTGGGCAACGTTATCGCTTTCCAGGACTACCAGCCTTACCTCGGCATCGGCGACAGCCTTTTTGTCGGATGGCAGAACTTCGTGGACCTGTTCGCAAACCCGGACTTCACCCACGCCTTCTGGAACACCCTGTACCTGGCGGCCTGGCAGTTGGTCTTCCTCTTCCCGGTCCCGCTGGTCCTTGCGCTGATCGTTGATTCACTGATCAGCACACGGGTCCGCAAGGTCTTCCAAAGCATCGCCTACCTCCCTCACTTCCTGTCCTGGGTTCTGGTGATCGCCTTCTTCCAGCAGATGCTGGGCGGCGCAGGCTTTGTCAACAATCTGCTCCGGGACTGGGGCATGGACCCGATTCCCTTCATGACCAACCCCGAGACCTTCCCCTTGATGGTGGTGGTCCAGATGATCTGGAAAGACGCGGGCTGGGCCATGATCATCTTCCTGGCCGCGCTGGCGAGCATCGATGCCTCGCTGTACGAAGCGGCCGCTGCGGACGGCGCAGGACGGTGGCGCCGGATGTGGCACATCACCCTTCCAGGTCTGAGGCCGGTCATCGTGTTGCTCCTGATCCTGCGTATCGGCGACATTCTCTCGGTTGGTTTCGAGCAGTTCATCCTCCAACGGGATGCCGTGGGAGCCGGCGCCGCCGAAGTACTGGACACCTTCACCTACTACACCGGTGTAGTAGGAGGCGGGTGGAGCTCTGGCGCGGCAGCCGGCCTGGCGAAGGGCGTGGTCAGTGCCCTGCTGATCTACGGAGCCAACAAACTTGCCCACCGCTTCGGCGAAGACGGAATTTTTGCAAAGCAAGCACGCTAAGCCCGGTTAGCACGCCGCTTTCAGATTAGGAGACACCCATGGCAACAACACTTTTCACCAGGAAACCCCGGGAACTGACGTACAGCCCCAAGCGCCCGGTGTGGAAGGAAAAGCCTTCCGCCCTGTACCAGACGGTCAAAGCAGTGGTCTTGATCGTGTTCAGCTTGTCCATCCTGACGCCCATCCTCCTGGTGGTCTCAACCTCACTGGCGGACACCGAACAACTCGTGAAGGCCGGCGGCTTCGTCCTCTGGCCCGAGCGACCCACCTTGGAGGCCTACGCCACCATCTTCAAGGGCCCCATGGTCCTGCAGTCACTCGGCGTGAGCATGCTGATCACCGCAGTAGGCACCATATTGGCCCTCTTCGTGACCATCACCATGGCCTATGCCACCAGCCGTACCGTCCTCTTTGGCCGTCCTGTGATCCTCGCGGTGCTGTTCACGCTCCTGTTCGCCCCGGGCCTCATTCCGTCCTTCCTGATGATCCGCCAGCTTGGCCTGCTGGACTCGTTGTGGTCCCTGATCCTCCCCGGCATTTTCGGGGCGTTCAACTTTGTGGTGATGCGCTCGTTCTTCATGAACATCCCCAATGAACTGATCGAAAGTGCCAGGATCGACGGCGCCAACGACTGGCAGATCCTGTGGAGGATCGTCATGCCGTTGTCCAAGGCAGTGATCGCGGTTGTCGGTTTGTTCTACGCAGTGGGCTTCTGGAACTCGTTCTTCAACGCCCTGCTGTACATCAACGACCACAGCAAATGGCCCATCCAGCTGCTGCTCCGCAACTTCGTTGTCCAGGGAAGCGGCGCGGCAGACCAACTGGGAATCACCACCACGCCTCCGCCGCAGTCCATCCAGATGGCCGTTGTGGTGGTGGCACTGGTCCCCATCCTGATGGTCTACCCGTTCCTCCAAAAGCACTTTGCCAAGGGCGTCATCACCGGCGCCGTCAAGGGCTAGCCCCAAGAACTGCCCACCAGTACTGAAACCCCAACCAAAAGTAACCAGAAAGGGTTATGCCATGACGAGCACTTCCTCACAGGCTGGATTCAGCCGCCGCGGTTTCCTTGGCCTTGCAGGCCTGGCCGTGACCGCCGTCGGCCTGTCTGCCTGCGGTGGTGGCGGAGCCGCGAGCAGCGGAGGCGCCGCTGCCTCCGCCTCGGTCAAGTTGCCCACCTACAAGGAATTCACCGGTGTGACCCCGGATATTGCAGGCAACGCCAAAGGCCTCCAGGCCGGCTACTTCAAACTGCCCACCGCTGTGCAGTCCGTGAAGACGCCGCCCCTCAAAGGCAAGGTGAGCGGTCTGACAGAAACGTTCGACACCATGAGTCCGGGGCTGCACGACAACCCCTTCTGGCAGCGCCTCAACGCCAAGCTCGGCGGCGACCTTGAACTGCAGATCGCCGAAGACATTGGAGACGGCTACCCGGCCAAGTTCGCCACCGTCCTGGCCAGCAACGACCTCCCGGACATGATGTGGGTTCCGCCGAACCAGGGCATCCCGAACGTGGGTCCCATGCTGGAAGCCAAATTCCAGGACCTCACGCCGTACCTCTCCGGTGACGCTGTCCTCGAGTACCCCAACCTCGCTGCGCTTAAGCCCGATTCCTGGAAGACCGCCGTCGTCAACGGCAAGATCTGGGGCGCACCCATCCCGAGCACCCCGTTCGGCCAGGTGTACCTCGGCAACCACGACGTCTGGGCTCAGGTGGGCGGCTTCGAGGCCAGCAGCGCGGAGGAGTTCCTGGACAAAGCCAAGGAGCTGACCCGTCCAGGCGACCAGAAGTACGCTTTGGAGCCGGCCTACACCAATGCCCTCCACATGGTCACCGAATGGTACGGCGCCCCGAACAGCTGGGCAGTGAACGAAGACCGTACGCTCACGCACCTCTTCGAAACGGACGAGTACGCGGCCGGCGTGGAATTCACCGCCAAGATGTTCGCGGCTGGCGTGTTCTACCCGGACTCGAAGGCCACGGATATCCGTTCGCGCGTGGTCAACGGCAGCGTCGCAGCCCAGGTGGTCTCCGGCCCTCACGACATCCGCGGCTACCGGGCACTGAACAAGCAGACCAAGTTCGACATCCTGGTTCCGTTCAGCGCCGACGGCAAGGTCAAGCCGACCTACGACATGGGTTACGGCACTGTTGGATTCACGCCGTTCAAGAAGGCTGACGAGGGCAAGATCCGCGAATTGCTCGCGCTCGTCAACTACCTGTCCGCACCGTTCGGCACGGTGGAGTACATGCAGAAGAACTTCGGCGAGCTGGGCCAGGACTACACGATTGACGCCTCGGGCAACCCGGCCCGCACGGAAACCGGAACCACCAACGCTCCGGGCCTGGTCTCGGCGCTCAACATCATGTCCAGCCCGGAGAACGTCATCTTCAACCCGGGCTTCGACGACGATACCCGCTATGTCAGCCAGCAGGAAGAGAAGTTGCTCGAACTGGCGTGGCGCAACCCGACCAACGGGTCCTACTCGGACACCAACGCCAAGGTGGGCGCCAAGATCACCAAGCAGCTCCGGGACAAGGTGGTGGACATCATCACGGGCCGCGCCAAGATCGATGAGCTCAAGGATGCTGTCAAGCGCTGGAAGAGCGAAGGCGGCGACAAGATGCGCGAGGAGTACCAGGCAGCACTGGACCCGGCCGCACCGGTCTTCAAGAGCTGACTTCACGTTGCGGGGCCCGCTCTGCGCGTCGTGGACGCTTCCGGACACGCAGAGCAGGCCTCTCAACACAACATCATTCGGCACGTAAGAATGACACAACAAGCGGGCTCACCAGCCGCCGACCACAGACACCAGGGGGAAACATGGCAAAAGCGAGCAGTACGGGAATCCGTCCCACCATCCGGATGGTGGCCGAGCTTGCCGGCGTTTCCACAGCCACGGTTTCCTACGTGTTGTCAGGACGGCGCGGCGACGGCGGCCCGGGCGTTTCGGACCCGACGGCGGAGAAGGTCAAGTCGGCTGCAGAGCGGCTGGGGTACCGGCCCAACCAGGCGGCCCGAGCCATCCGGACTGGCCGGACCAACACAGTGATTCTTTCGCTGACGATGCTGTCCGATCCGTGGTCGTTGTCCGTCATTGAGGCAGTGCAGCGGGCCGCGGCACCGTTCGGGATCACGCCGATGATCCTCGGCGACGCCGACTGGGTCAAGGTTCTGGGCACCCACAACGCCGACGCTGTGTTCGTGGACGCCGTCCGTGAAGATCAGCGGGACGCGCTGCGGCGGCTGGCCGATCACGGGACCACGCTCGTGGTGTTTGACGAGGAGCTTGAGGCCGAGAAATTTGACGTCATCCGTTCCATCGCCGAACCGGGATGCCGGATGGCTGTGGAGCACTTGTTGCACGGTCACCGTCGGATCGCTTGCCTGAGCCGGGCCACGCCGGACGGTACGGCCGGGGGAAACCGTTACCGCGCATACTCGGATGCCCTGGCAGGCGCGGGAATTCCGGAACGGCAGGACTATCTGGGCCTGTTCGATGGAACCACGGCCGGAGCGTACGCAGCGGCGATGCGTTTGCTGGCAATGCCGGACCGTCCCACCGCGATCTACGCCACCACGGATTTCGCGGCGGTCAGTGCGGTCAACGCCGCGCAAAGGCTGGGTCTGGTGGTGGGCAAGGACGTGGACATCATCGGTGTGGGCAACACGGTTGAGGGTGAGCGGATGACGCCGTCACTGAGCACTGTTGGTCCCGTGGACTTCTTCGACAAACTCGCCCGTTTGCTCCTGCGGCGGGCAAGCGGCCAGGACGTGGCAACCAACGAACGGGCAACTGGCGGGGACGCCGGAGCCCCCTTGGTCCTTGACTTCCCGTGGCACTTGTTCGTGCGCGAATCGGCGCCGCATCGCAGCGCCGCAACCAGACTTTATTAGGAAACAGCAGAAGGAAATTGCACACCATGGAAAAGGATTTGAAGGTCGGAATCGTGGGCTTCGGCCTGCGTTCGGGATTGTGGCGACACGCCCACAAGCCGGGGCAGGGTTCGGAAGTCACGATTGTCTGCGACTTGAGCGAGCGCGGTCGGGCGGATGCGGCAGAGCGCATCCCCTCTGCCCGGGTCACGGGCGACCTCGAGGAACTGCTGGCCAGCGGTATCGACGCCGTTCTGGTCCTGACCCCCGATAACCAGCACGCCGCCGTCGCCGTTCTTACGCTCAAGGCAGGCATCCCGACGTTCTGCGAGAAGCCGCTGGACGTCACGCTGGATGCTGCGGACTTGATTCTGCAGACCGCTTATGAGACCGGGACCCGGTTGTACGTGGGGCACAACATGCGTCACATGCCGGTTGTAGTACAGATGCGCCAACTCATCGAGGACGGCCGGATCGGCGACGTCAAGGCGATCTGGTGCCGACACTTTGTGGGCAATGGCGGCGACTACTACTTCAAGGACTGGCACGCGCAGCGCGCCAACGTTACGTCCTTGCTGCTGCAAAAGGGTGCGCACGACATCGACGTTATCCACTGGCTGGCCGGTGGCTACACCAAGCGTGTTTCCGCGGTAGGCGACCTCGCCGTGTATGGCGATGTGACCAGCCGCAGCAACAACGACGGCAAGCGCATGGGCGAGTGGTTCTCGGTGGACAACTGGCCGCCCACGGAGCAGAAGGACCTGGCAGAGGTGATCGACGTCGAGGACATCTCCATGATGAACATGGTCCTGGACAACGGGGTGCTGGCCTCCTACCAGCAATGCCACTTCACGCCGGACTACTGGCGTAACTACACCATCATCGGTACCAAGGGGCGGATCGAAAACTTCGGCGACGGTCCCGGAGAGACCATCAATGTGTGGACCAGCCGGACCTCCGGTTTCGCGGCACCGGACGAGGTCATCGAGATCCAGGACGGCGAAGGTGGCCACGGTGGCGCGGATCCGCGCCTGATCGAGGAATTCCTCCGGTTCGCCTCGGAGGGCGGCCAGACCCAGACGAGTCCCATCGCCGCTCGCCAGGCCGTGGTGGCGGGTATCCTCGCTGCCCAGTCACTGCGCGGCGACGGCTCGGCTTTGGAAGTCCCGGAGCTCCCGGCTGAGCTCGTGGAGTACTTCGACGCCGGCCAGCCCGCCTTGGTCCGCGACTGACCGACCTACTTGGGTTAGCGGGGTTTTGAAAGCCCGGTCATGACGGTTTGAAGTGACTCGCAAACCGTCATGACCGATTTCCGTTTAAGTGTTTCCGGGCGGGCCAGGATGTCGATCTTGCGCACCGAGTTCACACCCGCGAGGGGCCGCAGCACCACCCCGGCATCCAGGACGCGGCGCGCCGTGAACCTCGGCAGCAGCCCGATCGCGCCACCTGCCGAGACGAGCGCGGCAACCGTTGAATAGTCATTGATGCGGTGCAGCACCTCTGCCGGGCGCCCGCTCACGGCAACGACGGCGGCCAGGACGTCCGCGGGGGAGTAGCCATCGCGGCTGGTCACCCACGGTTCATCGACGACGTCGGACGGCTCCAGTTCGCTACGGGACGCCAGCGGGTGATCTGCGGGCAACGCAATGTCCAGCGGCTCGTCGGCCAGCGAAATAACGGCCACTTTGTCTTCGGGCCATGGTGGGCTGTTGTCCATCCGATGCGCCAGGACCAGGTCGTAGCGGGCAACGAGGCCCGGGAAATCCTCCTGTGCCACATCCTCGTCCGAGAGTCGCAACCTCGGCGAGTTCCCGCCGTCGGACGCCAACAGGGCCGCCAGCGGCGCGAACAGCGCCTGCCCCGCACTGTGGAAGGCGCTTACGCTCACGGGTGCGTCGGGAGCATCGTGGTACGCGCCGATTGCTGCCCGCGCATCTGCCATGGCGTTCACGACGGCGGCACCGGCCTCAGCGAGGACCCGGCCTGCGTCGGTCAGCACCAGGGCCCGGCCTTCCTTGCGCGTCAACGGCACATCCACCGACCTCTGTAACAGAGCGAGTTGTTGGGAAACGGCCGACGGCGTGACCATCAAAGTCTCCGCCACTGCCTTCACGCTGCCAAGGTCGCCGAGTTCCCTGAGCATCTGCAACTGATGGATTTCCATTAGCAAATCCTAAATCGTTGATTGAGAAGAATCTAGTTGTGCTAAATCGTAGGCGGGGCTCTAATGGACTCAGCAGCAGTGAAGCAGCGACTAGCCAGTGAGGAATTCCATGAAGGCTCTGTACAAATCCGGACCGCACGCAGGGTTCGAACTCGTCGACCGCCCCGAGCCCGAGGCCGGTCCGTCCGACGTCAAGATCCGTGTCATGACCACTGGCATCTGCGGCACCGACCTCCATATCCAGAGCTGGGACGCCTGGGCGCAGGGCATCATCGAGGCGCCTCTGATCGCCGGCCACGAGTTCTACGGTGAAGTGGTTGAAATCGGCGAGGACGTCCGCGACGTCAAGGTGGGGGACAGGGTCTCCGGTGAAGGCCACGTAGTCTGCGGGATCTGCCGCAACTGCCGCGCCGGGCGCCGCCAGATGTGCATCCACACGGTGTCTGTCGGCGTACAGCGCGACGGCGCATTCGCAGAGTTCGTTGTCATCCCGGAAACGAACGTCTGGGTACACCACGACGAATCCGTCACCCCTGAACTCGGTGCCATCTTTGATCCCTTCGGCAACGCCGTCCACACGGCCCTCAGCTTCCCGTTGGTCGGAGAAGACGTGCTCATCACAGGCGCCGGGCCTATCGGCCTCATGGCCATCGCCGTCGCCCGCCACGCCGGCGCACGCAAGATCGCCATTACCGACGTCTCGGCTCCGCGCCTGGAACTCGCCCGGCAGATGGGCGTGGACCTCGCCGTCGACGTGTCCAAAATGCGGGTCCGTGAGGCACAGCAGGAACTCGGCATGCGCGAAGGCTTCGACATCGGACTCGAAATGTCCGGACACCCCACGGCGCTGCCTGAGATGATCAACAACATGAACCATGGCGGCCGCATCGCCATGCTGGGCCTTCCCAGCCAGTCCATCGACATCGACTGGGGCAAGGTTGTCACGCACATGCTGACCCTCAAGGGGATTTATGGCCGCGAAATGTTCGAGACCTGGTACGCCATGAGCGCCATGCTGTCCTCCAACCCCGTGCTGCACCGCAGCATCTCCGCCGTCGTCACCGACAAGCTGTCCGCAGCCGACTGGGAAAAGGGCTTCGAAATCGCCCGCAACGGCACCGGCGGCAAAGTGGTCCTCGACTGGACTGAACTGTAAGCGGATCCCCGAAAAACTTTAGGAGCACCCCATGTACTCAGCCATCAAAGACCAACTGCAGGGCGAACTGGACCAGATCCGCGAGGCCGGACTGTTCAAGACCGAGCGCCACATCGATTCCCCGCAGGCCAGCCACATCGCGGCAGGACAGCTCGGCCAGCCCGCCAACAGGGTTCTGAACTTCTGCGCGAACAACTACCTTGGCCTGGCCGATCACCCGGACATCATCGCCGCCGCCAAGTCAGCCATGGACGAGCGCGGCTTCGGTATGGCCTCCGTGCGCTTCATCTGCGGCACGCAGGACCTCCACCTGGAACTTGAAACCCGTGTCTCGGCCTTCCTTGGCACCGAGGACACCATCTTGTTCTCCAGCTGCTTCGACGCCAACGGCGGCGTGTTCGAGTCCTTGTTCGGCCCCGAAGACGCCATCATCTCGGACTCCCTGAACCACGCATCCATCATCGACGGCATCCGCCTGAGCAAGGCCAAGCGTTTCCGCTACGCCAACCAGGACATGGCCGACCTCGAGGCGAAGCTGGTTGAGGCCGAGGGCTCCCGCCGGAAGATCATCGTCACGGACGGCGTGTTCTCCATGGACGGCTACCTCGCGCCGCTCGAAGCCATCTGCGACCTCGCCGAGAAACACGACGCCCTGGTCATGGTGGACGACTCCCACGCCGTGGGCTTCATGGGCTCTACCGGCGCCGGAACCCCTGAGCACGCTGGTGTTTCCGAGCGCGTGGACATTTACACGGGCACGTTCGGCAAAGCACTTGGCGGCGCCTCGGGCGGTTACGTGTCAGGTCGCGGCGAGATCGTCGCCATGCTGCGCCAGAAAGCCCGCCCGTACCTGTTCTCCAACTCCCTCGCCCCGGCCATCGTTGCGGCCACCATCAAGGCGATCGAACTTGTGCAGGAATCCGGTGAACTTCGCACCCGCCTCTTCGAGAACGCTGCGCTCTTCCGCAGCCGCATGAGCGAGGAAGGCTTCGAACTGCTCGACGGCGAACACGCCATCATCCCGGTAATGTTCGGCGACGCCGTGGTGGCAGCCAAGGTTGCCGACGAAATGCTCAACAACGGCGTTTTCGTCACGGCCTTCAGCTTCCCCGTAGTGCCCAAGGGTGTGGCCCGTATCCGCGTCCAGCTCTCCGCCGCGCACAGCACGGACGACGTCGAAGCGTGCGTTCAGGCGTTCGTCAAGAGTCGCGCCGCGGTCGCCTAAGTACGTCGCTCTTTCACCTACCGTCACTTTCCGACCGACGCCCTCTCACTTTCTTGACGGAAGTGAGAGGGCGTTTGGGTTAAAGGGCTATGAGGTGAGCGAGCGTCTGCAGGTAGTTGCTCGCCAGGCAGAGCGCCGACGACGTCGAAGCGTGTGTTCAGGCGTTCGTCAAGAGTCGCGCCGCAGTCGCCTAAGTACGACGCTCTTTCACTTACCGTCACTTTCCCACCGACGCTCTTTCACTTACCGTCTCTTTCCCACCGACGCTCTTTCACTTTCTTGACGGAAGTGACAAAGCGTCGCGTTCTTGGGGGTGGTGATGTGGGAGAGGGCGTGGGGTTAGGGGTGGTGATGTGAGAGAGCGTCGGGGGCAGGAGCGGAATCCTGTCCCTGCCCGGCACCGTCTGAAAGGATGGCACCATGGCATCGAATTATGACGTGGTAATCGTTGGCGGCGGGATCGCAGGTCTGTCCTTGGCTTCGGCCCTCGCGGGAAAATGCACGGTGGCTCTCGTAGAGGCAGAACAAACCCTTGCCTTCCACACGTCCTCCCGGTCGGCTCGCCAACTGATTCCCAGTTGCGGGCCGACGGTGGTGCAGGAGCTGACCGTCCGGACGCTGGAGATGCTCGCGGAAAGGGATGCTCAAGCCGCCCAGCCGATCCTGACACCCAGAGGCTTCATGCTGGTGGGGGACCAGGAGACGGTGCGCGCAGAGGCCAGAGGCAACATGCATCCCATAACCCACGAAGAAGCCATGCGCCTGTGCCCGGCGCTCAACCCGGAATCCTTTACGGCTGCGGGGCTGGACAACGGCTCCTTCGGCTGTAATGCACCATTGCTGCTCGAGGAACACCGGCAGGTTGCAGAAGCCGCCGGCGTTGACATCATCACCGGCGCCAAAGTGCATTCGGCCCAGCGCTTGGGGAGCGGCTGGCAGGTAGGGGCAGGCACGGAAGGCTTCCAGTCCGCCGTCGTGGTTAATGCCGCTGGTGCGTGGGCTGACGAGCTGGCTGTCATCAGCGGCGTGGAAAAGCTGGGACTTCAGCCGTTCCGGCGGACCGCTGCGATCGTGAATGTACAGAACCCGCTCACGCCGGAAACACCCATGGTGTGTGCCGCTGACGATACGTTCTACTTCCGGGCCGAGGGCAACCAGGTGCTGATCTCGCCGTCGGAAACCGTGCCGAGCGGCGCTGAGGATGCCAAGCCCTACCCGGGTGACATTCAAAAGCTCATCAACAAGCTCAACGCTGTGACCACCTTGGGCATCCATTCCGTGGACCGTGCTTGGACGGGATTGCGGACCGAGGCCGCGGACGGCGTTCCCGTGGTCGGCTTCGACGCCGAGGCAACCGGCTTCTTCTGGCTGGCCGGTCAGGGCGGATACGGTTTCCAGACGTCGTCGGCCATCGCCGAGCTGGCCGCCGCACTGATCCTCGGCACGATTCCACCGAACAGTCCGGAATCCCGGACAGCGGAGGACCTCGCGGCTGTCCGCTGGTCCATCCGGCGCTGAACAATAGGGTCATGAGCGGAAACACGAACGGGACCAGCACACTCATCACCAACATCGGCGAGCTGATGACCCAGGACCTGGAACACCGGGTCCTGAAGGACGCGGCGATCGTGTTCGACGGTGAACGCATCGCGTGGATAGGGTCCAGCAAGGACGCCCCCGCGGCTGACGAGAAGATCGACGCCGAAGGCCGCGCCGTCCTGCCCGGTTGGGTCGATTCGCATTCCCACCTTGTTTTCGCGGGTGACCGCACAGCGGAGTTCGAAGCGCGAATGGCCGGCGAAAGCTACAGCGCCGGCGGAATCGCGGTCACGACGGGCGCCACCCGCAGTGTCAGCGACGACGAACTGACCCGCCTCGTGCGGGAACGCGTGGCTGAGGCCGTCTCGCAAGGCACCACGTACCTGGAGAGCAAGACCGGCTACGGACTGGATGTTGAGAACGAAGCCCGCAGTGCCCGCATCGCCGCGGCCGAAGTGGACGAGGTCACCTACCTTGGCGCGCACTTGGTCCCGAACGGCGCCGATCCGGAGGAATACACGGACCTGGTGTGCGGGGAAATGCTGGACGCCGTCCTGCCGCACGTCCGCTGGGCGGATGTCTTTTGCGAACGTGGAGCTTTCACGGAGGACCAGTCGCGCCGGGTCCTCACCGCGGCCCGCAACGCCGGCCTGGGCCTGCGCGTGCACGGCAACCAGCTCGGAGAGGGGCCCGGTGTGGCGTTGGCCGTGGAGTTCGCAGCTGCGAGCGTGGACCACGTGAACTACCTTTCGGACAAGGACGTCGCAGCGCTCGCTGAAACGTGGGCCGGTTGGGATCCCGCCACAGCTCAAGGAACAAAGGGCACCGTCGCAACCTGCCTTCCCGCTTGCGACTTGTCCACCCGCCAGCCCCTGGCACCTGGTCGCGAACTGCTCGACGCCGGCGTGCAGATTGCGCTCGCAGCCAACTGCAACCCCGGAACCTCGTACACCAGCTCCATGGCATTCTGCGTCACTACAGCCGTGCTCCAGATGCACCTCAGCGTCCACGAAGCCGTTCGGGCGGCCACATTCGGCGGCGCCTTGGCGTTGGGCCGCGAGTCGGGGAACGACGTCGACGGCGAACGGGCGGTGGGGTCGCTCGCGGTCGGTCATCGCGCAGACCTGCACATGCTGAAAGCGCCGTCGGCCACGCATCTGGCCTACCGTCCCGGGATCCCGCTGACACACTCGGTGTGGCGGGCTGGCGTGCGCGCCGTCTAAGACGACACGAAGAAGGGCGGTGTTCCGGTAGGAACACCGCCCTTCTTTACTGAGGCGTGAAAGGACTAGGCGCAGCTGAACTTCGCGTCCGCCCAATCACCCCAGTCGTCGCCGGCATCGTCACCGTTCTTGTCGGCGATCAGCTCGACGTTCTGGACACCTGTGATGTCCACGTTGAGGGGCAGTGCTGTGGAGTCGGCGCTGAGGACGGGTGTGCGGAGAAGTTCGCGGCCATCGCCCTTCACAATGAACACCACCGATCCATGCAGGCCCTTGTTCAACTTGGCGTCGTCCACGCCCACCACAGCGGCGAAGGCCTGGCACTTGGCCTCGGTGGCGATGCTGATTTTCGAGTCGGCGTGGACGCCGATGCCCTTCGGGTACACGACGCCGTCGAGCCGCAATGCGGGACCGTCGCCGGCGTTCTGCTCACCGTTGGCGCGGTCCCGTTCTGCCGGTCCCCAACCGTTGGTGCTGCCGATCCAGGGCAGGTCCGAGGCGAAGACTGTGCCCTGCAGGACGGGCGCCGGTGGCTCCTGGGACGTGGAGGAGCAGGTGAACTTGGCATCGGCCCAGTCCGCGTGGTCGTTGCCGTTGGAGTCGCCGGCGTCGTTGGCTACCAGCTCCACGTACTGGGCGCCTGTGACGTCAACGGTAAGCGGCAGGGGAGCGCTGGTGGCTCCCAGTACCGGGGTTGTGACCTTTGTGGTGCCGTCCGCCACCACGGAGAACTTCACGCTGCCCCGCGTCGGCTGGGCGTCATCAATGCCTACCGTGGCGGTAAAGGCAGTGCAGTAGCCGCCGAGGTAGTAGCGGACATTGCCGTTGGCGTGGGCACCCAAGCCCTTGGCGTAGACAGTGCCGTTCAGGGTGAGCGGCGTTCCGTCCCCGGCGCCTGTTCCGCCGTTGGACTGATCCTTCTCAACAGGACCCCAGCCGTTGGTGGCACTGACCCAGGGGTGATCGCTGGCGAACACGGTGGTCTGCGGCGGCTTGGGCAGGGTCCGGACGGTGGCAGTGGTGCTGATGGTTCGGCTGCCTGCCGGCGAAGAAGTAGTGGTGTAGCTGGCTTTGGCCGTGATGGGGTAGTCGCCGTCAGCCGAAGGGGGTGCGGTGACTTTCCACGTGGTTGCAAGGGTGCCTCCTGCGGGCAGGGTGGCCGCGGTTGCCGGGGTGGACGGGGTTGCCGTCCAGCCCTCGGGCAGTTCGAGGGCAACGGCCAGTCCGCTGATGGCGGCCGGTTCGTCAGAAACAAACGTGGTCACGAAATCCTGTGCCTTGCCCTGCTGGACTACATCGCCCTGAAGTGCCGCTGAGAGCTGTGCGCAGGCCGGGACAGCTTCAGAGGCGCCGAGGTCCTCCACCAGGAGGTTGTCCAGGGTGAAGTCGGAACCATTCGAGCTGCCCGTGCGCTGCAGCCCCACGAAGTAGTCCCCGCAGAAGCCGGTATCCAGGATCTGCTCGAACCGTCCGGTGGAGGTTTTCGCGTCGATTGGCTGGCTACCTGTGACTGCGGGGCCTGCCTGCGAGTCATAACCGGAAACCCAGGCGTACTGACCGGCCTTGGAGTTCTGGTAATCGAAGGACACCTTGTACTTGTGGCCCGCCTGGAAAGGGACTGTGGCTTCGGTGGTGCGGTACACCATGCCCGGACCGTCGTCGGGGGCGAGGTTCTCATCGTGGGCAATCAGTGACCAGTTGCCGTCCAGCACTTCGTCTATGACGTTGCTGTCCCAGCCCTTCTGGGTGAAGGGTTCGCGGCGTTCGGTGATGTGGGTACGGGGGTCGGTGGAGCCGCCGGCGTCGCCCTTCACGAATGGCCCCCAGCCCTGGTCGACGTTCTCGAAGTCCTCGCTGAGCACTCCACTGGTGGCGACGCGGGTGGTCTTCACCGCCCGGAAGTCATCGACGCGCACTGTGGCATCGCCGTCGGCCGCTTTCACGGAAACGGTGGCCATGGTGTTGTTCTTGGGCACGTCCACCAGGACCCTTACACGCTGGAACGCGGTACCGTGCTTTTCGTCGCCTGCCACGTAGTTTTCGGCGTTGGACGAATCGATGGTGATGCTCTCCGTCTTGCCCTTGATGTCTACCGACAGTGTGGTGGGCCGGGTCTTGCCAGGCTGGATTTCGATCCACGCGCTGACTGATTGCGTTCCGGCGTCGAGCTTTACTTCCTGACTGATGGACGACGCCGCTGCCCCCATTTCGGCGAACCGGCGGCCTTTGTCGTCGCGGACCTGGGTGACGGTTCCGGCCGGGTTCCACGGGGAGAGGTCGGTGCCGTTGAAGCCGGGATCATTGAACGCCGTGCCGTCGCCGAAGTCGGCCTTCTTGGGGAGATCGGCCTTGTTGTTCTTCGGGGCAAGGACGTAGGGCGTCTTGGCGTCTGCCGTGATGCTGACCTGGCCGTTGACGACGGGAACATCCGCGACCTTCACGCGTCCGTTGTCCGTCAGCTTGAACAGTTCCAGCGAGGTGGACTTGGCGAACTCCTTGGTGAGGGTCCAGGTGCTGGCGCCACCGGCAGGGTTGTAGTGGTAGAGCTTGTCCGCCTTGCCGTTTTCCTTGGAAGACCACGGAAGCAGATACGTGCCGCCTTGCAACACGGATGTCCCGCTCACCGTGATGTTGCGTTCGGCCGCGGTGTTTCCGGTGACGGCCACGCCGTCGGCGAGGTCGATGCGTTCCGGGGTCCACTTGGTGATGTCGTGGTGCTGCAGGAACTTTGCCGGAAGGTTGGCCGTCCAGACGTTCTCACTGAACGCGTTGAAGTCGTTTTGTCCGGTCCAGCCTTCGAACTCCACGATGTGGCTCACACCGAGCTTGGGGTCCGGGTTCCAGACGTCGGACTGGGTGTTGTTGATGAAGCGCAGGATCTGGGAGTTGATGCCCTTGTTGGTGGAGCCGCCGTATTTCTCGTCGTTGGCCCAGTGGGACCAGGTGTTGTTCCGGGACAGGTGGTCAGCCCATTCGGAGCCTACCCGGAAGCCGTTCTTGACGAGTTCCTGCTGCAGGCGTTCGGCGAGCCAGCCGAACTCGTAGTAGACGTCCACGTAGACGAAGTCCAGGTTCTTGTCCGTGGCTTCGCGGAGTTCCTTGATGCGTTGGGCGAGCTTGCCGGAGTTAATGTCCTGCCGCTGGTTGATGTAGTAGGACTGGTCCAGCCAGTTCCATCCCAGCCCCTTGTCGGCGCGGAGCAGGTCTTCGCTGAAGGACTTGGCTTCAGGGTAGATCTCCGTGGCGTTGATGTGGACGCCGAAGCTGGCGTTCCAGTCCTTGCCTTCCTTGACCAGCTTGTTGAGGTCTTCGAGCCCACCGGCGCGGGTGTTGAAGTTGTTTCCGTAGTCCGTGTTGGCTGAGTCGTGGCCTTCGCTGGTGTAGCCCTTGAGCATGGCCACCTGGCCCAGCCCGTCGGTTGCCAGGGAGATGCGCTTGACGTCGTCCAAGGTCCGCAGGAACGGGTGGGTTGCCTGGGAAGCGAAGTTGAACGGGATATGGGTGATCACGTTGTCCGGAGTCTGTTCGCCCTTGTTCGGGCTGACTTGGATGGATCGCATGGCGATCGCTGCGTCCTGCCAGTCCACGCCACCATCGGCGTTGGCGTCGGCAGTGATGGCAACGCGGGTCCAAGGGAGTTCCTCGGTGGTGGCGGAGCCTTCGGCACGGTAAAGCCACTGCCCGCTGGCTACGCCCATGGACACGCCGCCCGCGCCGTCAGTGACAGCTTGGCGCCAGAAGCGGCCCTTGTCTTTCGATCCGGGACCGGACGAGGTGTCGTAGAGGGCGTTCGACTCGAAGGCAGCACCCAAGGATGCGGTGTTGGCCAGCGCGTAGGCCGAACTCTTGGCGGCGGCATCCAATGGAGTCGCAGCAGTAATAGGAGTGAACTCGTCGCCGGTGACGCTCCTGTCCACGGAAAGGTTCGCCGTGGACACCTGGGCTCCGGGCTGCGCTGAGCCCACGGTCACCAGGTTCAGTCGTGGCAGCTGCAGCGTCTTGACCTGGTGCTCTGCCGAGTCCTTGATCTCCGTGACATTGAAGGAGACCACGTTCTTTTTCACGGACAGCCGGGCTTTGATGACGGTGTTGCCGAAATCGGGCACGGTCAGGACGTAGTCCCTTGTGTCTTTTCCGGCGGCGGTGGAGGTCCCGCTGACCGCGTACTCCGTGCCGTTGAGGGTAATGGTGCCCAGTCGCGTGGTGGTGCCATCGAGCCGGGCTTTGGTGGATCGGTCCGTATAGCCGAGGACTTGGGGGAAGACAGTGGAGACGTCAACGCTCAACTGGCCTGACGAGATGGTGGCAGTGTCGGCGGCGCTGACGATGTCTGCTGAGCGGTTGGTGGCCGCCGCGGCGGCCGGGTCAATGGCCAGGAGGCCTAGCGAGGATGAAGCGACGACGCAGGCCAAGCTCAGCGAGGCGAGGCGTCCAGGGGATGGCAAGCCGGGCATTATGCTCCTTCTTGATTTTTCCAAGCGAGTAACAATCATGTTCTTGCGGACCGTCTAAGACTGCTGCATCGGACAGAAGTTGACAAGAGTTCACGAAATATTGACTAAATCGAACAACTCAGAACACGTTTTCGCCTCTCAAGGACGGCATGACGCCTCCTGCGTGTCGTGAGCGCTTTTCTCCTGTGGATGATCCTTGTGAGATCGAAAATGATCGTTTAGTGTTTCTATAGATCAGAAAACGTCATTAACTGAGCGGGAGCGGAACACGATGAGCGAGAACACACTGGGCGCCTTCATGGAGGAAGAGCTGGTCTCCCAGCCGGAGGTTTGGCAGCGCGCCGTCGAGCAGGCACGCGCCGAGCAGCTGCTCCCCGCAGATGGAAAGCGCATCGCAGTCATTGGCTGTGGAACGTCCTGGTTCATGGCCCAGAGCTATGCAGCCGCCCGCGAATCTGCCGGCAAGGGCGTGACGGATGCGTTCGCAGCGTCCGAGGCCTTCCTGAACAGCAACAGTGCGGACCGCCAGTACGACGCCGTTGTGGCCATTACGCGCTCAGGCACCACCACGGAGGTACTTGAGATCCTGGCGGAGCTGAAGGGAATCGTCCCCACCGTTGCGATCATCGGCGACACGACCTCGCCGATCATCGAGCTGGCAGACGCAGTGGTTGGCCTCCAGTACGCCGATGAGCGTTCGGTGGTGCAGACCCGCTTCGCCACCACGGCATTGGTTTACATGCTGACCTCCCTTGGCATCGATGTGCAGCAGGCCATCGCCGATGCACGTGGCGCCGTAACCGCTCCGGTTTCCCAGGAGCTCCTGGATGCTGAGCAGTTCACCTTCCTCGGCACCGGATGGACCGTTGGCCTGGCCCACGAAGCCGGCCTGAAGATGCGCGAAGCAGTTCAGGGCTGGACCGAGTCCTACCCCGCCATGGAGTACCGCCACGGTCCTATCTCCATCGCTGCTCCGGGCCGCGTCACCTGGTTGTTCGGAACCCAGCCGGAGGGGCTGGACAACGACATGGCCATCACCGGCGCCCTCTACATCCACACGGACAAGCACCCGCTGGCCGAATTGGCACGCGTGCACAAAGTGACCCTGGAGCGTGCACGCGTCCGCGGACTGAATCCGGACCTGCCCCGCAACCTGACGCGTTCCGTCATCCTCGACGCCTCCGCCTAGGTACCTGTCATGGTTCTCGGAGCCGCCGCAGCACCGGTCCTCTCATTCGACGTTGGCGGGACCGACATCAAGGCCGGGTTGGTAGATGCCCATGGTGCCGTTCTTGGCATGCGCCGCGTTCCCACGCCGCTGGACTCGGCACGTCCCGGGGAGGCGGTCCTGGACCGGCTCGCGGAACTTGCGGCCGAACTGGCATCCGAGTTCCCGGGTGCCGCGGCCCAGGCTGCAGGCATCATCGTCCCCGGCATCGTTGACTCGGCAGCCGGGGTGGGCGTCTACTCTGCCAACCTCGGATGGCGGGACTTTCCGTTCACTGCCGAAGCGCAGAAGCGGCTCGGGATTCCCGTGGCGTTCGATCACGATGTCCGTTCGGCTGCAGCTGTGGAGCACAGCTTCGGTGGATCGAAAGAGTTCAACGAGGTGGTTGTGATGGTGGTGGGCACCGGCATTGCCGCCGCTGTGTTCTCAGGCGGCCAAGCGGTCACCGCCGGCGGTTTCGCCGGTGAACTGGGCCATGCCCAGGTGCCGGATCCCGACGCCGGTCCGGGAACCGCTCGCTCGACCATCCTGGAAGCTGTCGGTTCCGCCGGTGCGATTGCCAAACGCTATGGCCATGCGTCAGGCAGCAAAGTGGACGGTGCGCGTGACGTCCTGCTCAAGGCAGGCTCAGGGGATGCCCTTGCCGCCCGTATCTGGGCCGACGCCGTGGATGCCCTGGCCTTCACTATCTGCCAGTGCGTGAACATCATCGGGACCGAAGCCGTAGTGATCGGTGGAGGACTTGCCGAAGCCGGTGACGAATTGCTTGAGCCGCTCCGGGAGCGGGTGGAGCAGATCCTCGATTTCCAGCGGCGTCCCCGGCTGATCCGGGCACAGTTGGGCCAGGACGCAGGTCTGCTGGGCGCTGCCTTGAACGCGCGGGCCCTCCTGGAAAACAATGCCGTCCAGTCGACACCCACTGTCATTCCGCAGCACACCGTTGCTGCCGCACCGCACGGAGGCACGCAGTGAACCGATCATCGGTGAACCGCATCATCACGGTCACGCCCAACCCGGCCATCGACATGACGTACACCGTCCAGGGGATCACCGAGGGGGCCAGCCACCGAGTGCCCACGCCTTTGAGCCGCGCCGGTGGCAAGGGAATCAACGTTGCCCGCGTGACTCATCAAATCGGATACCCGGTCCTTGCCATCGCCCCCACTGGCGGTGCGGCGGGCCAGACGCTCGCAGCTGAACTGTGGACCAGCGGGGTGCCCCACACATTGGTTGGAGTTGCCGCCGAGACCCGCCGCAGCATCGCGCTCGTGGACACAGTGGCCGGCGAAACGTCCATCTTCAACGAGGAAGGCCAAGCCCTCCTGCCGGACGAGTGGCGCTCGCTGCGTGCCGCGGTTGTGGAGGCCGTGAGCGGCAACCGCAACCTGCCCGCTTCGGTCCTGGTGGGCTCCGGCAGCCTTCCGCAGGATGCGCCAGCTGACTTCTACCCGTCACTGATCCGCTTGGCCCACGACGCCAGCATCCCGGCCATCATCGACACCTCCGGACCCGGAATCATCGCCGCAGCCAAGGCAGGCGCCGACATCCTGAAGCCGAACCACCACGAACTCGCCGAGGCAACGGGGGAGTCCAGCCTGGAAGCTGCGGCGTTGTCGCTGATATCCATGGGTGCCCGAACAGTGCTGGTCAGCGCCGGGGCCGAGGGCATGCTCGCCTTCGACCATGCCGCCCCCGGCGGCTACTGGACCGCCCGGCTGCCGGAGGCTTTGAGCGGCAACCCCACAGGAGCGGGCGACGCCGGTGTGGCGGCTGCCGCCGTCGCCCTCGCCGAAGGCATCACAGCGCCTCGCGACATTCTTCGCCGGGCTACCGCATGGTCCGCCGCGGCAGTGCTCATGCCCGCCGCGGGCGAGATCTCCCCGCGGTTCCAGGAGCTGGAAGACCAACTGATCGTGACATGGAAGGAGACCCGGTGACCCTGGTCAACACACGGGAACTGATGGACAAGGCCGCAGCAGACGGCACAGGCCAAGGCGCGTTCAACATCATCCATGTGGAAACAGCTGAAGGATTGGTTGCCGGCGCAGAAGCCGCCGGTGTTCCGCTGATCCTGCAGATTTCCGAGAACTGCGCCAAATTCCATGGCGGTCTGGAACCGATCGCCTCCGCAGCGCTGGCAATCGCCCGCGCGGCCTCAGTACCCGTCGCCCTCCACCTTGACCATGCGGAGTCAGAGGACCTCGCGCTGGCCGCCGTGGACCTTGGATTCGGATCGGTCATGTACGACGGCGCCCACTTGCCCTATGAGTGGAACGTGGAGGTGACACAGCGGGTGGCGCGGTACGCCCATGAGCGCGGTGTCTACGTTGAAGCTGAACTCGGCAAAGTAGGCGGCAAGGACGGAGCCCACGCACCGGGAGTCCGGACCGACCCCGAAGAAGCGAAGGCGTTCGTCGAAGCCACGGGGGTGGACGCACTTGCGGTCGCGGTTGGTTCTTCGCACGCCATGACCGAACGCAGCGCAGCTTTGGACCTGCACCTGATCGCCCGGCTCAAGTCCGCAGTGGGAAAACCGCTGGTCCTTCACGGTTCCTCCGGCGTCACAGATGAGATGCTCGTAGCTGCTATCGGCGCTGGTATGACTAAGATCAACGTATCCACACATTTGAACGGGTTCTTTACCCGCGCCGTCCGTGAGTACCTCGATGCCAACCCCGCAGTGGTGGATTCCCGGAAGTACATCAAGGCCGGCCGGGACGCCCTGGTGCTGGAATCCGCACGTATGTTGACGCTGTTCGCCAAAGCGAAATAGCCGGAACCCGCGAAAGGCTTGTCATGACCCGCACCGATCGGCTGACCGCCATCCTTGATCTCCTGGCCGAATCGGGCCATGTGGAAGTCGAGGACATCGTCACGCGGCTCGGCGTGTCACCCGCAACGGCCCGCCGGGATCTTGACAGCCTCGCCAAGCAGCGGCTGCTGAGCAGAACCCGCGGTGGCGCCACCACTGGATCGGTGTCCTACGACCTGCCTGGACGCTACAACCGTGATGACCATGCGGAGGCCAAGCAGGACATTGCCCAGGCTGCGTCGGCGCTGATTCGTCCCGGAGCCGTGATCGGCCTGAGCGGAGGAACCACCAACACGGCGTTGGCGCAACTCCTGTCCACCCGTGAGGACCTCAATGCGCCGTCCAACAGGCCTACGCTCACCGTGGTGACCAACGCGATCAACATTGCCTCGCAACTCGCCGTCCGCCCGAACATCAAGATCATGGTCACCGGTGGCATCCTCAATCCGCGGTCCTACGAGCTCGTGGGCCCCTACACGGACGTCATCATGCAGAAGGTTGCCTTGGATATCGCGTTCATCGGCGTCAACGGCGTGGACCCGGACCTTGGACCCACCATCACGGACGAGGGCGAAGCCATGGTCAACACCGTGATGGCGCGGCGCGCCACCGAGTCCTACGTGGTGGCCGACTCCTCCAAAGTGGGTCGCCGCTCCTTCGCCGCCATGGCAGGGTACGAGTTCCGGCACCTCATTACGGACTCTGGTATCAGCGCCGAAGACAAAGCTGCGTTCGAGGCCAAGGGCACCGAAGTCATCGTCGCGCGCCCCAGTTAGTCCTCGGGGCCTGGGGGCAGTCTTCCTAGAACCGCATTCTCGGTGCATGCAGGACTGAATCGTCCACATCCCTGGGCACCCACTGGCTAAACGGTGAATCCAGGCTGTACTGGTCGCCGTCGTTCCTGATCAGTGTGCGCAACTCGGCATTGTCCGGGTTGTTGAGTGACTCGAAGTACTCCACGGTCCAATGGAACCAGCGCATGCAGAACAGGCGCATGGTCAGTCCGTGTGTCACCAGGAGCGTGTTGGGCGCATACGTGGGCTTCTGCCAGTGACGGTAGAGCGTCTCCATGAACGAGGACACGCGGTCGTACACATCAGAGCCTGATTCCCCCTCGCGGAACCTGTAGAAGAAATGGCCGTAGAGATTTCGAAGTTCCTTTTGGTCTTCGATTTCTCCTGCGATCTGGAAGTTGGCCCAGTCCTGTTCCCGGAGCCGCGGTTCCTCTATCACGCGTTCGATCAGCGGGCCAAGGTTCATGGCTTCGAGTGTCTGGTAGGCGCGAAGGTACGGCGAAACGTATACGCAGACCTGTTCACCGTCGAGCTTGCGCCGCAGTCCCTCGCCAGCGATCCGTGCCTGCTCCACGCCGCGCTCCGTGAGAGGGATCCGGTAGTCCGGTACGCGGTTGTAGATGGTGGTATCGGCGTTGGCGGCTGACTGTCCGTGCCGGATCATGAAAATTCTCGCTGGGGCGCCCATCCCACCAAGCATAGGGTGGCCGTTCTCCAAGGCGCGGCAAGGCGGCCGGTTCCCGGGAAAGTGGCAGCTACAGCGGGCAAGATAGGTACATGTTCCTTGCTTCCCATCGCCGGCTCCGTGCCGAAGTCCTCATTGTGCTCGGTCTGTCGCTGGGCCAATCGGCCGTGTACTCCGTGGTGCAGTTGTTGGACAAGATGACCCGTGCCCCGCTGTCTGAGGCGACGTCAACGCTGAACAGGTCCCAGAGCACCCGCGAGTACTTCGACCTCACGTACCAGCTGCTGGACATCTTCTTCGCGTTGGTGCCCGTGGCGTTGGTGTTCTATTTCCTTTCCATGCCCGGCCGTTCACAGGCGGAAGGCAGCACCTCGGCTTTTGCCCGGCTCGGTTTCAACTTCGCGCGGCCGGGCAAGGACGTGCTGCAGGGGCTTGGACTCGCAGCTGCCATAGGGATACCGTCCCTGGGCCTCTACGCTGCGGGCCGGGCTCTGGGGATCACCACGGAGATCGTGCCCAGCGGTTTGGATGCGTACTGGTGGACTGTGCCGGTGCTGGTTCTCTCCGCCGTGCGCCACGCGATCGTGGAAGAAGTGATCGTGGTGGGGTACCTGCTGGACCGTTTCGGGAAGTTCGGTTGGAGTACGCCCGTTGCCATCGTTGTCAGCGCGTTGTTGCGGGGCAGCTATCACTTGTACCAAGGCTTCGGGCCATTCATCGGCAACGTCGTGATGGGCCTGATCTTTGCCTGGATCTACACCAAGACCAAACGGGTGATGCCGCTGGTGATAGCCCACGCGACCTTGGACATTGTGGCTTTCGTGGGATTCAGCCTGTTCGGCAAATCGATCGGCCTCGGCTGACCCGCATAGGCATTGGTGGTCAGTTGGGTCACCGGCGCGTTAAAGATATCCGGCCGCCATCGGTGGGTGACGTCATTGGCACCCGCTGATGGCGGCCGAAGTTTTACCCGGACATGGTTGACCGGGGCGGGACGAGCCCGTTGGGATGGAGCGATCAGATGGTGACGGCTCCGGATGCTGTTTCGAAAGTGACGGCCATGATGCCCGGGGTGCCACGCGGTGCGATCCACTGAACCGCGACGTCCTCGAGCGGCTTTTCCACCGGCTCACCCAGCCACTCAGTGACCCGTTCTGCCGAGCCCGCAATGGTGAGGCTGGACATCTTGACGTCACTTTCGTAGACCTTGGACGGGTGCAGTGAGGGGTCGCCCTCCCACTTGAGCAGGTACGGCACCTGGGGATCGGCGATCAAGCCGAGGATGCCGATCTGCTGCCACACCAGTTCGCGGCCGTCCGGGAACTTGCGGTTACCGGGGACGGCAGCGCGTCCGAGGCGTTCCTCGAATGGGGCGAGGTCGTCAACGGCGACGCACCATCCCATCCAACCGCCTCCGGCGGCAGAACGTGCTCGGACTGCTTGGCCAAAGGGGGCTTTGTCGGACGCCGGGTGGTCCAGGACCTCCACGACTTCCAGGTATTTGTTATCCGCCAGGGGAATGATCATGTTCCGGGTACCAAAGCGCGGGTGCACTCCGCCCCGGACTGCGTCCACTCCCAGAGCCGCGGAAATTCGTTCGGTTGTGGCCAAAAGGCCATCTCGTTCACAAGCGTAAGAGACGTGATCCATGCGCATGGCTTCATCTTGGCACTTTGTGATCGGGGTCTCAGCTAAGGGAAGCCTAACTAAGGTGGGATGTTGAGCGCGGGTGGCGGGAGGCGTCATGGCGGGACGCGGAAAGACAGAAAAATTCTGCGCGCGTCACAAAGCTGTCCCGGACCGCGGACACTTCCTAGACTGGCCCCAGCTCACACCAAGCAGATCAACGTCGAACCCATGCGCCACGATAAGGAGAACGCCATGTCCCAGGGATGGTCTTTCGAAACCCGCCAGATCCATGCAGGCCAGGAGCCTGATGCCGCCACGGGAGCGCGTTCGCTGCCGATCTACCAAACCACGTCCTTCGTTTTCCCCAGTGCCGAAAGTGCTGCCAACCGATTTGCCCTGGCTGAGTTGGCGCCGATCTACACCCGCATCGGCAACCCGACGCAGGACGCCGTGGAGCAGCGGATTGCCGGCCTTGAGGGCGGTTTGGCTGCGCTCCTGCTCAGCTCGGGACAGGCCGCTGAAACCTTCGCCATCCTCAACATTGCCGAGGCCGGAGACCACCTGGTGGCCAGCCCCAGCCTCTACGGCGGTACCTACAACCTGCTGGCGCACACCTTGAAGAAGTTCGGCATTTCCGTCACGTTCGTGGAGGATCCGGACAACCTGGACCAGTGGCGTGACGCGGTGCAGCCCAACACCAAGCTGTTCTTCGGCGAGGTCGTCTCCAACCCGCGCCAGGACGTTCTGGACATCGAGGGCATCGCCGGCGTGGCACACGAGGCCGGAGTTCCCCTCATTGTGGACAATACGCTGTCCACTCCCTACCTGATCCGTCCCATCGAGTGGGGCGCAGACATCGTGGTCCACTCCGCCACCAAGTATCTCGGCGGCCACGGCTCGGCCATCGCCGGTGTGATTGTGGACTCCGGCAACTTCGATTTCGGCAAGGATCCGGAACGTTTCCCCGGCTTCAACACCCCGGACCCCAGCTACAACGGGCTGGTCTACGCCCGTGACCTCGGCAAGGATGGCGCGCTCGGGGCCAACCTCTCGTACATCTTGAAGGCGCGTGTCCAGTTGCTTCGCGACCTCGGCTCGGCCGTGTCCCCGTTCAACGCCTTCCTTATCGCCCAGGGCCTGGAGACCCTGAGCCTGCGCATCGAACGTCACGTAGCGAACGCCACCAAGGTGGCCGAATGGCTGGAAGGCCATAACGACGTCGAATCGGTCGCCTATGCCGGTTTGCCCTCCAGCCCTTGGTACGACCGTGGACGCAAGTATGGTCCCAACGGTACGGGCGCCGTGGTGGCATTCAACATCAAGGGCGGCGTGGAGGCCGGCAAGCGGTTCGTGGACGCCCTGGAGCTCCACTCCCACGTTGCCAACATCGGCGACGTCCGCTCCCTGGTCATCCACCCGGCGTCGACAACCCACAGCCAGCTGACGGTGGAGCAACAGGTGGCCGCCGGCGTCAACCCCGGCCTGGTGCGCCTGTCCGTGGGCATCGAGCACGTGGACGACATCCTCGCCGACCTCGAAGCTGGATTCAGGGCCGCCAAGGGCGCCTGAGCGCTGGCCGGAATGACCGCCTGACACCTTTGGCTGGTGTGCCGCCCGGACCGTAGATTATTCGCCGGGCGGCGCTCCAAAGTGCTTGCTCATGAACGAACCAGCCCCAAACCGTCACACTGCTGTCACATTCTTCGCCAGAACAGCAGTGTTTTTCCTAGACTCTACGTATTAGGTCATGAGTGCCAGTGACAGCCCCGGCTTGCTGGCCGGCAACCCTCCTTCCGCGGTGGGGTGCCCCGGGTGAGGACCTGGCCTGTCGCACGCAAGGCGACGGGCAAGCGCGAGGTTAGGTGTCAAAGGAATGACCATTACTGCTACAGCCCTATCCACATCCGAGGAACAAGACGGAACGGTCAAGTACGCCAGCATCGGTTCGCTGGAACTTGAGGCCGGAGGCTTCCTTCCGGATGTTGTCTTGTCTTTCGAGACCTGGGGACAGCTCAACGCCGATGCATCCAACGCAGTTTTGGTGCAGCATGCACTCACCGGAAGCACGCACGTTGCCCGCGGAGCCACGGATGAAGAGGGCTGGTGGGAACAGCTCGTCGGTCCGGGCGCCACTATCGACACCAACAGGTTCTTCGTGGTCTCCATCAACATCCTGGGCGGCTGCTATGGCAGCACCGGTCCATCCTCCGAAGCACCTGACGGGCGGCCCTGGGGCTCCCGCTTCCCCTTGATCACGCTCCGGGACAGTACTTTGGCAGAGGCTCGCCTGGCCGACGCCCTGGGCATTGATGCCTGGCATGCCGTGCTGGGCGGGTCCATGGGTGGAGCCCGGGCGCTGGAGTGGGCCGTGACGTTCCCGGAACGCGTCAAGCGGTGCGCCGTGATTTCGGTGGGTGCCTACAGCACTGCCGAGCAGATTGCCTTCGCGCAGTCGCAGACCCTGGCCATCCGGCAGGATCCCCACTTCAACAATGGCGACTACTACGGTGGCCCAGCCCCCGAAAACGGCCTGGCCCTGGCCCGGCGGATCGCCCACATCACCTACCGCTCCGCGCTGGAGTTGGACTTCCGCTTCGGCAGGGAGGCGCAGCCGCAGGAGAAGCCGCTGGCAGCAGCAGTACTGGGGGAGCGTGGCCGCTATCAGGTGGAGAGCTACCTCGACCACCAAGGCACCAAGCTGGTTCGCCGGTTCGATGCCAACAGTTACATCGCCATCACCGAGGCACTCATGAGCCACGACGTCACGCGCGGCCGCGGCAGCCTCAGCGAGGCCTTGGCGCGCGCCAGTGCGGAGTTCTTCGTCGCGGCCGTGGACTCCGACCGTCTCTACTTTCCGGCGCAGTCACGGGAACTGGCCGAGGCCCTTCCCGGCGATGTTCCCGTGCATGTCATCCAGGCACCCATCGGCCACGACGGCTTCCTGACGGAGATCGGTCAGCTCTCGGCACAGCTCCGCTCGGCCTTCTTCGCCTAGAACAGCGGGGCTTACCGCTTAGCCGTTCATGATTTCGCCGCGCTGCTTCATGTAGTCCTCCATGGCGATCTCGCCGTTGCTGAACTTCGCGTCCAGTTCTGCCAGCTTCCGTGCGCGGTAGCCCTGCGGTTCCGGGCTGCCGCCGGCTGGTGCCGGTGATGAAGCGTTCGACGGCGTGACCTCCGGCGGTGGTGAGCCTGCCGGGCGGACGTCGGCTGGCCCGGTGGGGTAGCCGGGGTAATTTTGGGGCGGGTAGCCGGGGCCGGGGTAATTTTGGGGCGGGTAATTTTGGGGCGGGTAGTTCTGCGGCGGGTAGCCGGGACCGGGGAAGTTGCCGTCCTGGAGCCGGCGTGCCCGGGACCTGTTGTACATGCGGATTCCCACGGGGATGATCCACGAGCAGACGATGATCCAGAAGATCAGATTGTTCACAGTGCAGGCCTCCTAGGTCTTATCCCAGCTTAGCCCCGTCACTTCACACCAGTTTTGTCTCCATTCCCAGGAAGCGGCCGTAGCGAGCGGCTTCGGCTTCCAAGGCCTTCTGTTCGGCGGTGCTAGCCGGCCGGTTCATGCGGACGTCGAGTTCGCAGGCGCCGGCGGAGAATCCGTGCCGCCACCATCCTGCCAGCCGGCCGTCCAGCAACACCACATGCATGGGGCCGTTGTCTTCCGGAAAGAAGGGTGCCGTGCCGCCCAAGTAGTGCCTGGACTGGGAATAGCCCATCACGTACTCGTCGTAGCACTGGATGAGGTCCACACGGGGCGAGGACCCTTCAGCCTGAGCGGAGTCGTTGGAGACCACCTCGGCTTCCTCCGCGGCCAGGTGGAAGTCCAGACCGTCGTGCCGCACGGTAGCCAAGGCTCCGGGAGACAAGATGTGGGCGGCCTGGATCCCCAGCTTGATGTCCCGCATGGTCAACCCGGACCAGGCCGCGCAGTCCTTCACCGTAGCGGGACCGCGGCTCCGGAAGTACCGCAACGTCAACTGGCCCAGGGCCTTTTCGCGCTGGTCTCCGGTCAGGGGGCCAGGGACACTGTCCGGTACCCGTTCTTCGAACAGGGCGTAGGTCTGCTTCAGGGCTCCAGCGGCCGAACGGACGGGGGAGCCGCTGACCAGGATCTTGCTGATCTCCGCGTGCATGAGGTGGTAGATGAAGCCCAGGCCCTTACTGGGAAAGCCTGCCTGTCCCAGGACCTCGGCGAGTTCTTCACGTGTTTTGTGGGCACCTCCGGCCACGGTTTCTGCCAGGATTTCACCGCTGCGTGCGGCGGCTGCCGGGTCGATGCCCGTCTGCCGGTACATGCCTTTGTTGCCTTGGTGGAGCCGGTCCGCGGACAACCCCATCAACCAGCCCAGATCGTCACGGTGCACAAAATGCCACGTGGGCCGGAGGATGTGGGTGCGCAGGATGGTGCCGTCGGCAACCGCCTGCTCCACGTCCGCGGCGGTGGCCCGTGGTGTCCTCTGCGCAAGGGTCCAGCGCGCATAGGGGAACTCCTGCGATTGGACGGCCAGGAGGTTCCGGACTACGTCACCGGGAGTCGCAGCCAGGGGAGTCCGCAACTGTTGCCGCCTGAGCCGGACCTTCACCACCGTGTCCGGGTTCAGGGCGGCTTCAGCAATCACAGTGATCTCCTTCGTGCTTGAACGGCACATTAGTTGCGTGGCAGCAAGGTGCCGCTGGGCCCGAAGACGGGTCCCGGCGTCGGACGTTTGGGTGCGATGCCGTCGCCGGAAGACTGGTGCCGGATCCGGCGGATGACCCACGGGACGAAGTACTCGCGTGCCCACACCAGATCGGATGAGCGGGCCTCCCGCCACGTACGCGGGGGAAGCGCCTTGGGCATCAGGGGCTCCAAGGTGTGTTGGACGTTCAATGCGTCCAGGACCATCATGGCGATGGTGTGGTGGCCAAGAGGTGAGAAGTGCAACCGGTCGGCATCCCACATTTGGGAATCCGCCAGCTGCCGCAAGGACCACATGTCCGCAATGACGGCGTCGTGGCGGGCAGCTACCGTCCTCAGGTTCTCGTTGTAGATGGCCACCTTGCCGCGGATGCGGCCCAGCACCGAAGCTGCAGTATCCGGACCGTTGAACAGGACCACGGTTGCCCCGCCCGAGCTCAGGTCTCCGACTGCGACGTCGAGTTTCTCTGCCAGCAGGTCGGGATCGCCGCCGGGGCGGATGAGGTCGTTGCCGCCGGCAGAAATGGACACCAGATCCGGCTGCAGTTCCAGGCATGGGCCAACTTGTTCATCGAGGATCTGCTGCAGCAGCCGGCCGCGAATGGCCAGGTTGGCGTACGCGAAATCCTCGTGCCCGCGTCCCAACTCTTCAGCAACACGATCCGCCCAACCGCGGTGGCCGCCGGGGTTTGCCGGTTCGGGGTCGCCGATCCCTTCAGTGAACGAGTCGCCCAGGGCCACGTAACGGCTCCAAGGGTGCTTTTGAACAGACTCGCCGGGTTTCAACAAATGATTGTTCTCACTCACGTTCATATCCTGCCCCCTGACAGCCGACCTACGCCACCGTAGGTTGTTACCCGGGGGTAACTGCAAGAATGGACGCATGACTGAAGCCCCCGCCTTCCCTGAGCCCGTAGTCCTGTGGTCCCACGACGAAGCCGAACGTTCCGGCAAGCCACTCCTGGTCCTGCTGCACGGTTACGGATCCAACGAGGAAGACCTTTTCAGCCTGGCCGGGCTGCTTCCCGAGGGGTTCGTCGTGGCTGCGCTTCGCGCTCCGATGCCCATGGGTCCGGGGTTCACCTGGTTCCCGCTGACGGCATCCATTGACTACTCTCTGGATGCCGTGAAGCTCGCTGCCGACTACGCACTGGAGTGGCTGGACACGGTCAAGGCCAACCATTCTTCAGTGACGCTGCTCGGTTTCTCCATGGGCATGGCGATGGCGACCACCATGTTCCGGTACCGTCCCGCGGACTTCGCTGCCGTCGTCGGGCTTTCAGGGTTTGTGATCGACGCCGGCGCTGACGCCGCCTTCCGGGATGACGAACTGGACGGTTCCGTGCCGATGTTCTGGGGCCGGGACCAGCAGGATCCCGTGATCACCCAGGACAAGATCGAATACACCATGGGCTGGGTGCGCAAGCATGTGGACCTCACCAAAGTGCTCTATACCGGCATGTGGCACGGCATCAACCAGCAGGAGATCGGGCACGTGGGCGAGTTCCTCACCCACAAAGTACTGACTGACTAGGCTGCGGTGATCCGGACCGTCTGTCCATTGACGGTCACGGTATCGCCGGCGTGGAGTTGGCGGCCGCGTCGCTCGTCGATCTCGTTGTTGACCTTGACCAAGCCGTTCTTGATGAGCTCCGTGGCTTCAACGCCGTCCTCCACCAGGTTGGCAAGCTTCAGCAGTTGGCCGAGGCGGATCATGTCGTCGCGGATGGGGATCTCTTCGATTTCGGGGTTGCTCATACAGCAATGATGCCTGAAGTAGTGTGGTGACGGTGCCGCAGCCTTCTCCCCGTTCCGCCCTTCCGCTTACCGTAGGCCTCCCCATTGCCGTAGCAACGGGATTGGTCATTCCGCTCCAAGGAAGGATCAACGGAGCTCTCGGCGCCACACTCGACGACGGCATCGCGGCCGCTGTGGTGAGCTTCACCACAGGCCTGGTGCTGATCAGCGCGATTTCGTTGGCGACACCCAAAGGAAGGGCCGGTCTCCAGCGCATCATCCCCGCGGTCCGGAACCGCAGCTTTCCCCGCTTCTATGTCCTGGCCGGTGCCATCGGCGCGTTGTTCGTCTTCGCGCAATCGTTCACCGTTGCCCTGCTGGGCGTCGCACTGTTCACTGTGGCCGCGGTGACGGGACAGACCCTCAGCGGGTTGCTCGTTGACCGCATGGGCATCGGCCCCGGTGGCCGCCGTGCCATCACGGGCGTCCGGGTCCTAGGCAGCGTCCTGACCGTTGCCGCCGTCGCCTGGGCTGTTTCACCTAGGTTCGGCGGCGACGCCGACATGGCCTCGCTGGTGCTGCCGGTCCTCCTGCCGCTCGCTGCCGGGTTCCTCATGAGCTTCCAGCAGGCCATGAACGGAACCGCCACAGTTCACTACGGGACGCCGGTAGCGGCCACGCTGGTCAACTTCATTGCCGGTTCCACCATTCTGTGGATTGCGTGGCTCATCAAGCTCGCCGTCGCGGGACCGGGCAATCCGCTTCCGGCCGAATGGTGGTACTACCTTGGCGGACCCATGGGCTGCCTCTTCATCGGCCTGGCAGCGTTGCTGGTCCGCAGCCTTGGTGTACTGATCACCGGACTGGGCATGATTGCCGGGCAGCTGGTTGGGTCGCTGGTGCTCGACGTCGTGATCCCCAGTCCCGGCGCGGTGGTCGCCTTGCCCACGGTGCTGGGGACGATCCTCACCCTGGCCGCGATCATCGTAGCCACCTTGCCCTGGCCCAGGGGAGCATTCGCACGGAGAGGTGCGGCCAAAGGCCGGTAGGCTAGGAGGCGCAGTGCCCTGAAGTACTTTTTCCAGTAGTCTCAAGTACTTTGCAGTAAATTTCCCCCAGCACCCCGCCGGACAACCTCGTCCGGAATCCGGGGCAACCACCGCGGACCGCACCCAGCGGCCCTGTAGAACAAATGGAGTACCCATGGCAGCAAAATCCGTCCTTGACCAGGTCATTTCCCTCTCCAAGCGGAGGGGCTTTGTCTTCCAGGCCGGTGAAATCTATGGTGGCTCCCGTTCTGCCTGGGACTACGGTCCCCTCGGTGCGGAACTGAAGGAAAACATCAAGCGCCAGTGGTGGCAGAGCATGGTCCGCGGCCGCGAAGACGTCGTAGGCCTGGATTCCTCCGTCATCCTTCCGCGCCAGGTATGGGAAGCGTCCGGCCACGTGGAGGTCTTCTCTGACCCCCTCGTTGAGTGCCTCTCCTGCCACAAGCGCTACCGCGCTGACCACCTCGAGGAAGAGTACGAGGAAAAGAAGGGCCGCCCGGCAGAAAACGGCCTGAAGGACATCGCCTGCGCCAACTGCGGCACCCGTGGCGAATGGACCGAACCGCAGGAATTCTCCGGCCTGCTGAAGACCTTCCTCGGCCCTGTTGCCAGCGACGAAGGCATGCACTACCTGCGCCCCGAAACCGCACAGGGCATCTTTGTGAACTTCAACAACGTGCTCACCACGTCCCGGAAGAAGCCGCCGTTCGGCATCGGCCAGATCGGCAAGTCCTTCCGCAACGAGATCACCCCGGGCAACTTCATTTTCCGTACGCGCGAGTTCGAGCAGATGGAAATGGAATTCTTCGTAGAGCCCGGCACCGATGAAGACTGGCACCAGTACTGGATGAAGGAGCGCATGTCCTGGTACACGGGCCTGGGTATCCGTGAAGACAACCTGCGCTTCTTCGAGCACCCGCTGGAGAAGCTCAGCCACTACTCCAAGGGCACCACGGACATCGAGTACCGATTTGGTTTCCAGGGCTCCGAGTGGGGCGAGCTTGAGGGTATCGCCAACCGCACGGACTTCGACCTTTCCACGCACGCCAAGGCTTCCGGCACGGACCTGAGCTACTTCAACCAGGCCACCAACGAGCGCTACACACCGTTCGTGATCGAGCCCGCCGCAGGCCTGACCCGCTCCTTCATGGCATTCCTGATTGACGCCTACACCGAAGACGAGGCACCCAACGCCAAGGGCGGCGTCGACGTCCGCACGGTACTGAAGCTGGATCCGCGCCTGGCCCCGGTCAAGGCTGCCGTCCTGCCGCTGAGCCGTAACGAGGACCTGTCGCCGAAGGCCAAGGCCCTGGGCGCCCAGTTGCGCAAGAACTGGAACATCGACTTCGACGACGCCGGCGCCATCGGCCGCCGCTACCGTCGCCAGGACGAGATCGGCACTCCGTTCTGCATCACCGTGGACTTCGACACCCTTGAAGACCAGGCTGTGACCATCCGCGAGCGCGACACCATGAGCCAGGAACGCGTTTCCCTGGACAAGGTTGAGGGCTACCTGGCAGCACGACTGATCGGCGCCTAATCGTGGCTTTGGAATACCGCGAATGGAAAGAAGGCGACGACCTCGCCCTTCTGGAAATCTGGGGCGGTCCGGAGACACTTCCCGCTGAGCAGTTCCGGGCCGCCTTGGCGCCGTCCAGCAACCAGCCGTGGCGCCGGTGCATCGTAGCCGAGGACGTGGTGGACGGTGTGCGGATTCCCGTTGCCGCAGGCGTGGTCCACGAGGCTTCCCTGCACCCGGAACGTCTTTGGGCTTACATCGAGGTTGCCAAGGATCATCGCCGCAGCGGCGTCGGTGCCACCCTCCTGACCATGCTTCGCCGCGAAGCCGGGAACTCGCCGTCGGGCGTTTCCAAGCTCCGCAGCAAAGTGGAACCGGATACTGCAGGGGCGGCTTTTGCCGCGGCCGCGGGGCTCGCCCCGATCCAGCGTTCACAGCTGGTAGTGGTGGAACCCGAGCCGCTAAGGCTGCCGCGTTTTGGCGATGGTTCCGAGGAAGCAGCCTCAGAACGCGTGGAGGATCTGGCCACTGGTTCGGTTGAGCTTAGCGACGTTGTTGGCAAGTACTACTCGCACGTCCACCACTGGGACAGCCCGGGGGAGCTCAGCATTGCCACCGTGCAGCGCTTGTTCCTGCACGACCTCACGGGAGCGCACGGCGCTATTGTGTTGCGTGCGCCGAAGGCTTCCGCTTTCGGCCAGGGCGTCCCGGCCAGCCGCAAGGGAAAAATCCAGGCTTTTGCCATCAGTTACGCCCAAGGCGACTCCGATGAGCCATCGGATGTCTTCCTGGGGCATGACCCTTCGTTGCAGGCAGAGGATGCCCAGGCTGCTGTGCGGGATCTGTTGGCGCTTATCGCCTATCAGCACCCCGTGTTGTTGGAAGTTGATGAATCCATGACTGCCTTGCGCAGTGTGCTCGGCCCGTTGCTGGAATCCGGCAAAGCCAGCGTGCGCGGCGCTGACACGGTGATCGTCAGCGACTGACCTGAGTTTCCGCACTTCATCGGTCCACCCACAATCCTGCCCCACCCGGTGTCCCCGGGAAGGGCAGGATTGTGTGTTTAAGGAATGTCACCTCGTTTACCAAGAGGTTCTTGACGCCGCCCGGGCTGAGGAGTAGGCCTATCGACGTAAGCCCCCACGCCATCACATCTGGAGGGGAGAGGCGTGTGGAACAGTCGGTCTCACGTCTGAATCGGTGGTAACAAGCAATGAACGAAATAGCCCTGGATGGGCTGCGGGAACAGCTGCGCGGGCAACTCATCACTCCCGAAGACCCTGACTACGACTCGGCCCGCGCGGTCTTCAACGCCATGGTGGATAAACGGCCCGCCGGAGTTCTCCGCGTCGCACAAGTCTCCGACGTCATTGCCGGCGTGAACTTCGCCCGGGAAAACGCCATGCCCTTGGCCATCAGGGGAGGCGGACACAGCGCCCCGGGGTTCGGGACCTGGGATGACGCTTTGGTGCTGGACTTCGTCAACCGCACGGGTGTGAGGGTGGATCCGGAAAAACAGACTGCCCGGGCCGAAGCCGGTACCACGTGGGCGGACTTCAACCACGCCACGCACGCGTTCGGGCTCGCAACAACCGGCGGGATCGTGGGTTCCACGGGAGTAGCCGGACTGACGCTGGGCGGTGGTATTGGCTACTTGACCCGTAAATACGGCTTGTCATGCGACAACCTGATCTCGGCTGACGTGGTGACCGCGGACGGGAAGTTCCTGGTGGCCAGCGAAGACCGGAACGAGGACCTGTTCTGGGCCCTTCGCGGCGGCGGCGGCAACTTTGGCGTGGTGACGTCCTTGGAGTTCAAGCTCCATCCGGTGGACATGGTCTACGCCGGAATCGTCCTTTACGGGGCAGAGAACACTCCAGCGGTGGCCAGGTTCTATCGGGACTACATTGCCTCGGCGCCGGAGGAATTCGGTGCCTTCCTGGGCTTCCACCAGGGTCCTCCGGTGCCCTTCCTCCCTGAAGAATGGCATGGGAAGCCAGTGTGCGTGGTGGTGGGAATGTGGACCGGTGACTTGGCCGAGGGAGCTGCCCGATGGCAGCCTTTCCTTGACGCTGCGCCGGTTGCGGGGTCCATGGTGGGGCCCATGCCGTATCCGGCCTTGAACGTGGCCTTCGACGGGCTGAACCAGAAGGGCATGCAGGGCTACTGGAAGGCCAACTTCCTGCGCGAACTCAATGACGGTGCGATCGGTGCGCATGCCCAGTTCGGAGCTACCGTCACCAGCGTCAATACGTCGGTACACGTGTACCCGATTGACGGGGCAGCATCCCGGGTTGGTGTCCAGGACACGGCGTTCGCCCACCGGGACATGAAATTCTCACCGGTGATCGCTACGCAGTGGGTTGATCCGGCCGACAATGAAGCCAATATTGCGTGGGCCCGCGGCTACGCCGCCGCGTTGGCTCCCCATTCGGAAGCAGGGGGCTATATCAACTTCATGGACTCGGAGGACCAGAACCGCGTCGCAGACAACTACGGGCCCAACTGGGACAGGTTGGTGGCCGTCAAGACAAAATATGATCCCGGGAATTTCTTCCGCGTCAACCAGAACATCGCGCCAGCCTGAGTCCAAGGACGTCGTCCTTCCCGCGTAGGGTTGTTGCATGAGGTTTTGCTGCTGATGGGCCACGGTCACTCCCACGGTCATCCTGAAAGTTCCGAGCTCACCGCGCAGGCACTTGCTTCGCGCAAAAGGGCCAATTGGCTCCTGGCAGCGGTCCTGGTGCCGCTGGGTGTCCTGACAGTGGTGGCCATGTTGGTCATGTGGCCCTCGGGCAGCCGGGACGGGATTTCGTTCGCGAGCCCGTACCAGGCCGCCCCGGGGGTCACGTTCGACACCGGTCGGATCCAGAGTGTCGTCCAGGAGAGCTGCACGCAGACCGGCCAGTCGGACACCGGCCAAACCGGCCAGTCGGACACCGGACAATCCGGCCAGTCGGGCGGATCCCAATGCACCTTCGCCTTCACCCAGCCGGACAAGGGCGGGGACGTGGTCAAGGTGGTCATCAACCCTGACGTAGCCAAGTCGCATGGCGTGGACGTGGGGGACTCCATCCGCTACCTGAACCTCTCTGCAGTCCAAGGGGCAGCCGCCGGCAGCGGCTCGCCGTCGTACGTTTTTGTCGACTTTGTCCGCAGCGCTCCCATCGCCCTGCTGGCCATCTTGTACGCGGTAGTGGTGATCGCGGTGGCGCGCTGGCGGGGTTTCCGTGCCCTCCTGGGCCTGGTGGGTGCCTACTTCGTCCTGGTCAGCTTCATCCTGCCCGGCCTCGTGGAAGGAAAACCACCGCTCCTGTTGGCTTTGGTGGGGTCAACGGTAATCATGATCGGGGTGCTGTATTTCGCGCACGGGTTCTCGGCGCGAACGTCCACGGCGTTGCTGGGTACGATTTTCGGGCTCGGCATAACGGCCCTTCTTGCGGCGTGGGCCACCGACGCCGCAAACCTGGCCGGTGTGGGGGACCACGACGCGTCCACTCTTGTGAACATGTCGGACCAGATCTCGATTTCCGGGATCATCCTTTGCGGCCTCATCATTTCGGGCCTTGGCGTGCTCAACGACGTGACCATCACGCAGTCCTCGGCCGTGTGGGAACTGTATGAGCTGGCACCGACCACGAGTGCCCGCAAACTCTTCTCCTCGGCCATGAGGATCGGCCGGGACCACATTGCCTCCACGGTGTACACCATCGCCTTCGCCTACGCCGGTGCCGCATTGCCCATCCTCATCATCGTGATGCTGTATGACCGTCCGCTGGACGAGGCCCTTACCAGCGCGGAACTGTCCGAGGAAGTGATCCGCACCCTGGTGGGTTCCATTGGCCTGGTCCTGGCCATTCCGGTCACGACTCTCATCGCCGTCCTGGTGGTGAAGGCGACCGGACTGAAGCGCCTTTCCGCGGACGGTGCCACGCCGGTCAGCCCGGAGGACGTGGACGATACCGGCGCGCTGGCCGCAGCGGCCGCCGTCGTGCGTTCCGATGCGAAGGACAAGCCCGGCGGCGGTTCTCGCCGTGACCGGGACGGCGGGCCGGTGCTGCCGGGGAGCCGGCGTGCCCAGCGGGAAGCGGAACGGCGCGGAACGGAGTAGGCCGGATGACATTTGTCATCCAGGATGCATGACACCCGCTAGGGGTGCTGGCGGCCAAGCAGGGCTTGAATGGAGAGATAAGACCTACGCCAGGGAGAGCAATGACAATAGCGGGTGTGCCGGCCGTCCACGCTGCCGGACTTCACAAGAGCTTCGGAAAGGTCCACGCTGTCCGCGGCCTGGACCTGACCGTGCAGCAGGGGGAGGTAGTGGCCTTCCTGGGCCCCAATGGTGCCGGCAAGACCACCACTATCGACATGATCCTGGGCCTCAGCGCCCCGGACAAGGGCGAGGTCGCAGTCTTCGGCCACACGCCGCGGGCAGCGATCGCCAGGGGACAAGTGGCCGCGGTGATGCAGACCGGCGGCTTGCTGCGCGATATCAGCGTCCGCGAGACCGTCCAGCTTACCGCCGCGATGTTCGACTCCTCCCGCCCGGTCAACGAAGTCCTGACCCGCGCGGGCATCCTGGACATCGCGGACCGCAAGGTGGAGAAATGCTCAGGCGGTCAACAGCAGCGCCTGCGCTTTGCCATGGCGCTGGTCTCCGATCCCGGGCTGCTGATCCTCGACGAGCCGACCACCGGGATGGACGTTGCCGGCCGACGCGATTTCTGGTCCGCCATCCGGGCTGACGCGTCACGGGGACGGACAGTCATCTTCGCCACGCACTACCTCGAGGAAGCCGACGCCTACGCCGACCGGATTGTCCTGGTCCGCCAAGGAGCCATCGTTGCCGACGGCACGGCGGCGCAGGTCAAGAACCTCGCGTCCGGCCGGACCGTGCGGGCAACACTGCCGCCGGAGGACCGGGACCTCCTGGCCGGCCTGCCGCCGGCAGCCAAGGTGGATTACGACGCCGGACGCCTCACCGTCCGAACGGCCGACTCGGATTCCGTAGTCCGCTACCTGCTCAACACCACCGGCGCCCACGATCTTGAAGTGGTCGCAAACAACCTCGAGGAGGCCTTCGTGGCACTCACCGCGGATGAACCCGGCACGGAAGCCGCCCGCCACGCATTCGAAGGAGACCGGGTATGACCCAGGCAACAGCCGTCCAGGACCGGAAACCCTCCGCCGGCGGCGTCAACAGCACATTCCTGTGGATCGAGATCAAGCGGATGCTCCGCAACCGGCGAACCATGATCTTCACGGTCCTGATGCCGGCAATCTTTTTCTTCATCTTCGGGTTGTCGAACAAGGACCAACTGCTTCCCAACGGACATAGCTACGGGCAGTACATCCTAATCAGCCTGACCGTCTATGCGGCCATGACGGCAGCCACTGGCGCGGGCAGCCAGGTGGCTGTTGAACGGGCACAGGGCTGGAGCAGGCAACTGCGGCTCACTCCGCTCCTGCCGGGTGCCTACATTGCCGTCAAAGCCGCGGCCGCGCTGACCCTGTCCCTGGTTGCCGTCATCGCCCAGTTCATCATTGGTGCCTTGGCCGGGGTGACCATGGACGCGCAGACCTGGCTCACGGCGGGGCTTGTCGCCTGGTTGGGATCACTTGTCTTCGCGGCCCTTGGCTTGTTTGTCGGGTACCTCATGCCCAGCCAGAACGTCATGCAGATCCTTGGCCCGGCACTGGCCATCCTGGCCATGCTCGGCGGGTTGTTCATGCCGATCGAGATCATGGGTGACACCTTTGGAGAGATTGCCCGGTTCACGCCCGCCTACGGGATCGGACAGCTGGCCCGGAGCCCCATCACCGGCGAGTTCGATGCCATGTGGATCGTCAATGTGCTGGTGTGGCTTGCCATCTTCGTTGGCGGGGCAGCCATGGCCTTCCGCCGCGACACCAAGCGTGTGTGAGCACGTCCCGCGGTGACTAAGGTGGGATCCATGACCAGTCCTGCCCTTGCCGATACCTTCCGTGGGCCCGGACCCCGCAAATGGTTCGTCGGTGCAGGGTTCTCCATCGTTCTCTGGGCCTGGCCCACGTGGAACCTGGTGTGGTCCGTCGATGAACCGGTGGTGTGGAAGTTGGCGGCCTCAGCATCATTGGTGGCCTTCTTCGCCGCCTACGCCGTGCTGCCGATGTTCAGCCGGCGCCGCGGATCCCGAACGGGACTCGCGTGTGCCGGGATCTTGCTGGGACTGAACGGCGTGGTGATTCTCCTGGTCGGCAAGGAGGCACTGTGGACCTGGCCATTCCTGGCCTGCGCCCTCGCGATGACGGTGTTGCCGCCCCGCGTGGACTTCGCCCTCATTGTGATCCTGGCCGCCATTTCCCTGGCCACTGAGCTGGTGACGGGCAACCCGGCGGAGGCATTCTTCCAACCGGCGCTCATCTTGTCCCTCGGCTTCATGATGTCTTCCTTTGCGCGATTGATCCGACAGACGGCCCAGCTCCGTGAAGCCCAAACCGGGCTCGCTGACGCCGCGGTGGCGGCGGAGCGGAGCCGGGTTGCCCGGGACATGCACGACATCCTCGGCCATTCCTTGACGGTGATCGCCGTCAAGGCCGAATTGGCGGGACGGTTGATGGAAGGGGCACCTCCGGGGCCGGCCGCGGACAGGGCCGCGGCGGAGATCAGCGACGTGCAGGACCTCGCGCGGGGTGCGCTCGCGGACGTTCGGGCAACGGTAGCGGGTTACCGCGGAGTCAATGTCCTTGCGGAGCTCGCAGTGGCACGAACGGCGCTCGAATCTGCCGGGATCGAGGCTGAGCTGCCCGGCACCGTCGAGCAGGTTCCGGCCAGGCACCGGGAACTGTTCGGATGGGTGCTCCGCGAAGGCGTCACCAATGTGATGCGGCACTCAGGTGCCGGCCGCTGCCGGGTCCTGTTGACGGCGTCGAGCGTCTCGGTGGAGGACGACGGCGTGGGGCCGGATGCCGCTGGTTCCTTCGGTAACGGCCTGGCAGGGATCCGCGAGCGAGCAGCAGCGGCCGGTGGACACGTCCGCGTCGGCCCGAGTGACCTGGGAGGGTTCAGATTGGCAGTTGACGTATGAGTATCCGTTTGGTGATTGCCGACGACCAGGCATTGGTGCGGGGAGCCCTGGCCGCCTTGTTGGGGCTTGAACCGGACATCGAGGTGGTGGCAGAGCTGGGTGACGGCACCGGAGTGGCTGACGCAGTGGTGGAATTTTCGGCGGACGTGGCGATGCTCGATGTCGAGATGCCCGGGCTGGACGGGATCAGTGCCGCGGCCGCTGTCCGTCGGGCGGCTCCCTCATGCCGGGTATTGATGGTCACCACGTTTGGGCGCCCGGGCTACCTTAAGCGCGCCATGCAAGCAGGTGCTTCCGGTTTCGTGGTCAAGGACACCCCTGCGCGGCAGCTCGCGGAGGCTGTGCGGCGCGTGCACAGCGGCCTCCGGGTGGTAGACCCCGTGCTCGCTGCGGAATCGTTGACGTTTGGGGACAGCCCCTTGACCGAGCGGGAAGCCGAGGTGCTCCGGGCAGCGTCCGACGGCGGAACAGTGGCAGACATTGCCAAAACCGCGATGCTCTCGGAGGGCACCGTGCGGAACTACCTCTCCGCTGCGATGGCCAAGACGGGCGGCCGGACCAGGGCGGAAGCTGTTCGGCTGGCGGAGGACAACGGCTGGCTTCTCTAAGCGGGTCGAGCCGATTTGCCCGCATTTGAGACAATGGACGGGTGACTGTAGTAGCGACGCCCCCTGCACCAAAGCTTGAGCTCCCGCCATTGAAGCTCGGTGGGATCACCGTGGACACCCCGGTAATCCTTGCTCCGATGGCTGGCATCACCAACTCTGCCTTCCGCAGGCTGTGCCGTGAATACGGCGGCGGCATGTACGTGGCCGAGATGGTGACTTCGCGTGCCCTGGTGGAACGGACCCCGGAATCCCTGCGGATCATCTCCCACGATGAAGATGAAAAGGTCCGCTCTGTTCAGCTTTACGGTGTGGATCCGGTGACGGTGGGCGCAGCGGTGCGGATGCTCGTCGAAGAAGACCGTGCCGACCACATCGACCTCAACTTCGGCTGCCCGGTTCCCAAGGTCACCCGTCGTGGCGGCGGCTCTGCCCTGCCGTGGAAGATCGACCTCTTCACGTCCATCGTCAACACAGCGGTCAAGGAAGCTTCCAAAGGCGGCATCCCGCTGACCATCAAGATGCGCAAGGGCATTGACGAGGACCACCTGACGTACCTCGACGCCGGCCGCATCGCCCGCGATGCCGGCGTGGCAGCGGTTGCCCTTCACGGCCGCACCGCCGCACAGTTCTATTCCGGCCAGGCCGATTGGTCAGCCATTGCACGCCTCCGTGAAGCGCTGCCGGATATCCCGGTGCTGGGTAACGGTGACATCTGGTCGGCTGAGGACGCAGTCCGCATGGTCCGGGAAACCGGTGTGGACGGGGTAGTCGTAGGCCGTGGCTGCCAGGGGCGTCCCTGGTTGTTCGGCGACCTGCAGGCCGCCTTCGAAGGCAGCGACCAGCGCCACCGGCCGGGCCTTCGCGAGGTGGCTGAGGGGGTCTACCGGCACGCTGAGCTGATGGTGGAAACGTTCGGAAACGACGAATACAAGGCGCTTCGCGAAATCCGCAAGCACATGGCCTGGTACTTCAAGGGTTACGTGGTGGGCGGTGAACTGCGCTCCAAGCTGGCCCAGGTACCCACCCTTGAGGTCCTGCGCGAACTCCTCGAGGAGCTCGACATGGACTCGCCGTACCCGGGAGTCGATTCGGAAGGTCCCCGGGGCCGCGCGGGCTCGCCCAAGAAGCCCGCCCTTCCCAAGGACTGGCTGGTCAGCCGCCAGCTGAACGCGGAACAGAGCCGCGAAATCTCCGCCGCAGAGCTGGACGTTTCGGGCGGCTAGCCTCACACGTGTAAGACTGGCTCAAGAGGCACCACACCACGGCGCTTGAAGGAGGCAGATACCCATGGGAACCGAAGCGATGCTCGGCCAGAACGGAACGTCGCACGATTTCGTGCTGGCAATCCCCGGCTACACCGAAGCGGATTCTGCGCGTTGGGTTGAAGAGCCGCGCAAGAACACGTACCGCTCCGACTTTGAGCGGGACCGGGCGCGCGTGCTGCATTCCTCGGCCTTGCGGAGGCTGGGGGCCAAGACGCAGGTCGTGGCCCCGGACACTGACGATTTCGTTCGGACCCGCCTGACCCACAGCCTGGAAGTAGCCCAAGTGGGCCGCGAACTTGGCCGTTCCTTGGGCTGCGATCCGGACGTGGTGGACACCGCGTGCCTGAGCCACGACCTTGGCCACCCGCCTTTCGGCCACAACGGCGAGTCCGCGCTCAATGAGGTGGCCCACGCAATCGGCGGTTTTGAAGGCAATGCCCAAACCCTTCGGCTCCTGACCCGGCTCGAACCCAAGGTCCTCGCCGAGGATGGCAGGCCCGCCGGCCTCAACCTCACCCGCGCCAGCCTGGATGCGGCGTCCAAATACCCGTGGTCCGCCGTCGATGCCCCGGTCATCCATGGACACCGCACCAGCAAGTTCGGCGCCTACGAGGACGATCTTCCGGTCTTCGAATGGCTCCGGGAGGGCGCTCCGGGAAACCGTTCCTGCATCGAAGCGCAGGTGATGGACCTGGCCGATGACATTTCGTATTCGGTTCACGACGTCGAGGACGCGATCGTGGCCGGGCATTTCCAGTTGAAATGGATGGAGAACCCGGACCATCGCGCACGCGTGGTGGGCTACACCAAGCAGTGGTACCTTCCGCACAACGACCCCGCCGACATCGATGCCGCCTTGGCCCGGCTTGAAGGCACGGCGGTCTGGGTCCGCGAGGCCGACGGCAGCCGCAAGTCGATGGCTGCCCTGAAAGACATGACCAGCCAGCTCATCGGCCGTTTCTGCCAGAGCGCCATGGAGACCACGCGCAACCATTTCGGCCCGGCACATCTGACGCGCTACGACGCTGAGCTCATGGTTCCAGAGGACACCGTGACAGAGATCGCGGTCCTCAAAGGCCTGGCCACCACCTTCGTCATTTCCACCGATCACCGCCAGCCCGTGTACGAGCGCCAGCGCGAAGTTCTGCATGCGCTGGTAGGCGTTTTGAACGCCTCCGGTGACCGCCATCTGGAGCCGATGTTCGCCGCCGACTGGCGCGACGCCGTCGACGACGGTGCCCGGCTGCGCGTGGTGATCGACCAAGTGGCGTCGCTGACCGACGTCTCGGCCCTGGCCATGTACGAGCGCCTGGTAGGAAGCCTGCCCTCCCTCTGGTAACCCACTAGGATGGTCACGTGGCTGGCTTGATAAAACGTGAAGATATCGACGAAGTACGCCAGCGCACGGACATCAAGGAAGTCGTTGACGGTTACGTCACGCTCAAGGGTGCCGGTTTGGGCAGCTTCAAGGGGCTCTGCCCTTTCCACGATGAACGCTCGCCCTCTTTCACGGTTCGTCCCCAAGTCGGCAGATATCACTGTTTCGGCTGCGGTGAGGACGGTGACGCGATCTCCTTCGTCCAGAAGATGGATCACAGCTCCTTCCATGAGGCCGTGGAAAAGCTCGCCGCCAGGATCGGTTACGAGCTGCGTTACGAGGACGGCGGAACGGGTCCCAGCCGCGAGGAAGTGGGCAAGCGCCAGCGCCTGCTGGATGCCCACAAGATCGCCGATGAATTCTTCCGCGCCCAACTGCTGACGCCCGGAGCCGCCGAGGGACGCAACTTCCTGGACGGCCGTGGCTTCGACCGCGCCGCAGCCGAGCATTTCGGCGTCGGCTATGCGCCGCAGGGGTGGGACGCGCTGCTGAAGCACTTGCGCGGGCGCGGCTTCACTGACGCGGAGCTGAAGCTCACCGGCATGTTCTCAGCCGGGGGATCCGGAAACCAACAGAGGATCTACGACCGCTTCCGCGGCAGGCTGATCTGGCCCATCCGCGACATCGCCGGCGACACCATCGGCTTTGGCGCGCGGAAGCTCTACGAGGACGATCAAGGTCCCAAATACTTGAACACCCCGGAGACCACGCTCTACAAGAAGTCGCAGGTCCTCTACGGGATCGACATCGCCAAACGCAATATCGCCAAGGAACGGCAATTGGTGGTGGTTGAGGGGTACACCGACGTCATGGCCTGCCACCTTGCAGGAGTCACGACGGCGGTAGCCACCTGCGGTACTGCCTTCGGCACCGAGCACATCAAGATCGCCCGGCGGCTGCTCTCCGACGACGGCACCGGGGGAGAAGTGGTCTTTACCTTCGACGGTGACGCCGCGGGCCAGAAAGCAGCCCTGCGCGCCTTCGAAGAGGACCAACGGTTCACAGCTCAGACCTATGTCGCAGTGGAACCCACGGGTGCCGACCCGTGTGATCTTCGCCAACTCAAAGGTGACGCCGCAGTCCGGGACCTCATCGGCAGCCGGAAACCCCTTTTCGAGTTCGCTATCCGGGCCACGCTCCGGCGGCACAACCTGGACACCGTGGAAGGCCGCGTGGCTGCGTTGCGCGAGGCCGCCCCTGTGGTGGCCCAAATCCGGGATTCGGCCACCAGGCCTGCCTACACCCGCGAACTCGCCGGATGGCTGGGCATGCCGATTGAAGAAGTCAGCCGCTACGTAGGCGGTGCGGCCAAACGCGCCGCTGCCGGCGGCACGGCTGAACCAGCGACGACGGCGGCGGCACCGCCGTCCACAGGTACCGTTTTTCATCGTCCCGACCCGCGTGACCCCGTGGCCGGCATGGAGCGCCAAGCGCTCGAAGTGGTCCTCCAGGAGCCAGCCGTGCTCGGTGGCGGAGCCTGGGAACGGTTCGAGGCGTCCTACTTTGCTACGCCCGCCTATTCGGCTGTCCACGCTGCCATACGGGCCGCAGGCCTGGCCCATGTGGCTGATCCCGTGGCGTGGGTGGAACAGGTCATGCAGGAAGTCCCTGAGCCCCTGCGCCCGTTGGTGTCAGAGCTGGCGGTGACGCCCTTGCCCGCCAGCACGCCCGAAGCCATGCAGCGGTACTGCAGGGATATCCTCGCAAGGCTCTTCGAACTGCAGATCACCCGCATCAAGGCGGACAAGATGGGCCAGCTCCAGCGGCTCGATTCTGCTGCCAACCCGGAGGAGTTCCAGCGGCTGAACCGTGAGCTGATGGAACTCGAGATGCAGCGGCGTGCCCTGCGATCGGATGCCTGACGTGCCGTACGGGGCCGCCCGCCAGTGGTTCCGGGGCTCGATTTCGTTTTCCGGCAGCCCCCTGTTAAGCTAGTAACCGCTTCATTCCTCCGTAGCTCAATTGGCAGAGCATTCGACTGTTAATCGAAGGGTTACTGGTTCAAGTCCAGTCGGAGGAGCGCGCAATACCCCCGTTCCGAATCATCGGAACGGGGGTATTTTTTATGTGCGAATCGTCTCAGGAAGCCGATTTCGCATTCCGGTAGAACCTTTGCTAAAGTCATAACCGCTTCATTCCTCCGTAGCTCAATTGGCAGAGCATTCGACTGTTAATCGAAGGGTTACTGGTTCAAGTCCAGTCGGAGGAGCACACGACCCCGTATCGGCTTCAGGCCGATACGGGGTCTACTTTTTTAGACGAAATCCATCTCCACCTGGAGGAAGCGGGCCGCCTCTGCCACGGCCGCCAGGAAGGCTTCCTGTTCGGTGGGCGGAGTGCGGGGGTCGCGTGGGTGCCATTCGTGGGGAGCGGAGTACACGCGGGTGAATCCACCGCCAGGCGGGGCGTAAAAGATGCCGAACCGCTGTACCGGCCATTCGGGCGAGGTCTCCGGCGCAACCAGCAGGGCGGCGTCGGTTTCCGGGTTGTACCACTGGGCGATGGGCCGGCGTCGGTCTTCCACGAAAAGTCCGGCAGCGTAGAGCGCCGCAGATTGGGGACTGGTCACTGAGCACAAGCGCTCCCACCACAGCGGCAGGATGCGTTCATCCCGACGCTGCCAGGGTGCCGGAAGCGGCTGAAGCTCTTGCCAATGTGGCACAACTCAACTTTATCGCCGGGGCCGGGCGCAGAAAAGGGGGCTCGCGGGAGGTCTTGGGCAGTCCTTGCCTACTTGGAGAGGCCCAAGCGGGGATAGAGCACCTCGAAGCCCTTGGTCAGGCCGGCGTTCAGCGCGATCCCCACGTGTCCGCCGTTGGGAATCTCGTAATAGGTCACGTTCATCCCCGCGGACCGTGCCGCCGCGGACACCGCCTTGGCAGCGGCTACGTAGGTGACGTCGTCAGAGCCCACCGTGAAAACGGCGGTGGTGTCCGGGAACTGCTTGCCCTTCATGATGTTGATGGGTTTCTGGGCGTCGTAAGCGGCCTGGTTGCCGCCGAAGATGGTTGCCAGGTTGCCCGCCGGATCCTCGGCGCCCGGGAATTCCTCGCCCGAAATGTCCACGACATTGCCCCACATCTCCGGGTATTTGACACCGAAGGAGATGGCGCACTGGCCGCCGTTGGAGTATCCGGCAATGGTCCAGTGGTCTCGGTCCGGGAGGATGTTCAGGTTGGCCTTGGCCCAATTGACCACGTCCACGTTGATGTACTTCTCCACGTTGCCGTACTTGGCGGTATCCAGGCAGAGCGTGTCATCCTGGTCCGGACCGATCTGGTCCGCGACGATGGCAATCGGGGCCAGGCCGTTGTTCCTGGCCGCGAATTCGTCCAGCGCAGCAGAGACGTACTGCGGATCGGGAAGGCCAGGCTGGCCCATCATCAGGACAAACAGGGGCAGGCGCGGTGGATTCGCCGTCAGGGCCGCCGGAGGCAGGTAGATGCCAGCCGGCCGGGCGTTGAATCCTGATGCGGTTGCCGGAATGACCTGTGTTCCCACTTCGCCCTTGGCCGGCATATCGGCCGGCGGGTTCCAGCTCTGCCAGAGCGGGCCTGCAGGGATGGAACTGTCCGGGTCCGGCTTGCTGAGTTGGATGGCGCCTTCGGTGGAGATTCCCAGTGCCGAGCCAAGCGTCTTATTGAGTCCGAACTCCGTGTTGACGCCCAGCGCCGTGACCAGGAGGAACACGGGGACGGAGATTGCGGCCACCACCTTCCGCCACCGCGGGCTCCCTCGGAAGCTGACCACAGCCAGCCCCAAGCCTGCAAAGCACGTGATCGCCCAGAACCATACACGGGGAGTGAGCCCCACGTGGAAGACATCCATGACGTCCTCCACCATCCACACCGTGAACCACCCCACCAGCGCGGCCACAACGATCGCCGTGGCCGCGATCCGCGCCCAGCGGGCCGAAGGCCTGAGGAACAGGACCAGAAAGAGCCCGACGCCGATCACCACAGCCGTGGTCATCACGCCAGGGCCGCTGATTTCGAGTTTCAGGATGTCGTTCATGGCTGCACCAGCGGTTCAGGGCTCATGCGGCCGGCTCCCTGGCCACCATCTGCCGCAGCAGGCCCGCACTTTGTGCGGGGGAGAGGCCAGGCAGATAGGCCGAGCCAACGGCGATACCGATCGAGGGCAGCGCCAAGGGGTCCTGGTAATACATGTACAAGGTGCGGTGCTCCGGTTGGAACCGTGATTTGAAAGCAGCCAGCGATTTGAAGCCGTACATCGGTTCCAGTGCGTTGCCCAGCAGTGCCAGGACACGGTCCAGCGCAGTATGGTCACCCTCACCGGCGTCTGCGCCGGCGTTGGCCAAGGGAGAGCCGGACAATGAGATCTGCGGGACTTCTTCCTTGAAATGGGTTACCGCGGAGGCGATCAGGAACTCCATGACGCCCTTGAAGCCGGTGGTCCGGCGCCGCATGAAGTCCAGGGTCCAGCCGGCCACGGCACCGTTGTCGAAGACGGGAAGCCAGCTGGTCACGCCGTGGACCAGTCCGTCGTCGTCCACAGCAACGCAGCAAAGTACTTCGTGGTCTTTCAACTCGTTGAGTCCGCCCAACGTGAAGCCCATCTCCGGAAGGGCCTTGTCAGCCACCCATTCTTCGGAGATTTCGGCCAGTTGGGCCCGCGTCCCCGGCGGCATGTCCACATAGCGGTACCAGTGGTCCTTGATGGACAGCTTTTCTGCCCGGTTCAGGGCTGTGCGGACATTCTGCCATTCCTTGCCTTTGAAGGTCATGGCCTGGACATTGAGCAGGGTCTCCTCGGCTACCTCCAATTTGCGGAAGCCCCTGGGGAGGAGCGGGGCATCCAGCTGGGCTGTGGCCGAGTAGAAGCACGGTATGAGGCCAAGGCTTGAGCAGTGGGCGAGGAAGCCGGTAGCGGCAGCACCATGATGCTCGGTGCCGCCGAACGGGCCGGCCACGGTCAACGCCACGCCGTTATGGACCTGATAGGCGACGCCGGCCTTCCGGTCGGGGGTGAACCAGTACTGGTTGTTGTCCCACAGCGCCATCCAGGACAGTGTTCCGCCGCCGTCGTGGAGAAGCTCACGGGCGTGGCCCAAATCCGCGGTCGGATCGGTGGCCAGCATCCGGAAACGCTGGAAGTTGTTCAAGACCAGCACCAGGATGCAGAGCCAGATGACATCCCCGCCCAAACCGTAGAGAACGGTGCTCAGCAGGCCCTGGGGTAGCTCCACGACGAATGGAACGGGGAAGGGCACCAGGATGTGCGTCAGCTGGCCGGCGAGGTCCCACAACGTGGAACGCCCGGGGTTGCCCTCAACGAACCAGAACACCACATACAGAACCACTGCGGCGACGGCAAGGATCAGCGAGGTCCTGCCCAGGAGGCGGTAACTGGCATCGCTGGATTCCACCCGGAATTTGTGGCGGTTCAGCAGCAGCAGGGCCACGATGATCACCGGTGCCAGCACGGCCGGGACCGCATAAAGCAGGAGGTATCCGAAGTCGTCATCGCCCAACGTGACCTCGGGATCCGTGACGTATTGCAGGATGGACAGGACGGTCACCGCTGCCAGGTAGGTCTGGATGACCAAGGTCAGCCGGTAGGCGAGCCGGCGGCCCCTGCGGAGTCCTTCAGCGCAGACGAGCAGCAACAACACTGGAATCAGCGTCAGGATGGCCGCGCCGAAGCTTTGAACCCCCACTATGCCCTGGAGCGTTACGCAGCTCTTGTCGTTGTCGCAGGCTTCCTGCACCTCGTCGGCGCCAGGGCTGGCCTGCAGCATCACCTCCGAAACCACCGAGAGCGGCCCGATCTCCAAGGTGCCCGTGAGCTGGGTCAGCAATGGTCCCACCGCAAAGACCCCCACCACGGTGCCCACCAGGAACCGGGTTTCGCGAATGGTCGATGAATGGAGCGACCCCGCCCTGCGGCGCAGCACCAGCGATTGGACCGCCCAGCCGGCCAGTATGCCGATGACGGCACCGGCGAGTGCCTGAAGGGTTTGGGCGACGCCCACGAAGAGCGCGAACATTACCGTTGCGGCCAGCAACCACGTCCGCAGGCGCCGACGCCACAGGGACTCAAGTCCCGCCGTCGCGCATCCCAAGGCGGCAGCCGCGCCGCCATAGGCGCCTACCACGTATTCGCCGCCCAGGAAACTGAGCCATTGGTCGCTGTTGTCCGTTCCGAAGGCAACCAGCCCAATGAGCACCAGAGCGCTGAGGGCCGAGCCCGCCACGAAAGCAGCGAGCGCAAGCCACGGGCCCATGGTTCGCTCGGCGATCCCGACGCCCACCAGGATCGCCACGGTGCACGCAAGATAGTCCAGCAGGGAAGTGGCAAAGAAAGCTGAGGTAAAAACAGACCACCAAGGTCCCGGTTCCACAGCCAAACCAAGGCCCACCTGGTCCAGCAATGATTCGCTGGGACCGGCAAGAAGGCTTCCGGTGGCAGCGCCCAAGACCCACAGCAGCGCCACGAGTCCCAGTGTCAAGGGCAGCCGCCGCACGGCCAACAAGCCGCGTACAGAACCCCGATATCCCACAGCCGCACTCATGTGATGTCCCCTTCACCGGTGAAGCACGGGTTAGCCCCGGCTGGCCACCATTCTGCCCTGCCCGACGCCGGAAAGGGAGAGGCGCGGACGGACGACGACGGCGCGTCGCCCGGCAGGGTCAGCTAGTCCCGGTTCCAGGGACCCGGATTCACGCGGTACAGCACGGCAGCCCCGATCACCGCACCCAGGATGGCTCCGAAGAGCGCACTCCCGGCAAGACGGCCCAGGAGGGCGCCGGCGACGGCGCCCAACAACGCGCCCAGGAAGAGGCCACGGCCGTTGCGGTGCGGTTTCTTGGTCATAATCACAGCCTACGGGGCCACTGCTAATGGATGGACGGAACGGTGCGCGGGCGGACCACCAGCCACAGCGCGGTCATGGAACCGGCAATACAGACGGCCTGGACTGCACCCATGGGAACGGCAGAGCTGACACCCAGCCAGCCGACCACCGGGGGGACGATACCGGCCATCATGAACTGGGCCGCACCCAAAAGGGACGCGGCGGTACCGGCCTGGGCGCCGTGCTTGGCCAACGACAACACCTGGACGCACGGGAACATGAAACCAGTGGCGCAGATGTAGAACCACAACGGAATGAGGATGCCCCACAAACCAACGTGGAGCAGGTCCAGGACGATGATGAGGATGGCCATGAGCAGCATGAAGGCAGTTGCCCCGGCCACAATCCATTGGGGTGCGATCCGCCTGATCAGCCGCGAGCTGATCTGGACGCCGGCAACAATGCCCAACGAGTTCACGCCGAACAAGAGGCCGTACTCCTGCGGAGAAAAGTCGTAGATGTTCTGGAACAGGAAGGTGGAGGCGGAAAGGTACGCGAACAAACCGCCGAAGTTGAGGCTGCCCACCATCAGCATGCCCACGAAGATCCGGTCCGTCAGGACTGTCTTGTAGCGCTGGCGCACGGTGACGGTGGACTTTCCTCGCTGTTCGGCCGGCAGGGTTTCCTTGATGAAGAAGATCGCGGCGATGATGACCAGCAGCCCGTAGCCGGCAAGGAAGAAGAAAATGCCCGGCCACGGGAAGACCAGGAGCAGCTGGGAGCCGATGATGGGAGCAAGGATCGGTGCCAGCCCGTTGACCAAAGACATCCGGGAAAACATGCGAACCATGGAGTAGCCGTGGAAGAGATCACGAACCATTGCCATGGCAACCACTCCGCCACCGGCCGCGCCGATGCCCATGAGTACACGGAAGAGTGACAGCATCCCGATATCAGCGGCCATCGCCGCGCCGAGCGAGGATCCAATGTGCAGGGCCGTAGCGAGGATCAGTGGAAGGCGACGCCCGAACTTGTCGCTGAACGGACCCACTACCAGCTGACCTAGACCGAAGCCCACCGTGGTACCGGTCAACGTGAGCTGGATTGCCGCCGCCGAAACGTCGAAGCTGTCCTCCAGGGCCGGGAACGCAGGCAGGTAGAGGTCCACGGTAAAGGGACCCAGGGCCGTCAAGGCGCCCAGCAGGACTATGTAGACAAGTTTTTCGCGTCGGCTCAGGGAATCGCCCGGAGCAATGGGGGAGGTCACGATCATCAATCCTATGGCCCAGATCATATTTATTGGGCGAATGACTGGCGCGTCGCAGCGCGGCCCCGAAAGTTCAGCCGGAACCTGAATGATAGTTTTGTGGACAGGTGTGCGCGGCGATCCATTTCCGGCCGCGTTCGCCCAACACGATGCCAAGAGGAAGCAGTTAGGCGGAACCCATGAGTGGACGTCACACCGGCCGGACCAGTCAAGGACCAGCCATTCGAACTTTGCCGAAGACCCTCAAGCTCGTTGCACGGTTGGCCCCGAGGCAAATCAACGATGAAATTGCCTTGGCCAAGGTGGAACTCAAGCGCAAGGCCACCCAGGTAGGGATCGCAGGTGCCTTCTTCGGCGTTGCGCTGGTGTTCCTCTCACTCCTGGTGATCGCGCTGGTTGTGGCGGCGATTCTCGGACTGGCAACCATCATGCCGGGCTGGCTTGCAGCGCTGATCGTCGCAGCCTTCTTCCTGTTGGTGGTGGCAATCTCCGCCCTGATAGGCACCGCCAAGTTCAAGAAGGCCATGCCATTGGTCCCCGAGGACACCATCCGGGGCATCAAGCACGATCTGGGTATCGCCAAGGAAGGGTCCGCATTCGACGAATCCATCCTGGATCCCAACTCGCCCGCTGCCAAGGCAGCGAAGGCCGCTAAGGAAGCCGCCGCGGAGAAGGCAAAAGCCGAGAAGGCCGCCAAGGAAGCAGCCAAGGAAGCAGACGCAGTCAAGGCGCCCACCGAAGCCGAACTTCGCTCGCGTTTGAACAAGCGCCGCGAACACCTCACCGGCGTCCGGGACGAACTCGGCGAGCAGTTGGACGTCAAAAAGCAGGGTCAGGCCCTGCTGGAGAGTGCCAACGGCAAATTCCAGGAGGGCAAGGAATTCGCTTCCGCGAAGCTGGCCGACCTTGGAGAGTCCGTTCCACAGGACCTTTCGGAGAGGCTTGCCGCCCGCTGGAAGGACCTCGTCGCTTTCGCCACCGCCGCTGCCGTCCTGGCGGTTGCCCTCAGGAAGCTGCTGAAGAAGTAGCTGCCGATCGCAGCAGCACAGACTGAAGATACAGAAAGGGGGACAGGATGAGACTGATCGGTGCTGGATCGCGGCCCGACCGGCCGCAGGTTGACCACGACCTCATCTTCACTGTCCCCAACCTCCTCACCGTTCTTCGCTTCATGGGCGTGCCGCTGTTCGTATGGCTCGTCCTGTGGAAACAAGAATATGGATTGGCCGTTCTGGTGCTGGTCATCATGGGAAGCACGGACTGGGTTGACGGCTACATTGCCCGCCGCTTCGACCAAACGTCCAAGCTTGGCAGGATCCTGGATCCCATGGCGGACCGGGCCGCGCTCCTGGCTGTGGCCGTCACCTTGGCCATTGCCGGCGTCGTGCAGTGGTGGTACTTGGCCGCGCTGATGGTGCCTGATGCCATCCTGGCCGTTGCCTCACTGATCTATTTCCGCAACCATCCGGACCTTCCGGTGAGCATCGTCGGAAAGATCCGAACGGCCTTGCTGCTGGTCGGTACGCCACTGCTGGTCCTGTCCAAGCTGCCGATCCCGTTCACCGAGTTCTATTTCGTGGCAGCATGGACTTTCCTGGGCCTCGGACTGCTGGGTCACTGGATTGCGGCCTACAACTACTTCTGGGCGATCTTGCGTAAGGGTAAAGAACTGAAAACCAACGACGACGGACGCGGCTGATGGTGTGGCTGGCGGTTTTCCTCGCGCTGCTCGGTGCCTTTTTCCTTGCCATCGGTGCCCAGCGCCAAGGCAGTGCGGTAAAGGCCGACACGGGTGGCCTGGCGCTCAGTTCCAACGGCTTCCTTCGGCTGCTGCGTAATCCCCGCTGGATGCTCGGTTTGTTGTTCCTGTGCCTGGGAATGGCATTGAACGCGGTGGCCCTGGTCTCCGCCCCCCTGACAGTGGTGCAACCCATCGGGGCGATCGCCTTGGTCATCACTACCGTGGTCAATGCCAAGGACCAGAACCTGAGCATCAACCGGGCCACGGTGGTGGCCATTACTGCCTGCGTTACCGGTTCGGCGCTGTTCGTGCTGCTGGCAGTGAACGTCACGCAGGAAAACCATCACGTGAACGCGGAGGACGAGCTGACCATTGTCCTTTTGCTTGCTTTGGCCGTAGGCATTTTCGGAACGTTGGCGGTTCTCTTCAAGCACCGCATGAGCGCGTTTGTGTACATCCTGGGAGCCGGGGTCCTGTTCGGTTTCGTCGCGGTGCTGACCCGGATCATCGGCAAGCACTTGCTCGATCCCAACGGCATGTTCCTGCTCAACGTGCAGTGGTACACGGTGATCGCCATCATCGCTGCCGGAGGTCTGGGATCATGGTTCGTCCAGAGCGCGTACTCGGGCGGTCCGCCGGACCTGGTCATCGCTGGATTGACCGTCATCGACCCCATGGTGGGCATCGCGATCGGCATCGTCATCCTTGGTGAGCTTCGTCCCGATGTCCACGCCGTGATGGCGATCGCGATGGCTGCGGCGGCTTCCCTTGCTATCGTGGGGGTTATTGCCCTGAGCCGGCACCATCCGGAAGTCACCAAACGCAAGAAGGACGCGAAGGCGGCTGCCAGCCGGAAGGCTTAGGGGAGCGCTTTACCTTGCGCCACCGCTACACGCGGACCGGCAACCCGGCGACAACGCAGCATTGCCATAATCAACGCTGTCCGCACCGTGACCATCAGGAGTTCTCCACGTGACCATTCCCGACACCAACAAACCCCTCACCCTTTTGATTGCAGCGGATACCTACCCGCCGCACGTCAATGGTGCTGCCCAGTTCGGCTACCGCCTGGCCAAGGGGATGACGGCACGAGGACACAACGTGCACGTGTTGGCTTGCCGCCCGGACACAGGCAAAAGCTACTCCGAGTTCCGCGATGAAGCCACGGTGCACCGTCTCCGTTCCCACGGCGTGTTCACCCACGAGTACTTCCGCATCTGCTTCCCCTGGGAAATCAAGAAGGAAATCAGCCTCCTGTTCGACAAGGTTCAGCCTGACGTCGTTCACATCCAGAGCCACTACATGATTGGCGAGCAGGTCCTATACGAGGCCGTGAGGCGCGGCATCAGGGTAGTTGCCACCAACCACTTCATGCCTGAGAACCTGAACCCGTTCCTGCCCTTCCCGCAGTGGTTCAAGGACATCGTGGGTCGGATCTCCTGGAAGGACATGGGCAAAGTCATGGGCCAGGCCGACGTCGTCACCACGCCCACGCCGCTGGCGGCAAAAGCCATGCACCAGCATGCTTTCCTGCGCAAGGTGCTGCCGTTGTCCAACGGCATCGACTCTTCTGCGTATGAGCTTCAGCCGGGCGAGACCATCGAGCCCCACAGCAACCCGACCGTTCTCTTTGCCGGTCGCCTCGCCGAAGAGAAGCACGTCGATGTCCTCATCGACGCCGTGGCCAAGACGCCCAAGGAACTCAACGTCCACTTGGAGATCGTAGGCGGCGGCGAAGTGCGGCCCGCCCTTGAAGCCCAGGTCGCGAAACTGGGTCTTGGAAACCGGGTGAGGTTCCTGGGCCTCGCCAGTGACGAAGACCTTCGTGAGGCGTACATCAAGGCTGATATTTTCTGCATGCCCGGCACCGCCGAACTGCAGTCCTTGGTGACCTTGGAGGCCATGTCCGCGTCAACGCCCGTGCTGCTGGCCAATGCCATGGCCTTGCCGCACCTGGTCCGTGACGGGGAAAACGGCTACTTGTTTACGCCCAACGACAGCACCGAGCTGGCAGGGAAGATCACGGCGTTGGTTGAGCTTCCCAAAGACCAGCTCCAGGCCATGGGCAAGCTGAGCCGCGAGATGGTTGAGCCCCACAGCATCAACGGCACACTCCAGACGTTCGAGGACCTTTACCGCGGGGCTTCGTACGAGGACATGGTGGTGTGACCGAAGCACTCCCCGCTAGCTATTAGTATTGCTAGAGTGCTTTGCCCGTACCGATGCTTCCGAGCGTCGGCACGGGCCATCACGGGGCTATAGCTCAGCTGGTTAGAGCGCGGGACTCATAATCCTAAGGTCCTCGGTTCAAGTCCGAGTAGCCCTACCGCTAGATTCTGCGGGTTTCAGCGTGTTTTGCGTTGAACCCGTAGAATCTCGTGGCACTACGGTGTCACTATCTCAAGTTATCCACAGGTTTTCGAAGAAAGCTCTGTGAATCCGATCACATTGAAGCCTTGATGACGCCTGATGCCCATCGGGAGATTCGGATCGCGTTGGCAGCTCGTCCCGATGTCACAGCGGAGCAACTCGCGTGGGTAGCCGACTGTGATGACGTTTAATTACTGAACCGAGCGGTGTCGCATCCTCGAACCTCACCGGCGACGATCCAAACCATTCGTCAGCGGGCTGAGGATCGGGAAGGCGACACGTGGAAGCACCTCCGTGCCTTCATAGAACGGAAGTGTGGCCCTTCTCAAGATAACTTGATGACATGAGGAAAACTGGGGGAGCAGCCGCGGTACTACTTCTGGCTGGACTGGCGCTGACTGGATGTGCCAATAGCGAGCCAAGCCCATCATCGTCGGACCAAACAACGACGCAGCAGGCCTCCGGAGCTTCCTCCGGCACTGCGTCAAAGGCGATGACGGCTGAAGAAGCTCGCGGCGCTGATGGGAACACGCAGAAGGGCTCAGTTCTGAAGTCAGGTGAATGGGCCACGTTCAGTAGGTCCGGCGACGTGACTCGGATAAGGGTGACAGTGCTAGGTCGTGCGGACATTCCTGAAAGCAATCCGAAGAAGGATCGTCTTTCACACTCCGTCATAGCCCGAGTGGAACGCGAAGTCGTGAGCGGCGGTGGAGAGTCTCTCAACTTGAGTATGACTCCCATGCTCGGACTGAACTGGGCAGTCATTGGCGACGACGGATTTGAGGCTGCATCGCCAGCATCAGGCGTGAATCTGTCCTACCCAGCCGAATGCGGAGTTCAGCCAGTTGGTTCTGTAAAGATGACTCCGGGTACAGTCGCCCAAAAGTGCTTAGCTTTCGATATTGATGCGCGCGATGTCTACAACGGCAAAGCCACTACATTCGCGCCTGAACTCGCTGACTATGACATCTTCTGGTCTGATCCTCTGTTCGCTCCTGAGAAGTAGGCCCAGCGGCGCAGCGATGGTGTTGGAAGCTCCTGGTATCTGAAGTCGCAGCGTTCCCCCGTGCCCACTAGCCGTTCTGTCGGACCGGTTTTTCCTCGGATAGGCTTTACAGAATCATTATCGGGGAGAGGACTACATGCAGGACCACGTCGCCCAGCTCGTGACCAGCGCGTTAGACGCCTTCGATCAGCCGGGAAAGTCAGTGGCCGCCCTTGTGCGGCAGGCGGCCCGTATCGCGGCCTTGCGTCAGGACTACCTTGCGCAGTACCGGTTTCAGATGGAATTAATCGATGTCGGCACGGGAGCGGCTAAGACCGACCCCACCATCGCAATGATCAACGGAAACCTTGTCACCCTTCTTGGAGCCGCGGATGCCGGTGCCCAGGTAGTCGAGATGTACATGCACTATTACAGCGGGCGCAAGATATCAGGCAGTGACAACTTGTACGTCATATCCGTGGCTCAGCTTGAATCGTATCTGGCTCAGGCGCGAGGGGTGTACAACGAATACTCAGTCGCTGACAAGACAAGCAACTACTACGCCCACACGACTGCAGTCGCGGCTGATAAGCAACAGGCGAAGCTACTTCCGATTATCCATCAACACGAGTCGATCCTCGAGCGCATTCGGCAGGACGTTTACAACTACCTGCTTCAAACAGAAACTAGCCTGCACAGCGGTAAGCCATCCAGCAGCGTGTTTGAACGAGGACTTGAGTACGTCCGGGCGTCGCTGGCTGAATACGCGCCTGCGGCTTTGGAGAAGTTTGCTGCGGCGGAGGCAAGCCTTGCGGCAGGAACACCTGAAGACCTAACGCATGCGCTGACCAGTACCCGGCGAATGATTAAAGACCTCGCCGACGCCTTGTACCCACCTACCGGGCAAACCATCATCGGTGAGGACAGGATAGAACGGGTCATGAATGACGATGCTTACAGGAACCGGCTTATTCAGTTTGCCAAGGAAATGCTTGGCAATAGCCTGAGCGGCAAGGTCCTTGGGGAGACGCTTGCTAGCTATGGCAAGCGCATCTCCAATCTTGACTCCATGGCGAACAAGGGCGTGCACAGTGATGTCACTGCTTCTGAGGCGGAGCAATGTGTCATTTGGACCTTCATGCTGGCTGCTGACCTGTTGCGAATTGCCGACGGAACATCGCAGGACCTGAAGCCCGCATCCAAGTAACTGTGCTCGTCGCAATACAACGGTTGAGAACGCCTACTGTCTCCGGACGCTACAGGCCGACGGTAAGGAGACGGTTAGAATCCGAACATGATCTCTGATTCTGTTCCATGGCGGTACGAACTCCAGCCAATAGCCAGCCGCTTGGAACGCAAGATGCGTCAAGAGCACTGGACGGAGCAGTCGAGTTAGCGTGTGGGGAAGGACTTGATGATGGCGGGATACGCAATTTCCTAAGGTCCTCGGTTCAAGTCCGAGTAGCCCTACATCTCACACGGGAACCGTGGTTGACGATAAGTCGTCGGCCACGGCTCTTTCGCGTTCGCCCGTCCGTGCGGTATGTTACTCAGCAGTAACTTACTACTCGCCGGTAACCTGTCCGCCCTGCCGCCTCCTGGTGCAGTGCCGTCCGGCCGCGAACAAGAAGCCGCGAACAAGTAGTGGTCGCAGAAGACCACCTTTGAAGGAGCGAATATGTCCAACGCCGCATTCGACGCCAGCACCCTCCCTTACGCCGATGGCGACTTCTATGCCTTCGAGCAGATGCTGACCGGCAAGGAGCAGGACCGTCTCGCCGAGGTTCGGGAGTTCCTGGCCCGCGAGGTCAAGCCAATAGCCGTGGACTGCTGGAACCGTGCCGAATTCCCCATGGATCTCATTCCGAAGCTTGGAGAGCTCGACCTGGTCAGCCCTGTGCGCCGCCAGGGCTATTCGAACCTGTTCGCCGGCATGCTCCACGCGGAAGTGACCCGGGCCGATGCCTCGATTGCCACGTTCATGGGGGTCCATGACGGCCTCTTCACGGGATCCATTGAAGCCTTGGCGTCCCAGGAGCAGCAGGATGCCTGGCTGCCGGACATCTATTCCCTGAAGAAGATCGGCGCCTTCGGCCTGACCGAGCCGCTCGGCGGTTCCGATGTTGCCGGCGGAACCCGTACCACCGCCCGGCGCGACGGTGATAACTGGATCCTCAACGGCGCCAAGCGCTGGATCGGCAACGCCACCTTTTCCGATTGGGTAGTCATCTACGCCAAGGACGTGGCCGACAACCAGGTCAAGGCCTTCCTTGTGGACACCACGCTGCCCGGTTATTCCGCCAGCAAGATCGAGAACAAGATTTCCCTGCGGACCGTTCAGAACGCGGACATTGTGCTGGACAACGTGGTGGTACCGGACTTCTTCAAGCTGGCCAACGGCAACAGCTTCCGGGACACCAACAAGGTCTTGAAGGTCACCCGGCTGGCTGTCGCGTGGCAGGCTGTGGGTCTCCAGCTTGCAGCCTTCGACGTCGCACGCGCCTATGCCGTTGAGCGTCAGCAGTTCGGCCGTCCCCTGGCCGCATTCCAATTGGTGCAGGACCAGTTGGTTCAGATCCTCGGCAATACCGTGGCTTCCATGGGCATGATGGTGCGCCTTGCCCAGCTTGAGGATGCCGGCATAGCCAAGGATGAGCAGTCCGCGTTGGCGAAGGCGTTCACCACTGCGCGCATGCGCGAAAGCGTAGCCATGGGCCGGAGCATCCTGGGTGGCAATGGCATCGTTACGGACTACGGTATGGCCAAGGTTTTCTCTGATGCCGAGGCCATCTACTCCTACGAGGGCACCCACGAGATCAACACCTTGGTGACGGGCCGTGCCATCACCGGAGTCTCCGCAATCGTCTGAGCCCTTCCTTTCGTTGGGGCGCATGTAGTGCGTCCCTGTCAATGGAGCGGAAGCAGGACGGACGGCCGCATGTCCTCCACAAAGCCCAAGGGGTTGACGTAGTCGTCGCCGCTGCGAACGCCCCAGTGCAGGCAACTGCTGTTCCTGCAATGGCCCGGCTCAAGGGAACCGATGACCTGGCCTTTGTGCACAGTGTCTCCCTCCTTCAGTCCGCTGGTCACCGGTTCGAAGCTGCTCCGCAGGCCGTCGCCGTGGTCGAGGGTAAGGACCGGGCGGTCGACCACGACGCCGGCAAAGGTCACCACGCCATCCGACGGCGCGGTGACTGGTGCGCCGTCGGACGTCGGACCCAAATCCACGCCTCGATGCCCGCTCAGCCACGGTTTGTCGGGTGGATCGAATAGCCTGAGGGCGCTTGGTTTGGGGGAGAGCGGCCAACTCCATGAGGCCGTTGCCGGGGCGGCCGCGGCGGGTGCTCCTGCCAGGATTGAGGCAGCAATGATTGTGGACGCCAAAAGTTTCGGGAATGCCATGGATCCAGCCTTTCGCGGAGGCGGCGGCATGGCTATCCGGGGCCGGCCGTATGTGGACAATGCCGAGGTGCGGGCGGTCAGACAGGTGGGGCTGCTGTAGTACACTTGGTGGAGCAGTTTGCTGTGCCCTCAAGCTATTTCAGAAGCGCGTCTCATTCAGATGTGTGAAGGTCCCAAACTGACTACGCGTATCCAGCCCTCCACCAGCCGAGCCATGTGGTTTCCGGTTGCGGAGGATTGTGCCTCTTGCGGTCCGGCTGAGCCTATGGCTCCTTGCCGGATGAGAAGTGCAATGGATGCCAGGAGCCGCGCCCGTCCGGGCAAGGCTAAACAACCGTCAACTATTGGCAGGGTAAGAGCAGCCCCATGGGCTCTCTCATGAATGACCTGCCGGAAGGAGCGTCGGCATGCCCGTCGTAACTATGCGCCAGCTGCTTGACAGCGGCGTCCACTTTGGACACCAGACCCGTCGTTGGAACCCGAAGATGAAGCGCTTCATCTTCACGGAACGCAACGGCATCTACATCATCGACCTTCAGCAGTCGCTGTCCTACATCGACCGCGCTTACGAGTTCGTCAAGGCTACTGTCGCCCACGGCGGCACCGTCCTGTTCGTCGGCACCAAGAAGCAGGCTCAGGAAGCAATTGCCGAGCAGGCTACCCGTGTTGGCCAGCCGTACGTCAACCAGCGTTGGTTGGGCGGTATGCTCACCAACTTCCAGACCGTCGCCAAGCGCATCCAGCGCATGAAGGAACTCGAAGAGATCAACTTCGAGGACGTCGCCGGCTCGGGCTACACCAAGAAGGAGCTCCTGCTCCTCAAGCGTGAACTCACCAAGCTGGAAACCAACCTCGGTGGTATCCGCAACCTGACCAAGGCTCCCTCGGTCCTCTGGGTTGTTGACACCAAGAAGGAACACCTGGCTGTTGACGAAGCCAAGAAGCTGAACATCCCGGTTGTTGCCATCCTGGACACCAACTGCGATCCCGACGAAGTCGACTTCCCGATCCCGGGTAACGACGACGCCATCCGCTCCGTCAACCTGCTCACCCGCGTTGTTGCCGACGCCGTTGCTGAGGGCCTCATCGCCCGCAACCAGCGCGCAACCGGCACCACCGAAGCTCCGGAAGAGCCGCTGGCTGAGTGGGAGCGCGAGCTCCTCGAAGGCAGCAAGGCTGAAGAAGCTCCGGCCGCAGAAGCAACGGAAGCCCCCGCTGCCGAAGCAACTGAGGCTCCGGCCGCAGAAGCAACCGAAGCTGCCTCCGGCGAAGCCGAAGAAGCCAAGTAAATTTGGACCTTCCCTGACGCCGGCAACGGCGGCAGGGGCCACTGACAGGATGGCGGCTCACATGGTGGGCTGCCGTCCTGTCGGTTCGTAATCACATAAATTTTCTAGACAGAGGGGTTCACATGGCGAACTACACTGCTGCTGACATCAAGGCCCTGCGCGAGCGCACCGGCGCCGGCATGATGGACGTCAAGAAGGCTCTTGACGAGGCCAACGGTGACGCCGAGAAGGCCATCGAGATCATCCGCATCAAGGGCCTCAAGGGCGCTACCAAGCGCGAAGGCCGCTCCACCGCTGAAGGCCTGGTTGCTGCCAAGGTCAACGGCGGCGTGGGCGTAATGATCGAGGTCAACTGCGAGACCGACTTCGTCGCCAAGGCTGACAAGTTCATCCAGCTGGCTGACAAGGTCCTCACGGTTGCTGTCGAGTCCGGCGCTGCCGACCTCGAAACCCTGCTGGCCACCGAGGTTGACGGCAAGCCGCTGTCCGAGGTTGTCATCGAAGAGGGCGCAGTCCTCGGCGAAAAGGTTGTTGTCCGCCGTATTTCCCGCGTTGAGGGAACCACGGTTGACGCTTACCTGCACAAGACCTCCAAGGACCTCCCGGCCCAGGTCGGCGTTCTGTTCGCTGTTGACGGTGAAGGCGAAGCCGCTGCCACCGCAGCGCACGACATCGCTGTCCACGTTGCAGCCATGGCTCCGAACTACCTCACCCGCGAAGACGTCCCGGCCGAACTGGTCGAGTCCGAGCGCCGCATCGCTGAAGAGACCGCCAAGGCTGAAGGCAAGCCGGAAGCTGCTCTCCCCAAGATCGTTGAAGGCCGCGTAACGGGCTTCTACAAGGGTGAAGTTCTGGTTGACCAGGCATTCGCCAAGGATTCCAAGAAGACCGTTGCACAGGTTCTCGAAGAAGCCGGTGTGAAGGCCACTGCAGTTACCCGATTCCGCGTCGGAAACTAGTAAGTCGTGAAAAGGGGTGGTCACTTCGGTGGCCGCCCCTTTTTCATGCACCCGTCCGGGTAGTACCTGCGCGGACCCACAGCACGATAATCTAGCCAGAGTCCACCAACGGGAAGGCACCATGGAAACCGTCAACACTGCAATCCAGCCCGATAAACCCCGCCGACGTGTACTGCTGAAGCTTTCCGGCGAGGTCATCGGCGGAGGCAAGCTCGGCGTCGATCCCGAGACCGTCAGGGCAATCGCCAAGCAGATCGCCGCAGCCGTTACGGATGTGGAAGTAGCCATCGTGGTCGGTGGCGGAAACTTCTTCCGCGGTGCCGAACTGTCCCAAAGCGGTATGGACCGCTCCCGCGCCGACTACATGGGCATGCTGGGGACGGTCATGAACTGCCTCGCCCTCCAGGACTTCCTGGAGCAGGCCGGCGTTGAAACGCGTGTCCAAAGTGCCATCACCATGGGCCAGGTTGCCGAGGCCTACATTCCCCGCCGCGCCATCCGCCACATGGAAAAGGGCCGCGTCGTTATTTTCGGTGCCGGTGCTGGCCTGCCCTACTTCTCCACCGACACCGTGGCTGCCCAGCGTGCGCTCGAGGTACACGCGGACGTTGTCCTCATGGCCAAGAGCGGCGTGGACGGCGTCTACACTGCTGATCCCAAGAAGGACCCCACGGCCGAAAAGCTGGATGTGCTCAGCTACGACGACGCACTGCGCCGCGACATCCGGGTCATGGACCAGACCGCCATGACCATGTGCAAGGACAACCAGCTCTCCATGGTGGTCTTCGGCATGGAAGGCGAGGGCAATGTCACCCGTGCCATCCTCGGCGAAACGCTGGGAACCCTGGTTACTCCCTAGCAAGGGCTAGGATATTTCTAGGACCGTCCGCCCCTTGTGGCGGATCTTTACTGTGCATTGCCGCCCGCAGCCGGGCAGCAGCTATTTCTGAGGAGAAACCCGTGATCGAAGAGACCTTGCTTGAAGCTGGCGAGAAGATGGACAAGGCGGTAGAGGTCGCCAAGGATGACTTCGCCACCATCCGTACCGGCCGGGCCAACCCCGGGCTCTACAGCAAAGTGATCGTCGAGTACTACGGCACGCCTACTCCGCTGCAGCAGCTGGCCTCCTTCGCGGTGCCCGATGCCCGGACCATCCTGATCACCCCTTACGACAAGACCGCTCTCCGTGACATTGAAAAGGCGTTGAGCGATTCCGAGGTTGGCGCCAATCCTTCCAACGACGGCAACGTCATCCGCGTGACCATCCCGGAGCTCACCAAGGAGCGCCGCAAGGAGTACGTGAAGATCGTCAAGGGCAAGGGTGAAGACGCGAAGGTCTCTATCCGCAGCATCCGCCGCAAGGCCAAGGACACGCTGGACAAGCTCGTCAAGGACGGCGAAGCCGGCGAGGACGATGGCGCACGCGGTGAGAAGGAACTCGACGCCATTACCAAGCAGCACGTTGACAGCATCGACGAACTGCTCAAGCGCAAGGAAGCCGAGCTGCTCGAGGTCTGATGAACCAGGCTGAGCCGGCGCCCGCTGACAGGGCCCCGACACGCGACACACCCAAACGGGCCAGGCGGTTGCGGGAGAACCCCACGCCGAAGGCGGGCCGCAATCTGCCGGCCGCGATCGGCGTCGGGCTTGCCATGCTTTTCGCCGTACTGGGTGGATTGCTTTTCCTGCCGCTCGGGTTCGTCCTTGTCACCACGGCCTTCGCCGTGCTGGGTGTGTGGGAAGTTTTCCGGGCGCTCGAGGCCCAGGGCACCAGGCTGCCGATCATTCCCGTAATGATCGGCACCTTGGTGATGCCGGTGTCGGCCTACTTCGGCGGCCTTGAAGGCTTGCTGTTCACCATGACGGCCAGTTCCGTGGCCGTACTGCTGTGGCGTTCCATTGAGAGCGCTGCAGGCGCACCCCGCAGCGTATTCGCCGGTGTGTTCACTCTGGCCTGGATTCCGTTCCTGATCAGTTTCGCGGCGCTTCCGCTCCATGCTGCCGGCGGCGCCACCCCGGTGGGTTTCTGGCCGGACGGGATACCTGCCGGTGCCTGGCAGATCGCTGCGATGCTGCTGTTGGTGGTCTCCAACGACACCTTCGGGTACATCGTTGGTGCGTCGTTCGGCAAGCATCCCATGGCGCCCAAGATCAGTCCCAAGAAATCCTGGGAAGGCTTCGCGGGGTCCGTGGGAGGGGCCATGGTGATAGGTGTCCTCGCGTGCATCTTCATGCTGGACAAGCCCTGGTGGGTTGGTCTGGTGCTGGCCATCGGCATGGTGGCCGCGGCTACCGCGGGTGACCTTGCGGAGTCCATGGTCAAGCGTGAACTCGGAGTCAAGGATATGAGCAGTATCCTTCCCGGTCACGGTGGCGTCATGGACCGTTTGGACTCCATAGTTTTCGCGGCCCCTGTAGCCTATGTTCTGTTCGCGCTGCTGAGCGGCGTCTGACAACCCCGATGAAGGAAAAGTAGTGGCCTTGGATATTCGACGCCAGATTCCCGCAACGTTCCACCGCGTGGAGCGCAGCAAGTACGGCTATAACGCCAAACAGGTGGACGAGTTCCTCCAACGCGCCCGGACCTCGTTTGAGAATCCTGTGGGCACAGCGAACCAGGTGGCCAGCATTGATGTCCGTTCGGTCGCATTTGATCCCGTCAAGGGTGGCTACGACGCGCAAAGTGTCGACGCCGCCCTGGACCGATTGGAAGACGCTTTTGCCCGCCGTGAACGGGACGACCTCATAGGCCAGCAGGGCGAAGACGCCTGGCTGCGCCAGATTGGCAAACTCTCCGGAATCCTGCGCGGCAGGCTGCATCGGCCCGATGGTGAGCGGTTCCGCCGCCCCACCAGGAAGAGTATCCGCAGCTACAACGTCCAGGACGTTGATGACTTGTGCCTGGAACTCATCGGCTACCTCGAGAACGATCAACCCTTGAGCGTAGATACAGTGCGCCGGGCCGTTTTCCGTGCCGCCAAGGGCGCTGAAGGCTACGAGGAAGCCCAAGTGGACGCATTCCTGGCGCGCGTTGTTGAACTCATGGCAGCGATCGACTAGGAAGCAGATCCGTCAGACTTCGGTGGGGAAGATAGCTTTGTAGTTCTTCCACACCGCGAAGTAGCGGCGCCCTCCGCGGGCCATTGATATGCCAAAGAACGTCAATGCGGCCGCTACGGCCACGGCTACGCCCAACGGCACCGGAAGACCGGCGGCCACCATGGCTGAGCCAACCAGCAGCGCAATCAGGGCAGAGTTCGCAGTCACCATGAACACCATGCTGCTGCCGGCTACTTGGCTGAAGTCCCTTCTGCCCCCGAAGAAGTAGTAGGTCCGCTTGGCACCTTCCTCGTCGTCGCTATAACCGGCCATGAGGTATCGCGCCATGCCGGGATCCAGGTCCACGTAGGCCGCGCGCAGCCGGTTCATGGCTACGACATACATCAGGTCCTCCATACCTACGCTCATGACGCGTATCTGCGTGAGCAAACCGACCACGACGTCGATGCTGAGGATGGTCAGCGCGAAGGCCCGGAATGCCTCGGAGAACTGTGTCGCCTGACCGACGAGCGCGACGCTGAGCAGGCTTGCTGAAGTGAACGTCAGGAACATGCTGATGCGGGTGAGAACCTCGCTTTGAGTGGTGCTCCTTGAAGCGAGCAGGCTCCAGTGCTCGGTCGCCAGGAACTGGGCCCTGATGCCCGGCGATACTGCCGGTTGGGCGGCTGGCGGTTCGGGGGTGGCATCTCCCGGTTCCTCGGACATGGCGTCATTGTCCACCTTGGAGGATACGCGGACAACAGGCCGCCCCTTGGAGCATCAGTGGCTATCTCTCTGTTACCACCGGCCGCTCCGGCACATGCAGGCGCGACATCACCCGGCTCACCGACTCCGGCACACGGTTCTTCGTTGCCAGGGACACGACAGCCGTCACAGCAAACGCCGCGGGGACAGTCCAGGCCGCCGGCTGCGCAAGCCAAGCCGGCGCGCCGGCCGGACTCATGACGGTCCCAGCCACCATGGCGCCGCCGCACAACAGGGCGCCGGTCAGCATGCCGGCTATGGCACCGGCGTCGGTCAATCCCCGCCACCAGATCCCCAAAAGCAGGACCGGGCAGATGGTGGAGGCCGTGAAGGCAAACACGAGGCCGACACTTCCAGCCAAAGCCAGGGTGTCGGTCATGAAGGCAAAACCCAAAGGCACGACGGCGGCCAGCAGCGCTGCGACACGGAAACCTTTGACGCTACCGCCGAAGAGGTCCTGGCTGATGACCCCGGACAACGACACCACCAGCCCGGACGTGGTGGACAGGAACGCGGCGAAGGCGCCGGCCACGACAAGCGCGGACAACATGTCCCCGGCCGCGCCGCCCACCAGCTTGCCGGGCAGCAGCAGGACCAAGGCATCGGCTTGACCTGCCTGCGCGAGTTCGGGGGCGAACATCCTCCCCACCGCGCCGGAGATCGTTGGAAACAGATAGAAAACAGACAGCAACCCCAGCACGATCAGGGTGGTCCTGCGGGCGGACTGCCCGTCCGGGTTGGTGTAAAAGCGCACCAGTACGTGCGGCAGGCCCAACGTTCCAAAGAGCAACGCCACCAACAACGAAATGTGCTGATAGGCGCCGGCGGCCGGTTGATTGGTCGGGTTTACCGGGAGAGAGGCCTCCGGTTGCACCCCGTTTCCGGCGAGCACCAACAGCACGAATACCACTGGCACTGCCAGTGCGGTCAACTTCAGCCAATATTGGAAAGCCTGGACGAAGGTAATCGATCGCATGCCACCTGCCACGACCGTCAGGCACACCACCACCACAACGGCAGTGGACCCCACCCAGGACGGCAAGCCGGTGGTAATCCGGATGGTCAGGGCGGCGCCATGGAGTTGCGGAACAATGTACAACCAGCCCACGGCTACCACTACCAGGCTCGTGACGCGGCGGACCGCCGCGGAATCCAGCCGGGCTTCAGTGAAATCGGGGATGGTGTAGGCGCCGGAACGTCGCAGCGGAGCGGCCACGAAAAGCAAAAGCATCAGGTAACCGGCGGTGTAGCCCACCGGGAACCAGAGCGCATCCGTTCCTGAAAGCAGGATCAGCCCGGCGACGCCGAGGAAGCTCGCCGCGGACAGGTACTCACCACCGATCGCCGAGGCATTCCACCAGGGCGGGACGGTCCGGGAGGCAACGTAGAAGTCGCCCGTTGTACGCGAGATGCGCAGACCGTAGAAGCCGATTGCCGCCGTCGCAAGTGAAACGGCGAGGAAGGCAACCAAAGCAACCGCAGGGTTCATTTGTCCTCCACAAGGTCCCGGTATCGGGCCTCGTTGCGGGCCGCCGCACGATTGTAGAGCCATGCACTAAGGCCGATCACCGGATAGACTCCGACGCCGAGCAGGAGCCAGGCGAGCGGTATGCCCAGCACGCGGGTATCCGCAACCCCTGGCCCGAAGACCAGCAGCAGCGCGAAGGCGCCAAGGATCACCAGGAAACCGCAGGCAACCACTACGGCGAGCCGCAACTGGGAGCGGATGAGGGAACGGATGAAGACCTGTCCGGCGTCGGAATCCTCAGCGACCTCACGCGCGTAGGGCGGCCGCCCTGGCGTGGCGGTGGCTGATTGGCGCGGTGCAGTGACGCGGACGCGAGTCATCCCTGCGGCCGGATGCGGGTGGACTGAAGCTTGTCCCTGACCGAGGGCAGGTGCCGTCGGCTGATGGGCAATTCAGCGTCCGCCACTGTGACGCTCGGGCCGGTCGCGGAAAGTTTGAGGTGTTCCACATGGTTCAGCGCGATCAGATACGAGCGATGGATCCGGATGAACCCGGCCTCCGCCCACTTTTGTTCGAGGTCGTTGAGGGGTACCCGGATAAGGTAGCTGGCCTCGGCAGTGTGCAGCCTGGCATAGTCACCTTGGGCCTGCACATAGCTGACATCATCGCGGCGGATCATGCGGGTGGTGCTGCCCAGATCTACCGTGATCATCTCCGGAGCGGGAGTTCCGTCCTTGATGAGATCGCTGATGCGGTCCACCGAACGGGCCAGGCGTTCCGCCCGAAGGGGCTTCAACAAGTAGTCCACGGCGGCAAGGTCGAAGGCTTCCAGCGCGCAATCTTCATCCGCGGTGACGAAAACGACGGCGGGCGGGCTGCTGGTGCGGGCAATGGCACGGGCGATGTCCAGGCCCGACAGCGCCGGCATGTGGATGTCAAGGAAGACAGCGTCAATGGATTCCGTTTCCAACGCCCGCAGTGCCTCGGCTCCCGAAGACGCACGGTGGATGGCACCAATCCTGTCGTCCCGCCCGAGCAGGAAGGCCAACTCCTCCACGGCGGGAAGTTCGTCATCAGCGACGAGCACATTGATCATGACTAAAGATTAGCCCCGCGGCTCAGGCATCGTGGCCGGGCTGCGACTTTGGCACCCGCATGGTGATCAACGTTCCCTCGCCGGGGGCTGTGTCGATGACAAGTCCGTGGTCGTCCCCATAGACCTGCCTCAAGCGGGCGTCCACATTGCGCAGTCCCACATGGTCGCCGTCTGTGTGCCCGGCCAGCACCGACCGCAGGTGGTCCGGGTCCATGCCCACGCCGTCGTCCTCGATGGTCACTTCGGCGAACGCTCCGGAATCGTTCGCGCAAATGGTGATATGGCCCGGGCCTTCCTTGGCTTCCAGGCCGTGCCGCACGGCATTTTCCACGAGCGGTTGAAGGCTGAGGAAGGGAATGACTGTGCTCAAGACCTCGGGGGCGATCCGCAGGCTAACCTGGACGCGCTCACCAAACCGGGCCCGCTCCAATAGGAGGTAACGGTCGATGCAACGCAGTTCCTCGGCCACCGTGGTGAAGTCTCCATGCCGGCGGAACGAGTATCGGGTGAAGTCGGCGAACTCCACCACTAGCTCCCTTGCCCGCGCCGGATCCGTATTGATGAACGAGGCGATCGCGTTCAAGGAGTTGTAGATGAAGTGAGGGCTGATCTGGGCACGCAACGCCCGGACTTCGGCTTCCATCAGCAGCGTCCGCGAAGCTTCAAGTTCTGCCAGCTCAAGCTGGGCGGCGATCCAGTCAGCTACCTCGCTGGTGGCCCGCACCAGTCCGGCCCCGGCAGCCGGGGCCAAGGCGGCCACCGAGCCCACCACCCTGGACCCGGCCCGGATGGGGGCGATAACGGCGCTGAAGCCGTGGTTGCCGTGGTCGTATTTGCCGGTGTGGGGGTGCCCGGCGTGCGGTACGACGGCGGTTCGGCCCGTGGCCAAGACTTCGGCCGCCAGACGCATCAGATGCGGCCGCAAGTCCTCTGCGACGCCGTCCCAGGCAAGGACAGAGTCGGTATCCGTGATGGCCAGGGCGTCACAGCCCAGGAGGGTCCGGAGCTGTTTGCTGGCCTTGGCTGCCCCTGCTGGTTGCAGACCGCCGCGAAGATGCTGACCGGCCCGCGACGCGGCGTGCAGCGTGTTGTAGGTTGCACGCTCGGCGTCCGTTCCAAGGTCACGGAAGGAGCGGATCACCTTCAGGCCAACACCCACGACGACGGCGACGGCGAGCACGATCACGGCAATCGCGGCTGCTGTGAAGAGCGGGGAGTCGGGCATAAGCCCAGCGTAGCCAATATGCGCGACCTCCTTTGCCGGGAGGGGTGGGATGTGAGTGAGGGTCTGCCGGGAGGGGTGGGATGTGAGTGAGGGTCTGCCGGGAGGGGGTGGGATGTGAGTGAGGGTCTGCCGGGAGGGGTGGTTCGAACGCTCTCTCATGTCCCGTCGGGTTTCCTGGGATGCTCTCTCATGTCCCGCCGGGGTCTCCGGGATGCTCTCTCACATGCCGTTTGGCGCAGGGCCGCGACCGTTGAGCGACGGCAGCGGGCCAACCTCTGGAACAGGCGCAGGACGGCGTTCGATAGTGATTGCAGTCACATTGGCAAGGCGTGTGGAGCTGATGTGGACACATCCCAATCAGGAGGAACCATGGGTAATGAGGCCCAACCCCAGGACGCAGCGGCGTCCGTGGACTTCCAGGAAGTCCAGCAGACGGAACGGTTCAAGACACTGCGAAAGCGGCACCGCAGCTTCGTCTTCCCGATGGCAGTAGCGTTCCTGCTCTGGTATTTCGCTTACGTTCTCTTGGCCGCCTATGCGGTCGACTTCATGTCCATCAAGGTCTGGGGCAACATCAACGTCGGCCTGATCCTCGGCCTGCTCCAGTTCGTCACCACCTTCGGCATCACGGCGTGGTACGTGAGCTACTCCAACAGGAAACTGGACCCGATCGCGGCGGAAATCCGCCACGAAATCGAGGGCCACGAATTCGATAAGGACGGCAATGTGATCAGCGGGGCAGGAAAATGAACACCATGGTCCCGGCAGTCAACGTTGCTGCCCTGAAAGACACCACGCTCCTCAATATGGGCATCTTCGCCTTGTTCGTCGCGGTCACCATGGTGATCGTCTTCCGTGCCAGCCGTAACAACAAGACCGCAGCCGACTACTACGCCGCCGGACGGTCCTTCACCGGATCACAAAACGGCACGGCCATCGCCGGCGACTACCTCTCCGCGGCGTCGTTCCTGGGCATTACGGGCGCCATTGCCATCAACGGGTATGACGGGTTCCTCTACTCGATCGGTTTCCTGGTTGCCTGGCTTGTGGCACTGCTCCTAGTGGCCGAATTGCTGCGGAACACCGGCAAATTCACCATGGCCGACGTCCTGTCCTTCCGGCTGCGGCAACGGCCCGTCCGTATCGCCGCGGCGCTATCCACGCTCGCTGTCTGTTTCTTCTACCTCCTGGCCCAAATGGCAGGAGCTGGCAGCCTGATTTCGCTCCTGCTGGGCATCAGCGACTGGGGCGGACAAGCTTTGGTGATCATCGTCGTCGGCGCCTTGATGATCATGTACGTGCTCATCGGCGGCATGAAAGGCACTACCTGGGTCCAGATCATCAAAGCCATCCTGCTGATCGCCGGCGCCGCGGTCATGACGGCTATGGTGCTTGCGATCTATGGTTTCAACCTGTCCAGCCTCCTGGGGTCCGCAGCTGAGGCCGCCAACAACCCGGCTGTCCTCAACCCAGGCCTGCAGTACGGCAAGACTGAAACGTCCAAGCTCGACTTCATGTCGCTCGGCCTGGCCCTGGTCCTCGGAACAGCAGCCCTGCCGCACGTGCTGATGCGCTTCTACACGGTTCCCACCGCCAAGGAAGCACGCAAGTCGGTGGTCTGGGCGATCTGGCTGATCGGCTTGTTCTACCTCTTCACCTTGGTGCTGGGGTACGGCGCGGCCGCCCTGGTGGGTGCGGAAACCATCAAATCCGCACCCGGCGGAGTCAACTCGGCAGCCCCCTTGCTGGCCTTCCACCTTGGCGGTCCGCTGCTTCTTGGCTTCATTTCAGCGGTCGCCTTCGCCACCATCTTGGCGGTGGTGGCCGGCCTGACCATCACGGCGGCGGCATCCTTCGCCCACGACATCTACGCGAACGTCATCTCCAAGGGCAAGGCGGACGCAACCACTGAGGTGAAGGTCGCACGGCGCACCGTCGTGGTGATCGGTGTCCTTGCCATCCTCGGTGGCATCTTCGCCAACGGCCAGAACGTGGCCTTCCTGGTGGCGCTTGCCTTCGCTGTGGCAGCATCCGCGAACCTGCCCACCATTGTGTACTCCCTGTTCTGGAAGAAATTCACCACGCAAGGCGCTGTGTGGAGCATGTACGGTGGCCTGGCAGCGGCCATCCTGCTGATCACGTTCTCGCCGGTGGTGTCGGGTGCCAAGACATCCATGATTCCCGGCGCCAACTTCGCATTCTTCCCGCTGAGCAACCCGGGCATTGTGTCCATCCCGTTGGCCTTCTTCCTGGGCTGGCTCGGAACGGTGCTGGACAAGCGGCGTGAAGATCCGGCCAAGCAGGCGGAGATGGAGGTACGCTCCCTGACAGGTATCGGTGCCGAGAAAGCTGTGGATCACTAGATCCGCAACAAAGAGGCTCCTCCTTTTGCACGAACAAGGAGGAGCCTCTTTGTGCAGGCGGCTGTCACTTCTTCAAGCTGAGCCACTCCTGCAGTTGTTCCAGTGGCCACGTGGTGACAATCCGTTCCTTCGGAACTCCGAGGGCTTCGGCGCGTTCGGCGCCGTATTGCAGGAAATCGAGTTGCCCGGGGGCGTGGGCGTCACTGTCGATGCTGAACAGGCAGCCAGCATCGAGGGCCACTTTGATGAGGTTGTCCGGAGGGTCCTGCCGTTCGGGCCGGGAGTTGATTTCGACGGCGACACCCCACCCGGCGCACTCTTCGAAAACCTTGGCGGCGTCGAATTCGGACTCAGGCCGGGTGCCCCGCGATCCCTGGACGAGGCGGCCGGTGCAATGCCCCAGGACGTTGGTGTGAGGGTCCCGGATGCCACCTAGCATCCTGGCGGTCATGGTCTTTTTGTCGGCGCGAAGCTTGGAATGGACGCTGGCTACCACTACATCCAACTTGTCCAGCATGTCCGATGTCTGGTCCAGTGTTCCGTCCTCAAGAATGTCCACTTCGATGCCCTTGAGCAGCTTGAATCCATCCTGGGAGGAGTTGATGCCTTCCACTACACCGAGCTGCTTCTCCAGTCGCTCGACGCTGAGGCCGTTGGCGATAGTCAAATTGGGGGAGTGGTCGGTGAGGGCGAGGTAGTCGCGGCCGAGGGTCCTGGCTGCTGCCACCATGGCTTCGATGGGGGAACCGCCGTCGGACCAGTTGCTGTGGCTGTGCAGGTCGCCCCGCAACGCTGACCGGAGGCTGTGCCCGCCAGCGGTCAGGGCTTCGGTGCCGCGTTCACGGAGATCTGCCAGATAGCCAGGGACCCGGTCTTCCATGGCCTGGGTGATGACTTCGGCACTGCGGTTGCCGACGCCCTTGAGGCTTGTAACCCGTCCGGCGAGGACAAGCCTCGCCAACTCTTCGGGCGGCAGTTGCCGTACGACGTCGGCAGCCTTACGAAAGGCTTGGACCTTGAAAGAGGGGGCCTGGCTGCGTTCCAGCCAGAAGGAGATTTCGTCGAGCGCCTCAATGGGATCCATGGCTCCATGATCCACGAACCGGACACACCACCAACAGAGGGCAGAGTCAACGGTGTGCCGGTCCTGGCCAACTCACCTAGTGGTGGTGGCTTGGAGTCAGGGCGGGATTCGTGCCCTGGGACGGGTCCGGTGCCTGGCCGTGCTCGCCATGTGGGACAGCGTGCTGGCCCGCCATGGACGCGGCCAGGCCCGGCGTTGCCACTGAAGCAACAACGACGGCGGCTCCGAACGCGGCTGCCAGAAGCCGCCCGGTCCTTGGCTGGCCGTGGGCGCCGCCGCCGTTGGTCTTGTGCTGCCGCCGTAGCCAGCCTGCTCCGGCAAGTGCCATGAGCGTCAGGCCTACAGCGGCAAGATGGCTCACATCGAGTGAGCGCGGTGTTGCAGTCAAACCCACGGCAAGGACTGCGACGTGCGTTGCGGCCGCCGCAGCCAAGACGGGAATGGCATATCGAGGAAAGACGAGGGAGTTGCGGTGCAGCCCCCACAGCGACCAAGCCAGGAAGGCAAGGCCGGCTGCGAGGGTAGCCACACCGGCAACCACCATGGCAGGTGTCACTGACGAGGCACCGGTGAGGTAGCCGGCGGCAAGGGAAAGCTCAACCATCCCGGCTGCCGTGGCAGCGAAATAGACGAACAACACGGTTGCCGCGCTCAACGTCGGGTGGTTCTTGGTCTCCATGGCTCTTGCCGGCCTCTCGCTCAGTAACCGTGATCAGTGTCTGTAACTCGGGTCAGTGCAGGGATCAGGCTCGGGCGGAAGCGACAGTTGCCTTGTCCTGGGAGAGGGCGACACCCAGCAGGACAACGGCGCTGGCAAGGTGCAGCACATTGTCTGCGCCGTTAAGGGCGATGATGTTCAGCGAGGTTCCTACGAGGAACAGGCCGAGGATACCCACCAGGAGGTAGACGCCACCCACGGCGGTGTTGACGGACTTGGACAGCGTGACGCCGTTGAGTCCGGCGTACAGCAGGGCAGCGCCGATGGCCAAGTGGATCACGTTGTGAAGCGGGTTCACATCAAAAATGATCAGCGTTGCACCTTGGGTGGCGAAGAAGCCGATTCCCGAGGTGACGAAGAATCCGAGGACGCCTACCAAGAGGTAAACGGCTCCGAAGATGGTGGCGATCAAGCGATTGGGCGAAGTACGCATTGGTCAGAACCTTCCGGTGATGGCCGGAATTTCCGGCCGTCCTGCTGAGCCCCGGGTGGGGCTCTCAAGCAGTGATTCGGACCATGCGTCGTGGTGGATGGGTGGAAGCCGGGTTATTTTTTTCCGTCGCTACGGACGGAGGCGGATACTGCTCATTTTGAGGTCGTTGCCGCCCTCGAAGACGTACTTGAGGTCGATGGTCTTGCCGTCGCATTGCAGCTTTCCGGCAATGTCGGCTTTGTTGTTGCCGTTCTCCGAATTCACGCTCACGGAGGTGTAGTTCGGCTTGCAGGAGCCATCCAACTGGAGGCTGGCAATGCCATCGACGAAGGACTGCTTGTCCAACTCGTCCTTCAGCGCCTGGTTCAGGTAGTTGTCGTAGGCCTGCTCCGTCTGGCCTGACACCACCAGGGTGGTGAATTCGTCTGCCAGCGACCTCGCCTTGGACGTCGCGTTGCCCACTAGGTTGACGAGGAGCAGGACCCCAACCACTGCCAACACAATCACGCCCGCAACAATGCTGAGGACAATCCAGAGAACTTTCCTGCTTTTCGCCGGTGGCGGAACCTGCTGGCCGTACTGGCCTGGCGGGTACTGGCCCGGCGGATACTGGCCGGGCGGGTAGGGGTTTTGGGCTTGCGGATAAGGGTTGCCGACCTGCGGATATGGGTTGCCCGGAGGTGCATACTGCGGTTCGCCTGGGGGAGCAGCGGGCGACGGCGGCTGTTGCCATTGCGGACTCGCGGCGGGCTGCGGCGGGTACCCGGGACCGGGCGGCACTGGTGGCGGGTTCTGCCCCGGCTGGTTTTGTTCGGGCTGGGTGGGTTCTTGCGGGTTGCTCACGATAGTGCCCCTTTCGGCGGCCTTTGCCGGCGCCGCCACCTGGTCGGGAACCGCTGGCCGGCCCCCAATGCGTCCACTTGAATCAAATCGCATCTGCCGTTCCGCGGGCAATAGGCGCACCGGCAGCTGCTCCGGATGGCGCCTTTACGCCTCTGATCTCCTGCCCAGCAGCGGTTGTACGCGATAGGGGATCATTTCTCGCATGGCCAGTGCGGTGTCCGTGCGATCAACTCCATCGCAGGCGAGGATCTTGCCATTGATGCGGTAAAGGTCTTCAGCGTCCAGGGCCACTACACGCAGGAGGAGGTCCGCCGATCCTGTGAGCCCAAAACCTTCCAGGATCTCCGGAATGTCGGCCAGGTCCCGGGCCAGGGAGGCAAGCTTCTGTTGCTGCACGTGGACTGTGATGAAAGCTGTGAGCGGGTAGCCCAAGGCAACCGGATTGATACGCCTCTCGAAGGACAGGAATGCGTGCTTCTTTTCGAGTTGGGCCACGCGCGCCTGGACGGTGTTCCGGGACAGGCCAAGCTTTTGGGCGAGGGCAACCACCGTGCCGCGGGGGTCCTGGGCCATCGCGGAAAGAAGCCGGGTGTCAGTGCCATCCAAAGGTTGCATAATGCGCAAGATTAGCACGGTGGCGATGGTCGAAACAGGGCATAATGCTCAACTTCCTTCGGGGTAGTTGTACCCGATGCGTCTTGTGAGTAGGGTCACAGTTAACTTCGGCGAAGGTGCCGGAGGGCCGGTCTGCGGCAGGATCAAAAGTCCAGCCAGCGCCGACGAACACGAGCCGGAAGGTTGCGATCACCTGTGTTGACGGATCAGGCGGGCAAGGGAGTGCTTCAAGACACTCCCGGCCCAGGACAAAGTGCACAAAATCCCCTGCGGACTGGCGGCAATCTGCTCCAGTTGGTGTCGCCGGAAGGCGACCGCATCAGCCATCCCGAATTCGATGTCTGGGTTAAGGACATCGGCGATGAGCAATTGTGCTCCCTCTATGAGGACATGACCGTCATCCGCCGTATCGACACCGAGGCCACGGCACTCCAACGCCAAGGTGAACTGGCGCTGTGGCCACCGCTTCTTGGCCAGGAAGCAGCCCAGATCGGCTCGAGCCGCTCGCTGCGGGACGACGACTTCGCCTTCCCCAGCTACCGCGAAAGCGGGGTTGCCTATGTACGCGGCGCGCACCTTTCCGAGATCGCCCGGGTGTGGCGCGGCAATGCGTCCTATGGGTGGGACCCGCAGCGCATCAATCTGGCAACGCCCCAGATCATTATCGGTTCACAAAGCCTGCACGCCACGGGCTACGCCATGGGGGTCCAGTTGGACGGCGCCAACACCGCGGTCCTTGCGTACTTCGGCGACGGTGCCACCAGTGAAGGCGACGTGAACGAGGCCATGGTGTTCGCTGCCAGTTACAAGGCGCCCGTGGTGTTCTTCTGCCAGAACAACCATTGGGCCATCTCCGAGCCTGTCCGTATCCAGTCGCACGTCCAGTTGGCTGACAGGCCCACCGGGTTCGGCATCCCGAGCATGCGGGTGGACGGCAACGACGTCCTGGCTGTCATGGCGGCTACACGTGCAGCGCTGGACAGGGCACGCACGGGTGGTGGACCTACCTTCATCGAGGCCGTCACGTACCGCATGGGTCCGCACACCACTGCCGATGACCCGACCCGGTACCGCGACCCCATCGAGCTGGAAGACTGGGCCGCGAAGGATCCGATCCTGAGGCTGCGCAAGCTCCTGGAGGCCAAAGGCCTGCTCACCGAGGACGTGGAAGCACGAGTTAAGGCCAAGGCGGATGCTGTGGCCGCGGAGCTCCGGTCCAGTTGCATCGACATGCAGGATCCGCAGCCCCTGGACGTGTTCAACCACGTCTACAGCACACCCAATTCCTGGATTGAACGCCAGAAGGATCACTACTCGCGTTACCTGAACAGCTTCAACCAGCCCGTCGAGGAAGGTGCACTCTGATGTCCAAGCTCACATTTGCCCGAGCCATCAACGCCGGACTCCGGAAGTCGCTCGAAAACGATCCCAAAGTGGTCCTCATGGGCGAAGATATCGGTGCCCTGGGTGGCGTCTTCCGCGTCACGGACGGCCTGCAGAAGGACTTTGGAAAGCACCGCGTGATCGATTCGCCGCTGGCCGAGTCCGGCATTATCGGCACCGCGGTTGGCTTGGCCTACCGCGGCTACCGCCCTGTGTGCGAGATCCAGTTCGACGGTTTCATCTACCCGGCGTTCGACCAGATCGTCAGCCAGGTGGCAAAGATGCACTACCGCACGCAGGGCCGCGTCAAGATGCCCATCACCATCCGTGTTCCTTTCGGCGGCGGCATCGGATCTCCCGAGCACCACTCCGAATCACCCGAAGCGTACTTCACACACACCTCGGGCTTGCGTGTGGTGGCTGTCTCCAATCCGCAGGACGCGTACACGATGATCCAGCAGGCCATTGCCTCGGACGATCCCGTGCTCTACTTCGAACCGAAGCGCCGTTATCACGACAAGGGTGACGTGGACGAGTCATTGGACCTCTCCGCAGCTCTGCCCCTGGATAAGGCGGCTGTGGTGGCCACTGGCTCGGATGTCACGCTGGTTGCCTACGGGCCTCTGGTCAAAACCGCCAAGGACGCCGCGCTGGCTGCCGCCGATGAAGGCATCTCCGTGGAGGTGATCGACCTCCGGTCCCTGGCACCCGTCGATTACCCGGTGGTGGAAGCCTCCGTCCGCAAGACCGGGCGATTGGTGATAACCCACGAAGCCGGGCAATCCGGTGGCCTCGGCGCTGAAATCGCGGCCAGCATCACCGAACGCTGCTTCAACTACCTTGAGTCCGCCCCCGTTCGCATTACCGGATTCGACGTGCCGTATCCATACTCGAAGCTTGAAATGCATCACTTGCCGGATCTGGACAGGATCCTCGATGGCGTGGACCGCGCCTTGGGCCGCCGCAACTCGTTGAGTGGACTGGAAGGATGACCGCCACCATGATCAAGGAATTCAGGCTGCCGGACCTTGGCGAAGGCCTGACCGAGTCGGAAATCCTGAGCTGGAAGGTCGCGGTGGGGGACACCGTCACCCTCAACCAGGTCATCGCCGAGGTTGAGACCGCCAAGGCCGTGGTGGAGTTGCCATCCCCGTTCGCCGGTGTGGTGGCCGTTCTCCATGAGCAGCCCGGAACTGTTGTGGAGGTCGGCAAGCCGATCGTGTCCTTTGAGGTGGACGACGCCGGTTCTTCCAACGGGGGTGGCGCACCGGCCGCTGGTGACCGGTCCGCCGTCGAGACTTCTGCGAAGGGTGCGCCGGCCGCTGGCGGGATTGAAGCGGTGGGTGCCCCCGCCAAACGCGAGCCGAACCTGGTAGGGTATGGCGCCGTCGTCGAACATTCCGGCCGTCCCACCCGTCGTGCCCGTGCCCAAGTACAGGAGGTTAGGTCCGCAAGGCCGGAGACTGCTGCGATCGCCGAGCCCGTCGTGGCACGTCAAGCAGAGACCGAAATCCCTGAACGTCCGCGGTCGACCCCGCCTGTCCGCAAACTTGCCCGCGACCTAGGCATCGACCTGCAACTGGTTTCGGGAACCGGACCGGGCGGACTCATCACCCGGGCGGACGTCCAGAACTTCTCCGGCGCAGTGGAAGCCCCCGCCGAGGTTGCCGCAGGGCAGAGCGAGCGCGAGACGCGGACACCCATCAAGGGTGTTCGAAAGTTCACGGCGGCGGCCATGGTCCAGAGTGCGTTCACGGCACCGCATGTGACCGAATTCCTGACCATCGATGTCACTGCCACCATGGAGTTGCTGAACCGCCTCAAGGGCAGCAGGGCCTTTGAAGGCTACAAGCTGACCCCGCTCACCATCGCAGCCAAGGCTGTCCTGGTGGCCCTCAGGAACAACCCCACCCTGAACTCCCGCTGGGATGAGGCCAACCAGGAAATCGTCCAGTTCAACTACGTGAACCTGGGAATCGCGGCCGCAACGCCGCGCGGCCTTACGGTCCCGAATATCAAGGACGCTGAGCGATTGTCGCTGCGTGAGCTCTCCACGGCGTTGACTGAGCTGACGGACACCGCCCGGTCCGGGAAAACGTCGCCGTCGGACCTCTCGGGAGGGACCATCTCCATCACCAACATCGGTGTGTTCGGGATCGACGCCGGAACGCCCATCCTGAATCCGGGCGAGGCAGCCATCGTGGCCTTGGGCGCCGTACGGAAAGCACCATGGGTCCACAATGACCAGATTGCCGTCCGGCAGGTCATGTCCCTCAGCTTGTCTTTCGACCACCGCTTGGTGGACGGAGAACAGGGTTCGAGGTTCCTGGCCGACCTGGGTGCCATCCTGGCAGATCCCGCCATGGTCATGACCATGATCTGACGCGACCGAAAGCTGCGCCGGCCCATCCCTTTACGAGTGCTTGCAGGAAACTGCGGCTAAGGGGTGGGCCGTCGCGCGTCAGCGGTCATGAAGGCTAATCTTCGGTGGGCGTGGTGCGGTTGGAATGAACGTCGCGCCAGCTGTGTTCGGGTTCGAAACCAAGCTGCCTGCGCGCCTTGTCGATGGAGAGCATCGTTTCGTGTTCGCCCAGTTCCTTGAGGACCTCGACGCCGGGGAACACTTCCGCTGCAAGTTCCGCGCTGCTCCGGCTCATCACGGTATCCGAAGCGGCAATGATGAAGGTCTCGAAGCCCGGGGCGCCGTGTTCCAGCGCCCGGACCACTGCCTGGGCGCCGTCCCTGGCATCGATGTAGCCCCAGAGATTCCACTTTCGCAGTGTGGCATCGGAGTCGAAGGACGGGAAGGCGTCGTAGTCTTCGGGGTCCATGACGTTGGAGAAACGCAGAGCTGTAATGCTCAGATCCGGGTCCCAGCGCGTGAGCTGGATGGCCATCTGCTCCTCGAGGTGCTTGACCAGCGAATAGGTGCTTTCCGGTCGAGCCGTGTATTCCTCATCCACAGGAATGTAGGGAGGGGCGATGTCGAAGGGGAGGCCCAATACGGTCTCGCTGGAAGCGTAAACCACCTTCTTGACGCCAGCTCTGCGTGCCGCCTGGAAGACGTTGTAGGTGGACACCATGTTGTTTTCGAAGATCGCGGCGTCTGGCGCGAGCCCCGGTGCGGGAATGGCGGCCAGGTGAACGATTGCGTCCAAGCCGTCGTGTTGGTCGTCCAGGCCCATGATGACATCCAGGACCTGACCGTAATTGCGGAGGTCCACGTTGACGTAGCCCCGGCCGCGGGTGCCGACGCGATCCACGTTGAGGACCTGGTGGCCATCCTGCGTGAGTCGCCGGACCACGCTCCTGCCCAGTTTCCCGCTTCCGCCGGTGACGGCAATCCTCATGGTGCGCTCCTTGATCGTGGCTGGACCTTACCCGCGGTACGTTGCCGGTTTCAGCATGGGTTCGGTTTTCCAGCCTAAGGGGCGCAACTTCTGAGCACAGCCCCTAAGGCAGGCCCTGTGAGTCCTAGGAAAATTGGAACGACCCAAAGGACATCGCGATGCTGGCGGGGCGTACGGCATTGGCCGTCCCGGTCCGTAATGAGCGCCCATAATTCCCGGCGCGCACCAAGCGCCACCCCCCCTCATGTTTTGAGGGGTGTGTGGTGGTGGTTTTTGCGGGGTGTTTGGTGGGGGTCGATGTGGGGTGGGGGGATGAACCAGGGCACGCCGGTTTTCATGGTGATGGTCCAGTGTTCTTTGTGGATGAGGTGGTGGTGGTGGCTGCAGAGGAGGGTGCCGTTGTCGGTTCCTGTGGTGCCTTGTTTGGACCAGTAGGTGATGTGGTGGGCTTCGCACCAGGGTGCGGGCATGGTGCAGTCGGGGAAGGTGCAGCCGCCGTCGCGGGCGGTGATGGCGTGGCGGATGTGGGGTGGGAAGATCCGGGTGGTGCGGCCGATGTCCAGGACGCGGGAGTCGCTGCCGAGCAGGATGGGGATGATGTCGGCGTCGCAGGCGATTTTGCGGATGGTGGTGGGGTGGATGGGGCCGGTGAAGGTTGCGGTGGCGGTGCTGGTGCTGGGTTGGTTCGGGTTTGAGGCGTTGACTTGGTTGAGGAGGTCGCGGTGGTCGATGGTGACTCTGAGTTGGGGTCGGAGTCCGCCGTTGGCGGGGAGTTTGCCGGTGGTCATCGCGACGCTGCAGGCCCCGACCAGGCCGTCGAGGAGTTTCTGGGCCCGGGAGCGCCGGTCCAGGACCGGGGAGGATCCCGCGCCCATAACGGTACCCGCGCCCTCCCCGGTGCCTCCGCCCTCCCCGGTGCCTCCGCCCACGCCGTTACTCGCGTCGTTGGCGGGGTTTCCGTCGATGGTGGTGGTGTCGGGGGTTGTGGTGTTTTGGTGTCGGGGGTTGGTGGCGGTGTTCATGGCGGTGAGGAGGGTTTCGTATTGTTCGGCGGTGGCGAAGATTTCCAGGTGGTGCAGGCCGTGGCGGGGTTTGCGGCGGAGGAAGGCGCCTTGGAGGTGCCGGAGGGTTTCTTCGGAAGGTTCCGGTCCGTCCTGGTCGAGGGCGTCGGTCCAGCGTTTGGCTATTTTGGTGACGAAGTCCGGGTCGGAGTCGATGGCGGTGGCGGTGAGGGCTTGTTCCATGGTCGCGGCGGTCTCGTCGGTGATGAGGTGCCGGACGGTGTTCAGTGCGGTGCTGATGATCGTCGCGGACCGGGACGGTACTTGCGCAGAAACGAGGGCGTCGGCGAGGATTTCGCGGCGGGCCGGGATGTGTTGGCCGGTCATTCCCACACCGGGGAGCACCTCGGCGGCGAGGGCGAGCCGGCGGCGTGCTTCGCTGATGCCGATCCGGAGCCGGGCACGGAGGAACTCCGCGGCGTTCCGGTACCCATCATCCGACGGGCTGGTATTCGCTGCTTCCGCCAGTGCTGCGCATGTGTGGGCTGCTCCCGCCACCGCCGTGGCTCCCGCTGAGGCCGCGGCTGCCGCCACCGCCGTGGCTCCCGCTGGTTCAGTCCACCCGGTCCGCCATTCCGGCGCCGCTGCTGACGACCGTGCCGGCGATGCTTGCTGCGCTTCGCTTCGGGTCCGTTCAACAGCCTGCGCCGCGACAACCTGAAGGTACTCGATCGACCGCGAGATGTCCTCGATCCTGCCGGCGAAGTCTGCCGCTTCTGCCAAGGAGAACAAGGGAGCTTGGGCGGCAGCGGCCAGCCGTGCGGAGTCCAGAAGAGCCTCGCCGTCCTCAAGAAGGGTCCTGAGATTCGATGCCGCAGCCGAAGCAGGTTCCGGACGTACGGAATTCCCGGCGACCGTGTCCGGCCCAGTGAGCAGCCCAACACGGTGGAAGTGGCCGATGACGGTGACGGGCGTCGTCGAATCCTTGAACCCAGCCTTGAACAAGTGCGGCTGGCCCACATATCGCCGTGAACGGATCGCGGCCAGGGCAGCGACAGCAGGGGACGAAGCCGCCCATGATGCCGTCAACTGCCCCATATCTTCCATGAACAGATCATTTCAGCGGGGTCCGACACTATTAGCGGCAGTTCCGAAGGCCGCTCAAACCTTCCGGAAACTCAACGATCAGGCCGACGTCAGAGCTGCCAAAGCCATCTGCTCCAGGATGGGGCGGGCGGACTTCACCGCGATCTTCCGGCCGTGGTGGCGCACCGAGTGCGGGGTTGAGTTGATCAGGCCAAAGGCCGCGTGTGCCCGGACGCGCAGGCCGGGAATGTCCGCGCCTTCGTGGATCCGTGCAAGGACGTCCACCCACGTTTCCACGTAGCTCCGCTGCAAGGACCTGACCTCGGATTTGTCGACTTCGCTGAGGCTGCCAAAGTCCCGGTCCTGGACCCGGATGACGTCCGGATGGCTCAGGGCGAAGTCCACGTGGAACTGGATCAGCCCCTTCAGTGCGTCGGTGGGGTTGTCCGCCTCCGAGACCACACGTTGGCCACCGTCCAGCAGGTCCCGGCTGACGCTGAGGAGAAGTTCGCCCAGGACGGCCTGTTTGCCGGGAAAATGACGGTAGACCGCGGGACCGCTGACGCCTGCCGCCGCTCCGAGGTCCTCAAGCGACACCCGGGTGAAGCCGTTTTCCGCAAAGAGACCAGCAGCGGCGGACAAAAGGGCCAACCTGCGCAGTTCCTTGGCTTGGCCTCGCTGTGTTGCTGCGGCTCTGGTGCCGTCAATGCTTGTTTCCGGGTCTCCGGTCACGTTCTCCTCCTAGGCGCCAGTCCCGGCACGGCGGGCTTGTGGGCTCAGCTCTGCTGGACATCACAGTTAATAAAGACTAACCTAAATTTCAGTTACGTGGCACTAACCGAAATGGCCTGTGGCCGGGAATGGAACAGGGGTCGATGGAGACAATTACCAGCCTGACGGGAGCCGCCGGCGGCACCTTCGAGGCCAACCAGACGGCACAAGTGGCCTTGGTAGGGGAACTGAAGGAGCGCCTGGCGACGGCGGCCCTGGGCGGCCCGGCCAAGTCCAGGGAGCGGCATATCGCCCGCGGGAAGCTCCTGCCTAGGGAACGCATCGACTACCTGCTCGATGACGGCAGCCCGTTCCTCGAGATCGCACCCCTGGCGGCCAACGGCATGTACAACGATGATTCGCCAGGTGCCGGGGTGATCGCCGGCATTGGCCTGGTCCATGGCCGCTATGTGCTGGTGATTTCCAACGACGCCACCGTCAAGGGCGGTACCTATTACCCCATGACCGTGAAGAAGCACCTCCGGGCGCAGGAAATCGCCCTGGAGAACAAGCTTCCCTGCATCTACCTCGTGGATTCCGGCGGAGCGTTTCTCCCCAAGCAGGACGAGGTTTTCCCCGACAAGGAGCACTTCGGCCGGATCTTCTTCAACCAAGCCAGGATGTCTGCGGCCAAGATCCCGCAGATCGCCTCCGTGATGGGCTCGTGCACGGCTGGCGGCGCCTATGTGCCGGCCATGAGCGACGAGACAGTCATCGTCCGCAACCAGGGCACCATCTTCCTGGGTGGCCCGCCCTTGGTCAAAGCAGCCATCGGCGAGATCGTCACTGCCGAGGAATTGGGCGGCGGTGACGTTCATTCAAGGATTTCCGGGGTTACGGACCACCTCGCCGAGAACGATCAGCACGCACTGGAGATCGTTCGGGACATAGTAGCGACGTTGCCGAAGCCGGCGCAGCCGGCCTGGGACGTGCTCGACGTCGTCCTGCCGCCCGTCGTCGATCCTTCAGAGATCTACGGCGTGGTTCCCACAGACGTCAACGCCCAATACGACGTCCGGGAAGTCATCGCGAGGCTCGTGGACGGCTCCGAATTCCATGAGTTCAAGAAGAACTACGGCACCACCTTGGTGACCGGCTTCGCGCATCTGCACGGCCATCCCGTCGGCATCGTGGCCAATAACGGCGTCCTCTTCAGCGAGTCGTCCTTGAAGGGCGCCCACTTCATCGAGCTCTGCGACCAGCGCGGTATTCCGCTGATCTTCCTGCAGAACCTCTCCGGTTTCATGGTGGGCAAGGACTACGAGCAAGGCGGCATCGCCAAGAACGGCGCCAAGATGGTCACTGCCGTGGCGACGGCCCGGGTGCCCAAACTCACGGTGGTCATCGGCGGCTCGTTCGGCGCAGGCAACTACTCCATGTGCGGCCGGGCATACTCGCCACGGTTCCTGTGGATGTGGCCGGCCGCCCGCATTTCCGTGATGGGCGGCAACCAGGCCTCCAGCGTTCTCGCCACGGTCAAACGCGACCAATACGAGGCAGCCGGCCAGGAATGGTCAGCCGAAGACGAAGAAGCCTTCAAGGCCCCCATCAAACAGCAATACGAAGACCAAGGAAGTCCCTACTACTCCACCGCCCGGCTGTGGGACGACGGCATCATCGATCCCGCCGACACCCGCCGAGTCCTGGGCATGGCCCTGGACGTCGTTTCCCGCCAACAACTGCCCGAGACCTCTTTCGGCCTCTTCAGGATGTGACCATGAGCCTGCCAACAACAGAGACGGCCCCGCCCGCTGAGGCCGCCCGAACATTTACTGCCGTCCTCGTAGCCAACCGTGGTGAGATCGCCTGCCGTGTCATTCGGACGCTGAAGGAGATGGGTGTCCGCTCCGTCGCGGTGTACTCGGACGCGGACAAGGACGCCAAACACGTGGCACTCGCCGATACTGCCGTCGCCATCGGCGGCACGGCACCTGCGGAAAGCTACCTGAAAATCGAGGCCATCATTGACGCCTGCCGCCGCAGCGGGGCAGAGGCCGTGCACCCTGGGTATGGTTTCCTGTCCGAGAATGTGGAGTTCGCCAAAGCGCTGGACGCTGCGGGCATCACGTTCATCGGACCCGGTATTGGTGCCATCGAAGTGATGGGCGACAAGATCCGCTCCAAGAACCACGTGCTGGCCTACGACGTTCCGTGTGTTCCCGGCATCGCCAAACCCGGACTCACCGACCAGGATCTGCTGGAAGCAGCACCCGAAGTCGGCTTCCCCTTGCTGATCAAGCCCTCGGCAGGCGGTGGCGGCAAGGGCATGCACGTGGTGGAGCGGGCCGAGGACATGCCAGCCATCCTCCAGACTGCGCGGCGCGTGGCGGCCTCTGCTTTTGGTGATGACACGCTCTTCCTAGAACGGCTCATCCGGGCTCCCCGCCACATCGAAGTTCAGGTTCTCGCGGACAACCATGGCAACGTCATCCACCTCGGCGAGCGGGAATGCTCCCTCCAACGCCGGCACCAAAAGGTCATCGAAGAAGCTCCCTCCGCCCTCTTTGAATCGCTGGCCGACGGCGGCGCCCAGCGGACACGGATTGGTGAAGCGGCCTGCAACGCAGCGCGTTCGGTCAATTACAGCGGTGCCGGAACCGTGGAGTTCCTGGTGTCCGATGAACACCCGGACGAGTTCTTCTTCATGGAGATGAACACCCGGCTTCAAGTAGAGCATCCCGTCACGGAGATGGTCACCGGAATCGACCTCGTGGAATGGCAGGTGAGGATCGCCGCCGGCGAGGTACTCACCGTGGCGCAGTCCGACGTCGTACTTAAGGGCCATGCTGTGGAGGCGCGTGTCTACGCGGAGGTGCCCGAGCGGAACTTCATGCCTTCCATGGGGCGTATCGTGGCGCTCGCCGAGCACGGTGCGGTGGATGCAAGAGTGTCCGGTCAGCAGCAGGCCCATGCCAATGTGCGGATCGACTCCGCCATGCGGGACACCCTGCAGATCACGGGGGACTACGATCCCATGCTCGCCAAGGTCATCGCGTGGGGCGAGGACAGGGCAGAGGCGCTGAACACCCTGGACGCTGCGCTGGGCCGCTACACGCTGCTGGGCGTGGACACGAACGTCGAGTACTTGCGCCTGCTGATCAACGACGCCGACGTCCGTGCCGGGCACCTCGATACCGGGCTGATCGAGCGCAAGCTGCCGTCCATGCAGTTCCGGCATGCGGGTCTCAAGGAGCTGATCGCCGCAGCCCTCACACTGTGGCTGGAACGCCAGGGCTCGGCGCTCGCCGGTGATGCGTGGAAGACGCCCGATGCCTGGCGCGTTGGCGCCCGCGGTGCATGGACCGCCACCTTTGGCGTCCCAGGCGCTGGAACAGCAACGGTGTCCGTCACGGAACAGGACGGTTCAGTCACGGCAACGGTCGACGGTGGTGGCCCGGTCAACGTCCGTGTGGCCGACCGTAGCGGCACCAGCATTGTCCTGGAGTTCGACAGCGGACTGGTCACCTATGCGGTTGGCGTGGCGCCGGGCGCCGTTCGGGAGATTTTCGTGGGCAACGATGGGTGGTCCTGCCGCCTTGAGGCCTTGGACCGCGCCGAGCGCCTGCGCAGGATGCTGGCAGGCATTCAACGGGACGAGGGAGCGGCGGACCCCGAGGTGCGCTCGCCCATGCCCGGGACGGTGGTGTCCGTGTCCGTGGCGGACGGTGACTCCGTGGAGGAAGGACAGGTCCTCCTAGCCGTCGAAGCCATGAAGATGGAGCACCAATTGGTGGCGTCCGTCGCAGGAACCGTCCACCTCAGCAGCAAACCCGGCGACCTGGTCAAAGCAGACCAAGTACTCGCCACCATTCACGTAGCCGTCACCGCTGAAGAAACGGCCGGCAACAACACAGACAAGGAAGTCCAGGCATGAGCACGTTTGAACTCACTGAGGAATACCAGGACCTCAGCGACTCCGTCCGGGAGTTCGCCGACGAGGTAGTAGCCCCCGTTTCCGCCAAGCACGACGAAGAGCACAGCTTTCCCTACGAAGTGGTCAAGCAGATGGGGGAGATGGGCCTGTTCGGCCTGCCGTTCCCCGAAGAGTTCGGCGGCATGGGCGGGGACTACTTCGCCCTAGCATTGGCACTGGAGCAACTTGGACGCGTGGACCAGTCCGTGGCGATCACCCTGGAAGCCGGAGTGTCGCTGGGCGCCATGCCTGTCTACCGCTTCGGCACGGAGGCCCAGAAGCAGGAGTGGTTGCCGGCGTTGGCGTCCGGTCGGTCCTTGGCCGGTTTTGGATTGACGGAGCGTGAGGCCGGATCTGATGCCGGCGGCACCAAAACGCACGCCCACCTGGAAAACGGGGAATGGGTTATCAACGGCAACAAGGAGTTCATCACCAACTCCGGCACGGACATCACCACCCTGGTCACGGTCACTGCAGTGACGGGCCAGAAGGAGAACGCCGACGGCAGCACCAAGAAGGAAATCTCCACCATACTGGTGCCCACGGACACACCGGGTTTCACCGCCGAAAAGGCCTACAACAAGGTAGGCTGGAACGCCTCCGACACCCACCCGCTGACCTTGGACAACGTCCGGGTTCCCGAAGCCAACCTGTTGGGGGAACGCGGCCGAGGCTACGCGAACTTCCTCTCCATCCTGGACGAGGGCCGCATCGCGATCGCCGCGCTGGCTACAGGAGCTGCCCAAGGGTGTGTGGACCAGTCCGTGAAGTACGCCAAGGAACGCAGCGCTTTCGGACAGAACATCGGCAAGTACCAGGCCATCCAGTTCAAGATCGCCCGGATGCAGGCCAGGGCCCACACAGCCCGCTTGGCGTACTACGACGCCGCCTCCAGGATGCTCGCGGGCAAGCCGTTCAAGACCGAAGCGGCCATCGCTAAGATGGTCGCAGGCGAGGCAGCCATGGACAACGCGCGGGACGCCACCCAGGTGTTCGGCGGCTATGGCTTCATCAACGAATTCACTGTGGCACGGCATTACCGCGACTCCAAGATCCTGGAGATCGGGGAAGGCACCACCGAAGTCCAGTTGATGCTCATCGCCCGCGAGCTGGGTCTCTAACCGTACGGGAAGGATCAAGGATGATTGACAAGGTTGTTGCCAGCGCCGCGGAAGCGGTGAAGGACATCCCGGACGGAGCCTCGCTCGCGGTGGGAGGTTTTGGCCTATGCGGTATCCCCGTCTCCCTGATCGATGCGCTCCACAGCCAAGGCACTACCGATCTTGAGACGGTCAGCAACAACTGCGGGGTGGACGACTGGGGCTTGGGAATCCTCCTCAAGGACGGGCGCATCCGCCGAACCATCAGCTCGTATGTGGGCGAGAACAAAGAATTCGCGCGGCAGTACCTGGCAGGGGAGCTGGAAGTGGTCCTGACCCCGCAGGGTACCTTGGCCGAGAAGTTGCGCGCCGGCGGCGCGGGCATCCCGGCGTTCTACACCAAGGCCGGTGTGGGAACCCAAGTATCCGAAGGTGGCCTGCCGCAAAAGTACGACGCCGACGGCAACGTTGCGCTTGCCTCATCGCCCAAGGAGGTGCGCACCTTCAAAGACGCCGACTATGTCCTGGAAGAGTCCCTGACTCCGGACTTCGGGCTGGTCCATGCGTGGAAGGGTGACCGACACGGGAACCTCGTCTTCCATGCGACGGCCATGAACTTCAACCCACTCTGCGCCATGGCGGCAAGGACCACCATTGCCGAAGTGGAGGAGCTGGTGGAACCCGGTGAGCTGGACCCGGAACACATCCACACGCCCGGCATTTTCGTCCAGCGTGTGGTGGTGGCGCCGTCCAGCGAGAAGCGGATTGAGAAGCGGACCGTCGCCTTGCCGGCATCGGCAAGCAGTGAAAAGGCAGGAGCCTAGCCATGGAATCGAACAGTCTCCAGGACCTGCCGCCACGCCCCGAAGCCGTGCGGCACGAATACCGACGTGCCGACGTCGAACATCACGAGGCCAAAGGCTGGACGCGTAACGAACTGGCCGCCCGGGTAGCCAAAGAGCTGGCCAACGGACAGTACGTCAACCTTGGTATCGGAATGCCCACCTTGATCCCCAACTACATTCCGGACGGTGTGGAGGTCATCCTGCATTCCGAGAACGGCATCCTGGGGGTAGGTCCCTACCCGGCGGAGGACAAGGTGGATCCGGACCTCATCAACGCCGGCAAGGAAACGGTGACCACCAATGCGGGGGCCGCGTTCTTTGACTCTGCGTCGTCGTTCGGCATGATCCGTGGCGGGCATGTTGATGTGGCGGTCCTGGGTGCCATGGAGGTGGCGGCCAACGGTGACCTCGCCAACTGGATGATTCCCGGCAAGATGGTCAAGGGCATGGGTGGCGCCATGGACCTGGTGTTCGGTGCCAAGAAAGTCATCGTCATGATGGAACACGTGGACCGCAACGGCCGGCCGAAAATCGTCCAGGACTGCACGCTCCCACTCACCGGGAAGGGCTGTGTGGACCGCATCATCACTGACCTTGCGGTGATCGATGTGGTGAAGGACGAAGGAGACCCACGTCTGGTCCTCCGCGAGCTGGCCCCCAACGTCACCCTGGACGACGTCGTGGCAGCCACCGGCGCTGAACTGTTCGAAGAGGATCAGGAGCTCACTGTATGACGCGGGTCGTGGAGCAGCGCGGGCTGTATTTCGATGAACTTGAAGAGGGCGTGATTTACGCCCACAAACCCGGACGCACGGTCACCGAGGCGGACAACGTCCTCTTCACCACCATGACCATGAACACCCAGGCGTTGCACCTCGATGCGGCCTGGAGCTCCTCGCAGCCGTTCGGGCAGCGGCTCATGAACTCGATGTTCACGTTGTCCACCATGGTGGGGCAGTCCGTGACCCAACTGACGCAGGGGACCATCATCGCGCAGTTGGGGCTGACCGATGTCACCTTTCCGCACCCGCTCTATCACGGGGATACCCTGTACACGGAAACGGTGATCACCGGGAAACGGTTGTCGTCGTCCCGTCCCGGACAGGGCGTGGTGACCATGCAGCATACCGGCCGCAACCAGGACGGGGCAGTGGTGGCGTTGGCCACCCGTACCTGCCTGATGTGGACCAAGGAAGCGCACGCTGCGCAGTCCTAGTTTTCCGAACGTGTCAGCACCTCACCAGCAAGGAACCCGCATGCCCTCTCCCGACTCATCGTCCACCACAGCGGTGCCGCCGTTCACCATGGGTCCGGCCCTTCTGTTCTGTCCTGCAGATCGCCCGGAGCGATTCGGGAAGGCCGCCGATCGATCCGATGCCGTCATCCTGGACCTGGAGGACGCCGTGGCTCCTGCGGACAAGCCGGGGGCCCGCGAAGCGATCCTTGAGCAGTCCGGTACCGGTGGGCTGGAGCCGGGCCGCACTATTGTTCGGGTGAATCCCGTGGGGACGCCGGAGTTCGAGCTCGACCTCGAGATGCTCGCGAAGACGCCTTACCGCACCGTCATGCTGGCCAAAGCGGAGAGCGCAGCGCAGCTCAGGTCTTTGGAGGGCTACCAGGTTGTTGCGCTTTGCGAGACGGCCGCCGGGATTGTCCATGCCTCGGCCATCGCGGCCGAACCGAACGTCGTGGGACTCATGTGGGGTGCCGAAGACCTGCTGGCTTCCTTGGGCGGCCTCTCCAGCAGGAACGACGACGGCGGGTACCGGGCCGTGGCGCTGCACTCACGGTCCGCTGTGCTGCTGGCAGCGAAGGCAGGGGGCAAGGAAGCAATCGATTCGGTGTATGTGAACATCCCGGATCTTGAGGGACTCGGTGCGGAGTCCAGGGATGCCGTTGCCAGCGGCTTCGGAGCGAAGGCCTGCATCCACCCGAACCAGGTTGCGGTGGTCCGGGAGGCCTATGCGCCGACCCCCGAATCCGTAGCTCAAGCCACCGAGCTCTTGGACGCCGCAGCCGCCGCGGGCACCGGCGTGTTCCAGTTCAAGGGCAAGATGATCGACGGCCCCATCCTCAAGCATGCCGAGGCGACACTCCGCCGCGCCGGGCACCCGCGAGATGCCAGTTAATGCCAATGTTTCCCCAAAACATTGGCATTAACTGTCAACTCGGCGTGAGGTTGGAGCGCTAGGCGCGGACCGCCGTCGCGAGTTCGGTCAGTTCAACCGTGGCGGGGCGAGCTGCCGTGCTCTTGATGGGCACGGCGTGTCCGCTCTTGGCCGACTCCAGAACCGATTCCATGACGTCCAGCGCATGGAACGCCAGTTGGCCGCCGGCACGTGGTTCTTGCCCGGCCGGTGTTGCTGCGAGGTCGGCGATGCCAAAGCCCCGGCCGGAGTCCACGTAGCCCGCTGAGACGGGGAGCGTCTCCCAATCCTCGGCGCCGAGCGCGAAGTGCTGCACGTCGCCGTCGAAGTGGTTGGGGTCCGGAACAATGAGTGAACCCGTCTCGCCGTGGATCTCGATGTTGGGGCTCTTGGTTTTCACGGCGTCGAAGCTCATGAACAGCGTAGAGAGGGCACCAGACGCGTGGACCAGCACACCGGTAACATGCGAGTCGATGTCCACGGGGACTTTCTGGCCTTCCCTGGGTCCGGAACCAATGGTGCGTTCGCTGCGAGTATGGCTGGCCGCGCCCACCACCGACACCACCGGCCCCAGCAGCGTGACCAGCGCCGAGACGTAATAAGGCCCCATGTCCAACAACGGTCCGCCGCCGGGCTGGTAGTAGAAGTCGGGGTTCGGATGCCAGCGTTCGTGCCCTGGTGTGGCCATGGTTGCCGTGGCCGAAACCGGCGCGCCGATCAGTCCGTCGTCGATCGCTTTCCTGGCAGTCTGGACGCCCGTGCCCAGAACCGTGTCCGGTGCGCAGCCAACCGCCACTCCGGCCGCTTCGGCGGCGTCGAGAACCTGCCGGGCCTCGGTGGTGGTGGCAGCCAGCGGCTTTTCACCGTAGACGGACTTGCCCGCGGCGATGGCCTTGAGTGCAATCTCGGCGTGGGCGGCGGGGATGGTGAGGTTCAGGACCAGTTCGACGTCGTCCGCGGACAGGAGTTCGTCCACGGTCAGTGCCCGGACACCGTCGTACGAGTCGGCGACGGCCTGTGCGCGGGCGGCGTCGAGGTCCGCCACCGCTACGAGGTTGATGGAATCCAGGCGGCGGAAGTTGGTCAGGTACTGGGCGATGATGGCGCCGCAGCCAATGACTCCGACGTTTAGCGGCTTGCCCACAGCATGCCCCTTTCAATGATGGTGCGGACGTTGCTGTCTTGGAGGACTTCCACCCGGTGGCCAGGGGTGGAAACGAAGATTCTGCCTTTGCCCCATTGCCGGGTCCAGATGGCCGGCGAAGTGACTTCGCGGTTCCAGGGATCCCATTCCCGGACTTTTTGGGTGGTGGTGGCCAGGACGTCGATGTAGTCGTCGCTGAGCACCCAGTACTGTTCCGTGACGAGGTCGAAATCGCTGAGGCCTTGCGTGATCGGGTGCGCGGCAGCGGCCGGCAGCATGTTCACGGTGTAGGGGATGTAGTTGTCCGACTGCTCGCCGATCGTCTCGTCAGCATGCTTGCCGGGGTGGCATGCGAACTGGCCGCCGATCAGGTGCAAATAGTCCGAGTTGTTGCGGTAGGAATCGGCGATGCCACCGTGCCAACCGGCAAGTCCCGTGCCGTTTTCGACGGCGGTGCGGAGCCCCTCGAACTCGTCCTTCTCGATGGTGGTCATGGTCATGCACTGCACGATCAGGTCCACGCCGGCCATGTAGTCGGGATCGGCGTAAATCTTGGGGGACTCCTCAACCCGGACGTCGTAACCGTTGTCCTTCAGGTAGGGGATGAACAGCTCGGTGGCCTCCACCGGCTGGTGTCCGTCCCAGCCGCCGCGAACCACCAGTGCTGTTTTGTTGTTTGTCATGGTTTCCTTCGTATCGGGCGTAATCAATCGAGTCAGGGATTGCGTGTGGCCATCAGCGGGTAGCAAAAGCGGCGTCGAAAGCGGCCGCAGGAGGACGGATGGCCGCCAGTTCGCGGACCATGTCCAGCGCTTGGGGCGCGCCGACCAGCCGGTCCATGCCGGCGTCCTCCCACTCGATGCTGGTGGGTCCTTCATAGCCGATGGCGTTCAGTGTGCGGAAGATCGGCTCCCAGTTCACGTCACCGTGGCCGGCCGTGACGAAATCCCAACCACGGCGGGGATCCGCCCACGGCAAGTGCGAGCCAAGCCGGCCATTGCGTCCGTTGAGTTGCCGGACCGATTCCTTCACGTGGACATGGAAGATCTTGTCAGCAAAGTCCTGGAGGAACATCACGGGGTCGAGGTCCTGCCAGATGAAGTGGGAGGGATCGAAGTTGAGGCCGAAGCTGTCCCTGTGTCCGACCGCTTCCAGCGTGCGCTTGGCAGTCCAGTAGTCGTACGCGATCTCTGAAGGGTGGACTTCAAGGGCAAAGCGGACCCCGGCTTCATCGAACACGTCCAGAATGGGATTCCAGCGGTCGGCAAAGTCCTGGTACCCGCGTTCGATCATGGCATCTGAAGCCGGCGGGAACATGGCGACGCATTTCCAGATGGAGGAGCCCGTGAAACCTGTGACCGTCTTGACGCCAAGCCTGGCCGCGGCGAGCGCAGTGGTCTTCATTGCCTCGGCGGCCCGCTGACGGACGCCCTCAGGCTCACCATCGCCCCACACTGCAGGCGCAAGGATGTCCCGGTGGCGCTCATCAATGGGGTCATCGCAGACTGCCTGCCCTGTGAGGTGGTTGGCGATTGCGTGGACTTTCAGCTGGTGCTTTTCCAGGATGTCCAGTTTGCCTTGAAGGTAGGCGTCATCTTCGATCACCCGCTGTGGATCCAGGTGGTCGCCCCAGCAGGCGATTTCCAGGCCGTCAAAGCCCCATTCGCCTGCGAGCCGTGCCACTTCCTCAAACGGCAGGTCGGCCCACTGGCCAGTGAAAAGGGTAATAGGCCGGGTCATGATGCTTCCTTGTCGACGTTCTGCCAGTGGCTTGCGTTCTCCGCGCTCGCCTCGACTGCGGCCAGTACCTTCTGCACCTGTAAAGCATCCGCGAACGACGGCGAGGGCTGCTCGCCTGCGCCGATGGCATTGACGAGGTCCACTACCTGGTGGGTGAACCCGTGCTCGTACCCCAGGCCGTGGCCGGTGGGCCACCAATTTCCCGTGTACGGATGCGAGGGTTCGGTCACCATGATCTTCCGGAATCCGGCGTCAGGTTCCAGTGCGGAATCGTAGTACTGCAGGGAGTTCATGTCCTCGAAGTCAAAGGCGATGGAGCCCTTGGTGCCGTTGAGCTCAAGGCGCATGGCGTTCTTGCGTCCCAGGGCAAACCGGGTTGCTTCGAAGATGCCGATGGGGCCGGCAGTAGTCCCCAGGCCGGGGCCGCCCAAGCCGGCGTCAGCGTCGCCGTCGTGCCTTGCCTCAAAGCGGGCAGTGAACAGGGCGGCGTCGTCCACGGTGACAGGACCACGCGGACCGTCGGAACCGCCGTGGCCGCCGAGGCCCACAAAGTCCCCGCCCACGGGCCGCTCCTTCACGAACGTTTCCAGCAGCGCGGAGACGCCCGTGATGTTGAGCCCGGTGATCCATTGGGCAGCATCGATGCTGTGTGCACCGATGTCGCCCAGCGAACCGGACCCTGACTTGGCCTTATCCAGCCGCCAGGTCAGCGGCGCATCGGCGTCGCTGAGCCAGTCCTGCAGATACTGGGCGCGGACGTGGCGAATGTGGCCCAAGCGGCCGTCATCCACCATCCGCTTGGCGAGGGCCAGGGCAGGGGTGCGGCGGTAGCTGAAGCCGCACATGGACAGCACACCACGCTCAGCTGCGGCCTGGGCCACGGCCGTCATCTTCTCCGCCTCCTCCACGGTGTTGGCCAAAGGCTTTTCGCAGAGGACATGCTTGCCGGCTTCCAGGGCGGCGATGGCGATCTCTGCGTGGGTGTTGCCCGGTGTGCAGATGTCGATGAGGTCGATGTCGTCCCGCTCGATCAGGCGGCGCCAGTCAGTCTCCACCGAGTTCCAGCCGTACTTGGCGGCCGCAGCACGTACACCGTCCTCGTTCCGGCCGGCCACGGCCGTGAGTTCCGGGGAAAGCGGGAGATCGAAGAAGCGCGGCGCTGTGCGCCAGGCGTGGGAGTGGGCGGCGCCCATGAAGGCATAGCCCACCATGCCTACTCGCAGGGGTTTGGGTTCTGTCATTGGGAGGTCCTTTCTACTGGAGCAACCAGTTACTTGCTGAAGCCGGCGGTGAGCCCACTGACCAGCTGCCGGCGTCCAAGGACGTAGATGACGAGGATGGGCAGCGTGCTGAGGACCACGGAAGCAAGTACGGCGGGGATGTTGACGCTGAACTCGCCTTGGAAGGTCCACAAGCCCAAGGGAAGGACGCGCAATTCCGGGCTCTGGGTGAGTACCAGCGGGAGCAGGAATCCATTCCAGACGTGCAGGCCGTTGTAAATTGCCACGGTAACTATCGCCGGACGCGTCAAGGGAAGTGCCAACCGCCACATGGTCTGCCACTCGCTGCAGCCATCCAGCCGCATTGACTCGAACAACTCATTGGGGACGTCCCGGATGAAGTTGGACAGGATCAGGACAGTCAGAGGTATGGCGAAGGCAATGGAGGGAAGCATGATGGCCAGGAGGCTGTCGTACAGATTCAGCCGGATGATCATCAGGTAGATAGGAATGATCGTGGCTTGGAGCGGAATGGCCAGACCCATGAGGAACATACCGTTGACAAGCTTCAGGTACCGTCCGCGCCCCCGGACAATCGCGAATGCCGCCATGAAGGAAATCAGCACAGTGGGGATCACTGAGCCCAGCGTGACGAAAACGCTGTTCATGAAGTACGTCGTGAAGTTGGCTTCAAGAACCAGCTTGTAATTCTCCAGGGTAGGTGCTGACGGGGGAGCCAACGGGTTCTGACCGAAGTACCCCTCGGAGCTTTTCAAGCTGGTGATGACGATGTAGTAGACCGGAATGATGATGATGGCCAGCCATATCCAGCCGCCGAGGCCGCCGGGAATGTTCAGCCGCTTGATCCGGGTTCCCAGGCTTTGCTTGGCCTTGACTGAATGGGCCGGGGAACTGGCTGGTGCGGTGTCCGAATCGCTTTTAAGGACAGTACTCACGTTACATACCTTCCAATTGGCTGCCCTGCTTGTCCTTGCCTCCAAGGCGTTGGAGGAACAAAGCAAGCGCCAGGCCTATGACGACCAGGATGACGGCGATGACGCTTGCCGGTCCCATGAGGTTGGCCCGGAAGCCGCGCAAGTACATGTCGAGCGCCAGGATGCGGGTGGAGTTGCCCGGACCGCCGCCTGTGAGGACGAAAATGAGGTCAAAGTAGGTCAACGATCCGACAACCATCAGCGTTGACGAAGTGATGATGGTGTATTTCAGCTGCGGAAGCGTGATGTGGAAGAACTGCTTAATGGTTCCCGCACCGTCGATCTGGGCCGCCTCGTAGAGGGACTTGGGGATCTGCCGTACGCCACCTTGGTAGATGAGGGTATGGAACGGAACGAACTGCCAGGCGATCACAAAGATGACCAGTCCAACAGCCAGCTGGGGTACCCCCAGCCAGTCCTGGGCAAGGAACGGGAGCCCGAGTCCCATGGCCAAACCGAAGTTCGGGTCCAGCAGGGCCTTGTAGGCGATGGCCACTGCTGCTGAGGAGAGAAGCAGGGGTAGGAAGTACAGCACCGCCAACGCGGCCCTGTAGCGTTGCGTTCCCGCTGTGAAGACGCCAAGGAGGAGGCTGATGGGCGTCTGGACAAGCCAGGAAACGATCATGATCATGAAGGTCAGGCCCAAGGAGTGGTAGAGCTCCGGGTCGGAAAGCACCGACGTCCAGTTCCCCATCCCGGCTGCTCCAATGGCGCCGATGCCGTCCCAATTGGCGAAACTCAGGATCAGTACGCCTACCAGGGGGACAACGGCGAAGACGAGGAAGAAGATCACCGCCGGAAGCGTCAGCCATGCCAGGGCAGACTTTTGCTGCCTGGTCCGTTCGGTATGCCCGGAACCGGTGGCAGCTCTATGAGTCGTTGCAGTGCTCATTTGCCCAGGGTGGCATTCATGTTCTCAGCGAACTGCTGCGGAGTGATCGACTTGAGGAAGAGCTGATCGATATTGTTCAGCAGCGCCTCGGCAGCAGTCGGGCTCAGTGCCTGGTCCCAGGACTGCTGGAAGTTGGGCGCGTTCTTGCCGAGATCGTAGACGAAGTTCAGGAAGTCCTTGTCCGGTGACGAAGCAAGTTTGTCCTCGATGCCGTTGACGATGGGGACCGAGCCGGAGTTGATGTAGGCGTCGATGACCGTGTCCGTCATGATGCCGTCCTTGAAGAACTTCTTCGCTGTTTCCTTTTCCGCGTCGGTGGCCTTGGCCGAGATCGACATGTATTGGGCGGGGTTGCCGACGCCGTTCTTTGGATCGCCCTTGCCACCGGGGATCGTCGGGAAGGCGCTGAATCCCAGCTTTCCGTTCTGGACGAAGTTCTGACCGTCTTTCTTCATGGACCCGAAAGTCCACGAACCATGGAGCATCATGGCGGCTTTGCCCGTAAACAGCAGCGCCTGATCCGCCTTCGAATCCGCAGTGATGGAGGAGAAGCCCTTGATGAAGCCATCCGCCGACACAAGTTCCTGGATCTTCGTGCCCGTTTCAACCACGGCCGGATCCATCCAGGCATTGGGTTTGCCGTCAAAGATTGCCTTGAACACTTCCGGTCCACCGATGCGATCAAGGAGATACTGCAGCCACATCATGGAGGTCCAGCGGGACTGACCGCCCAAGGAGAAGGGTGCAACACCCATGTCGTTGAACGTCTTTACCAAGGACATGACGTCGTCCCAGGTCTTCGGTGGCTGAGCGCCGGCCTTGTCAAAGAGGTCTTTGTTGTAGAACAAGACGATGGGGGCAATGTACTGATTCGGCAGCGCATAGATCTTGCCGTCAACGGTGGCTGCGCCGAAGGAAGACGGGAAGAACTTGTTCTTGAGGTCCGGGTTGGCATCGAACCAGCTCGTCAGGTCCTCCACTTGGTTGGCTTCGGCATAGGTCTTCAACGTTCCGCCACCCCAGCCGTAAATGATGGTGGGTGCCTGTCCGGCGCCGATCGCCGTCTTGATCTTCGTCTTGAACGCGTCGTTCTGGAAGTACGTCACGGCGATCTTGTTGTCGGAATTCGACGCACCGAAAGCATCAACGGCTTTCTGCATGGTGGTTTGGTTCGGCTCACCGGACAGGAACCACATACTGGCCCCGCCTCCGCTCGCGCTGCCCGGGCCGGAAGTTCCACAGGCGGTCGTTGCAATTGCTGCGAACGGCGCGATGGCTGCGAGAGCTAGAAAGGAACGCCGGGATGATTGGAACTGCTTCATTGCTTCTCCATGTGTAGTCGCCTCATTGAGCACGTCGCCGTACTCATGTCCTAAATGGTGGCCATTCGCGAAAAGTATCGAAATATTTCGGAGACTCTTTCGGAAGTGCCCACCAAATTTAGCTGTGAGGGGCGTCACCGTCAAGCCCATAGATTGCACAATCTCTCAAGGTTTGGATGTGGCATTGACGACCGGAGTCTGAATGCTGCACACTGAATCGACCCGAAATATTTCGAAAGCAGGTGCAATGTGGATCGAGCAAGTCGCCCGTCCAAGCTCACCTTGGCCGCCGTCGCCGCAGAAGTAGGCGTCTCGGCGCCCACCGTATCCAAAGTGGTCAACGGCCGCGAAGACGTGGCCGAAGCCACCCGCGCACGGGTCTTGGCCGCGCTCCAACGCACCGGCTACAAATCGCCGCTCCAGCGCAAAAGCATCCCCGAGCACCGAGCGGTGGAAGTGGTCTTCGATTCCTTGAACTCGGCCTACGGCGTGGAAGTCCTCAATGGAGTGATGGAACACGCGGCCGTATCCGAAATGGAAGTCATCCTGTCCATCACCGGACGCCAGGCCGCATCGCCGCTGGGACCCGAGGAACGGGCCCAGCGGATGATCGACGAAGGCCGTGCCGGCATGATTGTGGTGACGTCCGCCTTTGGATCCGCGCAGTTGGAGGCGTTCAAGCGCCGCCAAATTCCCATCGTGGTTGTTGACCCGCTGAACCCGCCGCCCGCAGACGTCTTCAGCGTTGGCGCCAGTAACTGGGCCGGCGGGAAGGCAGCGGCATCGCATCTATTAGAGCTAGGGCACCGGAAGATCGCCTACATGGGCGGTCCGTCGACTGCCGAGTGCAGCCAAGCCCGTCTCCACGGGTACATGGCGGCCTTGATGGCAGAGGGAGTCGCAGTGGATGACGACTACATTTCGTCGGGTCCCTTCAAGCCGGAAAACGGTGTACGTGCCATGAAGGCCCTGTTGGCGCTCGACGATCCGCCCACCGCGATCTTTGCCGGCAGCGACAGCATCGCCCTCGGTGTCCTCGCCGAAGCGCGCCGTCAGGACGTGCGCATTCCCGAGGAAATGAGCCTGGTGGGTTTCGACGGTACCCAACAGGCCGAAGAATCCGTGCCGCCGCTCACGTCCGTGTCGCAGCCCCTGCAAGAGATGGGTCGTTCTGCCCTGAGCTTCATCCTCCGTCAGAAAAATGGCGAGGAAATAGATTCACGCAGAGTGGAACTGGCCACGCACCTCGTTGTCCGCGAGTCCACCACGGCGCCCCGGCGCAGTGCTCAGCTAGTCAGTTGAGTGCATAAGGGCGTTTGTCCTTGGTGCTGACCCGTACCGGTCAAATCTGTGCTCGTTTCTGCGTCATGTTTGGTGCATTTCGGTCACTTCTTGATTGTGACCGGTGCGATCTTGGCCGGTCTTGACCACTAGCAGGTCAAAACCGGGCGCATCTTTTCGCGCAGGTCAAGCCAAGGAAGGAGGAGCACGTGCATGATCCTCGAAGCCAAGGGGCCGCGAAGCAGCCACCACATCGATACCGCCTGAACGTGCCTAGCGCAGATGAGGCCGTGTTCGCATGGATGGAAATGCAGGACAATCTCTCACTTTCCATACGTATGCTGATCCGCGACAGTATCGAGCGTGACGGCTACGTGGACATCGTCAACCGGCCTGTGGTGCAGCGTCCCGTTGGGTCCAGCCTTGGCCAGCAGCCTACGGACGACCGTTTGGCAGCCAACCAGACTGAGGGCATTCCGGCCATCGGGCTATCCGTGGGCGAGAGTCCAGTAACTGCCGGGGAGGGGAGTACCGCTCCCACGCAGGAACCCGGAGAAGGAAAGCGGACTTCCAACGTACAGGTCGACGTCAACGACCTCTTCGCGCAGCTGCGCCGCTGACAGTCGCCAGCGGACACGCGCCTTTGGCTTCAGAGCACAGCCATCAAACCACCACGCACATTGAAGAAGGGACTCTCCCATGACCATCTCTACGAATCTCACAGGCGGTATCGACGTCGGCAACGGCTACGTCAAGGGAATTATCCGCGGAGCGCTTGGATCTGGTGGAGCGAATGCCGACGAGATCGACCTTCCCAGCGGCGTGACTCTGATTACCCGCTCAAATGCGCTCCCGACGCCGGACAGGGAGGCGCCGAGCCGCACGGAAGGTGACTTCTACAACGAGTTGGACGTGAGCTTTGCCTCCCCGCTGATTGGAGATCAGTACCGGCGACTCTTCGGTGTCAGGGCATTGAGCGCTCAAGGGGCCTTCGAAGAGTTTGACGTCATCGGGCACAGGAGCAAAGCCCAACAGGAACTAAGCAAGATCCTGGTGATGGGTATCTTCGCCGCAAAAGCCGTCCGTGACTACGTGCACGCCAACGGTTCCCTTCCTATGGCAGAGGAAGCCTTGAGCGTGCGGGCCCGTGTTGCGCTGGCTTTGCCGATTAATGAGTACCTCTCGCACCGAACCAGTTATGCGGCTGAATTCATGAATGGCATCCATACGGTGACCGTGCACAACTTTGAGACGCCGGTGACGGTCAAGTTGCGCTTCATGGATGTGCAGGTAATACCGGAAGGTGCATCTGCCCAGTACGCGATCACTGCCAAGGGGGAGCCTTTGATGGAGGCAATGCTCGCCGATGTCCGCCGCCGCGGGCTGGCACTGGAAGGCATCACGCCCGGGGATGTCTTGGCAGCACAGCACACTATCGGCATAGATATCGGGGAAGGAACCGTTAACTTTCCCGTCTTCACTGCGGGGCAGTTCAACGCCGATGCCTCCACCACCTTCAAAAAGGGCTACGGTTCGGTGCTGACTGATGCCATGAAAGCCATGAGAGACCGCGGGTTCCAAACAGGGTTCACGTCACGCAAGCAGCTCTCGGAGTACCTCCACGCCGGTCCTTCGCCGTTGAAACTCAATTTTTACGACCGGGTGAAGGCCTTCGTAGACGAGGAGACGATGTTTTTTGCCAAGGAAGTGGCAGAGCAGTTCGGCAGGGTGCTGGCCGTAGTCGGAGCTACAACTGAGGTTGCATATGTCTACGGCGGCGGTGCAGGGGCGGGGGCTGTGAAGGAGTATCTCTACAATGCGCTCCTCGCCAAGGCCGCGGAGATGAACAGCGAGGATTCATTCCCCACGCTGTACCTGGATTCGAGCTACTCACGGCACCTGAACCGAGAGGGTCTGTATATCGCGGCAGAGACCGTCGAACACAGAGCTGTCGCCGGACCGACAAGCAAGCGCAGCAGCAAACGTGCATCAGTTGTGGAGAGCCAGGAATTGGCCGACGCTGCCGTCTAGGTCAGTCAGGGCTCAGGGCTCAGGGACAAAGGCGCAATGGCGTCGTACAGCAGCACCCGCACCCACCGTTCGCCGCTTTCGCGAAACTCTGCGCGGCTGGCGAAGCGGTAGAGATAGCTGCGGGCGCGCACCCAGCGGGGGCGTTCGCCGTCGAACGGGTCCTTGCGAAGCAGCGCAAGCGTTGGCTTGTCAGCCTCCAGCAGTTTGTCCAGGAAGGCGTAGAACCAATCTTCGTGGACCGTGCGCAGCGGGAGGAACCACATCAGCCAATCCAGCCGGAGGTGGTAGGGAGCCCATTGCCGGGGAAGCCTCCGCACGTCTCCGGGCTTTCCCTTGAAGCCGTATTCCAGCCAGTGATCGTCCGGTGCGCCGCGATCGTCGTCCAGCGTGCCCTCCACAACGATTTCGATGCGCTGCTTGGTCACCGTCCCGAACGCACCGTAGGCGTTGACCAGGCGCCAGCGGTTGAAGCTGGCATTCATCAGTTGGTGGTGCGAGAACAGGTTGCGAAGCGGGCGATAGCTCAGCACCAGCAGGAGAACCGTGACGGCGAGTACGACGCCGAGCCACCAGACCGGGGTCTGCCCGCCTGCATGCCAGTCCAGGGGGATGAACGGCAACACGGCGTGGGCGACGGGGTCGCTGACGGCGGCAAAGGCCAAGACTATTGCCGTCCAGTTAAGCCACGCGAAATTTCCGCTCCCCACGAGCCAGAGCTGCGTGAGAATGATGATGCCTGCCGCGACGCTGGCCAATGGTTGTGGCGCGAAAAGGAAAAAGGGCACCACGAGTTGCGCGAAGTGGTTGCCCACCACCTCCACCTTGTGCAGTGGCCGTGGCAGGAGGTGGGCCTGGCGGCTCAGCGGTCCCGGCATCGGCTGGGTCTCGTGGTGGTAGAGCATCGCTGTCAGGTCCCGCCATTCACGCCCACCCCGGATCTTGATCATGCCGGCGCCGAGCTCAAGGCGGAACACCAGCCACGCGATCAGGAACAGGATGGTGGCGGGTGGGGGAGTCTGGTTCGAGCCAAGGAAAGCTACGGTGAACCCCGCTTCGAGGAGCAGGATCTCCCAGCCAAAGCCGTAAAACGTTTGGCCCACGTTCACGATTGACATGTACAGAAACCACAGCGCGAGGAACGCCAGCATCGGGAGCCATGGAGGCCCGGTTTGCGGCAGGCCCACTACGAGCAACGCCGCGATGAGAAGGCCCGCGCCACACACGGTCCTCAGCAGGGTGTCTGAGTAGCGCCAGCGGAAGAGCGTGGGCCTGGCCAGCCGTCGGGCGTAGTCGAGGAAATCCGGCACCGGCAACAATCCGCGCTCGCCGAGGAGGGCCGGGAACTGGTTCAGAGTGGACAGGAAGGCAATGAAGTAGAGCGCGGCCGTGCCGCGCTGCAACACTTGCCGGGCGAATTCGTAGTCCCGAGCATCAAACCAGGACAGCCACTCCACGATTCCACGGTACGCGCGGGAGGAAGGCGGTCAAGCGGCCTTGGGCCTGTTTTCCACTTACGGCCGTGCCCGTTCGCGGCCCTGTGCGGTGACTGGGATACTTAAGGAATGCAACCGCGCAAGATCGTCATCCTCGGGTCCACCGGTTCCATCGGCACACAGGCGATTGACGTCGTCGACGCCGCCCCGCACCGTTTCGAGGTCGTGGCGCTAAGTGCCGGCGGAGGAAACCTCGAGCTGATTGCGCACCAGGCCGTCCACACGGGTGCGCAGGCTGTAGGCATCGCCTCCGGGGATGCCGGAGTACTGCAGCAATTGATTGATGACGCGGCGGCCACGGCAGGCTTGCGCAATTTCGCACCGGAGATTTTCACGGGACCCGACGCCTCCACGCGGATCGCTGCCATTGAGTGCGACGTCGTCCTCAATGGCATCACTGGTTCCATTGGCTTGGCGCCCACGCTGGCCGCACTCAACACGGGAGCCACCCTGGCACTGGCCAACAAGGAGTCGCTCATCGTGGGCGGTGCCTTGGTCAAGGCTGCTGCCCGCCCCGGCCAGATTGTTCCTGTAGATTCCGAGCATTCGGCGATCGCCCAGTGCCTCCGGTCCGGCACGGAACAGGAAGTGGAAAAGCTGATCCTGACTGCATCCGGTGGGCCGTTCCGGGGCCGTACCCGCGAGCAACTCCATGACGTCACGCCACGTGAGGCACTGGCGCACCCCACGTGGGACATGGGCCTCATGGTCACCACCAACTCAGCCAGCCTGGTCAACAAGGGCCTGGAAGTCATCGAAGCCCACCTCTTGTTCGATGTCCCACTGGACAGGATCGAGGTTGTGGTTCACCCGCAGTCCGTGGTCCATTCGATGGTCCAGTTTGTGGACGGCTCCATCATTGCCCAGGCATCGCCCCCGGACATGAGGTTGCCCATCGCCCTGGGTCTGGGCTGGCCGGACCGGGTTCCGCGTGCCGCACGGGCCTGCGACTGGACCCAGGCCACCAGTTGGACGTTCGAACCCCTGGACTCCGTGGCGTTCCCGGCCGTGGAACTGGCCAAGGATGCCGCAAAGCAGGGCAGCACATTCCCTGCAGTGTTCAACGCAGCAAACGAGGAAGCCGTTGAGGCCTTCCACGCCGGCCGCATTCGCTTCACGGATATCGTGGACACCGTTGAGTCGGTCCTCAGCGAACACTCAGGGTCCTCTGAGCTAACGGTGGAGTCCGTACTGGATGCTGAGAAGTGGGCACGCGCCCGCACCCACGATCGTTTAGCCAGCAGCGCCCTGTAGCTCACAACCCTTACGGAAGCAGTCCCACCGGCATGAGTCCTGCTCTTCTCTTCATCCTCGGAGTCGTCTTCGTCGCTATCGGCGTGGCCGTCTCCATCGCGCTGCACGAGGTAGGCCACCTGGTGCCTGCGAAGCTCTTCAAAGTGCGCGTCACCAAGTACATGATCGGCTTTGGACCCACCCTGTGGTCCAAGAAGAAGGGCGAGACGGAATACGGCTTCAAGGCCCTTCCCTTGGGTGGCTACGTTGCCATGATCGGCATGTATCCGCCCAACAAGCAGGACGGCGGCGTCCGTCCCTCCAGCACCGGAATGTTCCAGACGCTCGCCACCGAGGCCCGCTCCATGGCGCATGAGGAAGTCGGTCCCGGCGACGAGAACAGGGTTTTCTACAAGCTTCCGGTCTGGAAAAAGATCATCATCATGCTCGGTGGCCCGGCCATGAACATGCTGATCGGGCTGGTGCTGCTGGCTGTCCTTCTCATGGGGTTCGGCGTAGCGACCGCAACCACCACCATTTCCGACGTTTCCAAGTGCCAGGTCGCCGCAGGGGAGACGGTGGATCCCGATTCCGCGGACTGCAAGCCCACCCCGGCTGCAGCCGCAGGGCTGCAACCCAACGACACCATCACGTCCTTTGACGGGAAAACGGTCACCAGTTGGGATGAACTCACTGGTTGGATCCGGGCATCTGCCGGTAAGGACGTCGCTATTACGGTGCAGCGCAACGGCGCGGAGATTTCCACATCCGTGACGCCCGTCCTCTCCTCCCGACCCGTGGTCGGTGCGGACGGGCGGCCTGAGCAGGACGCCAACGGAGTGCTGAAGTACCAGGAAGTCGGCTTCCTCGGCATCGGCGCCCAAAGCGCCTTGGTTCCCCAACCGGCGTCGGCCGTTCTTCCCATGGCAGGGGAGAACATCAAGCAGATTTCCGGTGTGATCTTCAACCTGCCCGCCCGCGTGGTTGGCGTGGCGAAGGCTGCCTTCAGCGAGGAACCGCGCGACCCCAACGGACCCATCAGCGTGGTGGGCGTCGGCCGTGTCGCCGGCGAAGTGGCGGCCATGGAACAAGTCCCGATGCAGGCGCGGATCGGAACCTTGGTTGGCCTGCTCGCCGGACTCAACTTTGCCTTGGCAATCTTCAACCTGGTGCCGCTGCTGCCCCTTGATGGCGGCCATGTGGCCGGTGCCTTGTACGAGGGCGCCCGCCGGCAAGTGGCCAGGCTGCGGGGCAAGCCGGACCCGGGAGCGTTCGACATCGCCAAGCTGCTGCCGGCCACCTACGTCGTGGCAGCGTTGCTGATGGCCATGGGCGCACTCTTGATCTATGCGGACATTGTGAAGCCGGTGAACATCTTCGGCTGAGCAATTGCCTGCCGTCGGGACACCGGCTTTCCCCATTCAGCGATGGCAAAGTAGCCAACGCGTCGGGATAGGCTAGCACCATGACTGTTTTCGCTGTTGAGTACGTATACGTCGCCGATTCCGACGCCCTCCGCGATGAAGCCCGCCCCGCACACCGTGCCTGGCTCGGCGACCTGGCTGAGGCAGGCACTTTGCTGGCCAGCGGCCCCTATGGTGACGGTGCCGGCGCTCTGCTGATCTTCAGGTCCGCAGATGAAGCCGAACTCAATGCTGTCCTCAAGCAGGACCCTTTCGCCAGTGCCGGAGTCATCGCGGGTATCCGCACCACGGAATGGTCTCCGATCATCGGCCTCCTGGCTGCCCACGCGTCCTAGTCCGGGCGTCCTCCACCACAACGATCCACCCCAATCCAAGGAGTCCACGTGACCTCGGTCAGCCTGGGAATGCCAGCAGCCCCGCCCCCCGTTCTTGCCCCGCGCCGTAAGACGCGGCAAATCAAGGTTGGGTCTGTCGGCGTTGGTTCTGATTCGCCCATCAGCGTGCAGTCCATGACCACCACGCCCACCACGGACATCAACGCCACGCTTCAGCAGATCGCTGAACTGACGGCCTCCGGCTGCGACATCGTGCGCGTTGCCTGCCCCTCGGCAGACGACGCCGAGGCGCTGCCGATCATCGCCCGCAAGTCCCAAATCCCCGTGATCGCCGACATCCACTTCCAGCCGAAGTATGTGTTCGCCGCTATCGAAGCAGGCTGCGCCGCGGTCCGCGTGAACCCGGGTAACATCCGTAAGTTCGATGACCAGGTCAAGGAGATCGCCGCTGCGGCCCGGGACCACGGTACGTCCATCCGCATCGGCGTCAACGCAGGATCGCTGGAACCCGGCATCATGAAGAAGTACGGCAAGGCCACGCCTGAAGCGCTGGTTGAGTCCGCCGTCTGGGAAGCCTCGTTGTTTGAAGAGCACGGATTCCACGACTTCAAAATTTCCGTCAAGCACAACGACCCCGTGATCATGGTGGCCGCGTATGAGATGCTCGCGGAGAAGGGCGACTGGCCGCTCCACCTCGGCGTCACGGAAGCTGGACCTGCCTTCCAAGGGACCATCAAGTCCGCCACGGCCTTCGGCGCGCTGCTGTCCCGCGGCATCGGCGACACCATTCGCGTTTCCCTCTCGGCGCCGCCGGTGGAGGAGATCAAGGTGGGCAACCAGATCCTGCAGTCCTTGAACCTGCGCCCACGGAAGCTCGAAATCGTGTCCTGCCCTTCGTGTGGACGCGCGCAGGTGGACGTCTACACGTTGGCCGAGCAGGTTACCGCCGGCCTCGAAGGCATGGAGATTCCGTTGCGCGTGGCTGTCATGGGTTGTGTCGTCAACGGACCCGGCGAAGCACGCGAAGCGGACCTCGGCGTGGCCTCCGGAAACGGCAAGGGCCAGATTTTCGTGAAGGGCGAAGTCATCAAGACTGTGCCCGAGAGCGAAATTGTTGAGACACTGATCGAAGAGGCCATGCGTATCGCTGAAGAGATGGGGGAGGCCGATGGCGAAGATGCTGTCAAGGGTAGCCCCGTGGTTAGCGTCTCGTAACGAGAACGGCTTGGGGGTCAGGGTGCTCGGCGGTGCCGACACCTTGGCCCTTCGCGCGCTTGCCGGCGAGGATCCTGTGGCCAACGTCTTCATCTTGGCGCACTTGGAAAGCACCCGAACGGCCGCGCCCACCAGCGGCGGCGCAAGCGTCTTCGGAGTGTTCGACGGCGACACCCTCCTGGGTGCCTGCTGGGCCGGAGCCAACCTGGTCCCCGTCCAACTCGATCCCGGGCTGGCAGGCTATATAGCCTCGGCTGCCCATCAAACAGGACGCCGGTACGCTTCGATTTTTGGACCTGCGGAAACCGTCCTGGCGCTCTATTCACGGTTCGAACAGTTTGGCCACTTCGCCCACGAGGTCCGTTCCCGGCAGCCGCTGCTGGCCATCTCAAGTGGTCCGGTTATCGACGCGAATCCCGCGCTGACCTTCGGTACCATGGCCGATTTCGACCGCATCCTGCCCGCTTGTGCTGCCATGTTCGAGGAAGAAGTCGGCTACTCTCCGTTCCTCGGAGGCCAGGAGTTCTACAGCAGACGGGTCGCCGGCCTGATCCGGCAAGGCCATTCGCTGGTCCATATCGATGCCAACGGAACCGTGGTGTTCAAGGCTGAGTTGGGCGCTGTCACTCCGGAGGTCACACAGGTCCAGGGCGTGTGGATGAATCCGGAGCTCCGGGGTCGGGGCCAAAGCGCCGGCTACATGGCCGCCGTCGTCAATCTTTCGCGGACGTTTGCGCCACTCACCAGCCTGTACGTCAACGATTACAACGCGAAGGCCCGCGCAACCTACGAAAAAGTGGGGTTCCAGGAAGTGGGCACGTTCGCCACGGTTTTGTTTTAGGGGCAACCCACCTGACTGGCAGTTGTGGGTTGTTACACCCCTGGGGGGGACCACCACACACCGCCGACAAAGGGGGGGCCCGGGCCCCGGCGAGGGAGGCGGGGATGTTGGGGGGCCCCCCAG
>NZ_JBHUCD010000004.1:179301-296129 GCF_042786555.1 Paenarthrobacter sp. NPDC056912
CCAAACCGTGGGGTTCCCTGCCGCTGGGCCCTTGCCCCCGTTTTTGTTTTTGGGGCAACCCCCCCCTCCGGCCTTTGGGGTGCCCCCCCCGGTGGGCCCCACCCCACAACTGCCAGCTACTTCGGGGAGTCCAGGTCCCCGGTGATGTAGCGCTGGATGGTCGGTGCCACCCAGTGGACCACCTCGTCCTGGCTGGCGGAGGCCAAGGGCTCTAGCCGGATTACGTACCGGGCAAGGATGAGGCCCACCGTCTGGGACGCCACCAGGTTGCCACGCAGTAGTACCTCGTCGCCGCTGCCGGGCACGCCCGCCATGACCCGGGACAGGATGGCCCTCGAGACGACTTCGCGCATCATCCCGCTCTTCGCCTTTGACCCGATGGTGCCTCGGGCGAACGCCACCAAACCGTGCTGCGCCGGACTCTCCCACAAGCGCAGGACAGCACGGACAATGGCTTCGGCCCTCACCGACGGATCCATGGTTTCGACGCCGGCCAGGACCTCCGCAGGGTCGGCAGGCAACTCGACGCTTGCGGCAAACAGATCGTCCTTGCCCTGGAAGAAATGGTGCACCATGGCTGGGTCCACTGAAGCCTCCCGGGCCACCTGCCGGAGGCTTGTCCCTTCGAACCCCTGCTCGGCGAACAACCTCCGGGCGGACACGAGGATGGCCTCCCGGGAATGGTCACGTGCGCTCCTGCGGCCCCGCCGCAGCGGCTCCAGGCTCACCGGGTTTGCCGCCGCAGGGTCAGGGAGGCCAGGACAAGGACCCCCACTACGATCCCGCCCATAGTCAGCGTGTTCTGCCACAAGGCCGCCGTCGCAGTGGCGTTGCCGGCGATTTCCTTCAAGGCCTCCACGGAGAACGTCAGGGGCAGGACGCCCGAGATCGCGTCGAGGACATCGTTCATGTCGTCCCTGGCAACGAACAGCCCGCACAACAGGATCTGCGGCACCACCACCACGGGCATGAACTGCACTGCCTGGAACTCTGTGCGGGCAAAGGCCGAGCACAGGAGCCCCAGGGCGACGCCCAGAACTGCGTTGATGACGGCGATCATCATGACAAGTCCGGGAGCTCCCTCGATGTCGAGGTCAAATATCCAGTACGCCACTGCGGTGGCCACCAAGGACTGCAGGGCCGCCATGATGGAGAAGGCCAGGGCGTAGCCGAACAGCAGGTCGGCTTTGTGGATGGGCGTTGTCAGGAGGCGTTCGAGCGTCCCGGAGGTTCGCTCCCGCAGCATGGTGATGGAGGTGACCAGGAACATCACCACGAAGGGGAAAATGGCCAGCATCATCAGGCCGACCCTGTCGAAGGTGCGGGGAAAACCTGGCGGCAATGTCTCGTTCTCGAAGAGGAAATAGACGGCTGCGAGCAGCAGTGCCGGGACCACGAGGATCAGCGCCACGCTACGGTGGTCGTGCCGCAATTGCTCCAGGACCCGGGTGGCGGTGGCCAGTGTCATTCGGAGGTTCATGATGCCACCGGGCTTTCGGCGTCGCCGCGATCGGCGGCTTTGATGATGGTCAGGAAGGCCCGCTCCAGATCGTCGCTGCGTCCGCGTTCTGCGAGTTCCGCGGGGGAGAGCTGTGCCAGCAACAGCCCGTCCCGCAGAAGCAGCAGCGAAGAACAATGTGACGCTTCCTCCATGACATGGCTTGAAACCAGGAGGGTCGTTCCAGCAGCCGCCATCGCGGCGAACCTGTCCCACAGTTCGGCGCGCAGTACGGGATCGAGTCCCACAGTGGGTTCGTCCAGGACCAGCAGTTGTGGACGGGCCACCAGCGCACAGGCCAAGGAGACCCGGCTGAATTGCCCACCTGAAAGGTCGGCTGCCTTCTGTCTGGCGAACGCTTTAAGCCCGACGGCGTCAATCGCCTCCGCTGTGTCCGCCGCCGTCGCGCCGTGCATGGCGCCGAAGTAGCGTACGTTTGCTTCGACGCTGAGGTCCGGGTAGACGCTGGCACCCTGGGTGACGTATCCGACGTCGTGCCGTAGCGGGGCGCTGCCAGCTGGCTTGCCCAGGACGTTGATGGTTCCTTGGGTGATCCGCTGGACGCCTACTACGGCACGCATGAGCGTTGTCTTACCGCTTCCTGATGGCCCCAGCAGCCCTGTGATCCGGCCGGCGTCCACGGTGAAGTCCAAGCCTCGAAGGATCGTGCTCCGTCCGCGGGAAATGTGAAGTCCGGTGGCCTCGATGGCCTTTGAAGGAAGGGACATATCGGCCTCCGAGGGCTCCAATAATTCACCAAGTGATGAATTAAAAATAGGACTGCCGACGGGGCCGGTCAAGGGCGCAGCGCAAATTTAGCGGGCGGCAAATCCTTGAAAACGTGTCTGCTATCACATAGGTTCTTCCCAAGCCGTGTCGTTGGGGCGCGGGTGGTTTAGGGGGAATCATGAGTACGTCCTTGATGGGTGCCAACCGCATCCGAACCATCCGTGAGCTCGGCAGTCACCATCGCTTCCCAGTCGCAGGCTGTCCCGTTCGGCTGGAGGGAACGGGGAACTAGTCCTCGGACAGAGTCTGCGGCCGGCCGGCCGCTGAGCCACGCCATCGCAGGATGACCAGCCCGTAGCGGCCAGGGGCTTCCGGACGCGACGGCGTGGCTCTTCTCTGTGGGAGCGGCTGTTGGAGTGGGTCCGTTCGAGCCGCATGGCCGCCAGCCGGTAGATTAGTAGACAGTTGTTTTAGCCACATCTGCCATAGAAACGGATACGTACCCGTGGTCCTTCGCCTTTCCCAGTTGTTCCTGCGCACCCTGCGTGAAGATCCCGTCGACGCCGAGGTCGCCAGCCACAAGCTCCTGGTGCGCGCCGGCTACATCCGCCGGGCAGCGCCCGGCATCTACACATGGCTCCCGCTGGGACTGAGCGTCCTTCGCAAGGTCGAGGAAATCATCCGCCAGGAAATGTCCGCCATCGGGGCCCAGGAAGTCCACTTCCCGGCTCTTCTTCCCCGCGAACCCTACGAGGCCACCAACCGCTGGACCGAGTACGGCGAAGGCCTGTTCCGCCTCCAAGACCGCAAGGGTGCAGATTACCTCCTTGCACCCACCCACGAGGAAATGTTCACGCTCCTGGTCAAGGACCTGTACTCGTCGTACAAGGACCTGCCGCTGAGCCTGTACCAGATCCAGAACAAGTACCGCGACGAAGCCCGTCCCCGGGCGGGTCTCCTCCGTGGCCGTGAGTTCATCATGAAGGATTCCTACTCCTTCGACGTTGATGACGCCGGACTGGACGCCAGCTACGCCGCCCACCGCGGTGCCTACCTGAGGATCTTCGAACGCCTGGGCTTGGAAGTGATTCCCGTGGCCGCGACTGCGGGCGCCATGGGCGGGTCCAAGAGCGAGGAATTCTTGTTCCCCACGGACATCGGCGAGGACACATTTGTCCGGTCTGCCGGTGGCTACTACGCCAACGTGGAAGCGGTCACCACGGTTGTTCCGGCGGACATCGACTACGCGAATGCACCGGCAGCCCAGGTACTGGACACGCCGAACACACCCACGATCGACACCTTGGTGGACGCCGCCAACCAGCTGGCTGCCCGCAGCGAGTCCGACGGCGGCGCCTGGACTGGCGCCGATACCCTCAAGAACGTGGTGCTCGCCGTAACGCTGCCCACCGGTGAGCGCCAGATCGTAGTCATTGGCGTGCCGGGCGATCGCGCCGTGGACCTCAAGCGCGTGGAAGCCAACATCGGCTCCCACCTGCCGATCGCCGGTGAAATCGGCCTCGAAGCTGCCAACGAAGAGGACCTCAAGAAGCTGCCGTGGCTGGTCAAGGGCTACATCGGCCCCGGACTGTCGCTGGACCAGCCTGTCCTTGGGCTCGAAGGATCATCCAAGCTCCTCTTCCTTGTGGATCCCCGGGTCGTTTCCGGTACCACATGGGTCACCGGCGCCAACGCTGAGGGCAAGCACGTCTTCGGGCTGGTCGCGGGCCGCGACTTCACGTGGGACGGCGTCATCGAGAGCACCGAAGTACGTGCGGGCGATCCCGCGCCGGACGGCTCCGGACCTCTCGAAACCGCACGTGGCATCGAAATGGGCCACATCTTCCAGCTGGGCCGCAAATACGCGGAAGCCTTGGACTTGAAGGTGCTGGACCAGAACGGCAAGCAGGTAGTGGTCACCATGGGCTCCTACGGTGTGGGCGTTACGCGCGCTGTCGCGGCCTTGGCCGAAGCCAACCACGATGACCGTGGCCTGGTGTGGCCCCGCACGGTTGCCCCGGCAGACGTGCATGTGGTGGCGGTGGGGCGTGGAGACGAGATTTTCGAGGCCGCCGAGAAACTGTCTGCGGAACTTGAGGCTGCCGGTCTCGATGTCATCTTCGATGACCGCCCCAAGGTCTCGCCCGGCGTCAAGTTCGGCGACGCTGAGCTCCTTGGCGTCCCCACCATCCTGGCCGTTGGCCGCGGACTCGTGGACGGCGTCGTTGAAATCAAGGACCGCCGTAGCGGTGAAGCCGAGAACATCGCGGTGGACAAGGCTGTCGATTACGTGGTCAACGCCGTCCGTAGCCGGTGATTTCCGGCTTCGAATCGATCCAGCTCACCACGCTCATCCTGATTGTGGTGACTGGGTTCGCAGCCGGTTGGGTTGACGCCGTGGTGGGGGGCGGGGGACTGATCCAGCTCCCCGCCCTGCTGCTGGTTCCGGGCATCACGCCCGTCCAGGCATTGGCCACCAACAAAATGGGTTCCATTTTTGGCACCACAACCAGCGCTGTCACGTACTACCGCCGGGTGGGGCCGGATCTCAAGACGGCCATTCCCATGGCGGTCATTGCACTGGCAGGGAGCTTCTGCGGAGCGATCCTGGCGGCTTCCCTCCCGGCGAGCGTCTTCAAACCGATCATCGTCGTGGCCTTGATTGCTGTCGCCGTTTTCACTGCCCTGCGGCCCAATGCCGGTGAGCTGACGGCCCTGCGTCATGACGGCCATAAGCACTACATAGTGGCGTGCCTCATTGGCGCGGTCATCGGCTTCTACGACGGACTCATTGGACCGGGGACGGGCTCGTTCCTGATCATCGCGTTGGTCTCTGCGATGGGCTACGCCTTCCTGGAGGCCAGCGCCAAGGCCAAGATCGTCAATATGGCTACGAACGCCGGCGCGTTGCTGTTCTTCCTTCCCCACGGATCTTTGCTGTGGGGAGTAGGACTGGTCCTGGGCGCAGCCAATATGGCCGGGGGCTACCTGGGCGCCAGAACTGCTGTGTCCAAGGGGAGCCGGTTCGTCCGCATCGTTTTCCTGATCGTGGTGGCTGCCCTGATCATCAAGCTCAGCGTGGACGTCTGGAACGACAACTTCGCTGCGTAGGACAGACTTGCGGGCAAAGCCCGGCTGCTGTTACGCCGCATCGCCGGGATCGGGGAGTTCGTGCGCCGGCGGGAGCCCGTCAAGTGTGCTTCCGGCCAGTGTGCTGGCAACCCAGAGGGAACGGGCGAGGTCCCCGCTGTGTCCGGGTTTTCCGGCATACCAGAGCGCGTTGTCCACTTCACGGGCAATGCTCCATTGCCGCGCGGCTTCAGGATCCAGATTGGCGGCAAGGCTGAAGTCATGGCAGCGCTCCCGCAGGCCAGCGGCCGGATTGTTCCGCGGCAGTTCCGTGATGCGGTTCCACAGAATCGGTGCAACGGCGAACTCGGCCTCTCCAATCTGGGGTTGGGGGTCAATGGCCAGGTAGCGGCCGCGTAGTGCTTGATCCTCACCTGAAGTGGCGAGGATGTTCATGAAATGAAGGTCGGTGTGGACCAGCACGTCCTTGCCGGAGCGGCGTCCTACCGCCCCGCGCGTTTGGCACACTTCCAAGGCAGCCTCAAGCAGCCAACGGGGGAAGGGCCGGTCTTGGCGCTCCCATTCCGCGGGCAGCTCATCGCTCCATCGCTCAGCGGTTGCGGCAACATGCTCGAACCCCCGCCACTCCGGGCGATCGTCGGGAGTGATGGAGAGTTCACGCATGATGGATCCCCACACGTCGCGTGCTTCATCCATAGGGGCATCCTGCAGCCACCGGGACGAGTCCAGGCGTTCCAGGAGCATGGAGCAACTCACGGAATCGGCGGCCAGGAGGCGGACAGCCCCACGGCCGTCCCAGAGTGTGAGGGCGTGCCGTTCAACGAGTGCTTCCTCGTGGGGGAACGCGATCTTCAGGGCGGCTGGACTGCCGTCTCGCAGGACAGGCACCACCAAGGCTCCATGACCGTTCCAGGGCTCCGCACCGGGGGCAAGGTCCACGTAGAGATCCCAGCGCTCCAAGGCTTCTGAAATGAGTCCCGGGAGGCTGGCCAACCAGTCTCGGCCCGCGGAGTCGCGGTTGTAGCGGGCATGAAGGTCGCCCGGAATGGGAATCATCGCGTGAAGGGTCACACGTTCAGCCTAACTCTGCCCCTGCGCTGGTCCCTTGGAAAACGCCGCATGCACCCAGACGGCTTCCCCTGGACAACGTTTGCGGCCAAGGCGAATGCTCCGCCGGTCATCCCGGGCCAACACTGGCAGGCGGCCTTCAGCAGGTGGACCAGGAAGGCCTACCGGGCGCTGGGTGTCGTGCTGGGTGACGGTGCAGGCATCGGCGGCAAAGCGTCGGCGTCGAGTACCAAACCGGGCAGTTCCGGCAGCGCGGCACCCCAGTCCAAGGTCCGTTGGCTCGCGGACAGCAGGCTCCCGATAGCCCAGTCGCGGGTTTCGCCGGTGGAGAGGGCAATGAGGTCGCCGAGAACCGGCAAGGAGTCCTTTTCCAGTGCACCCAAGGAAGCTGCAGGATCCTGTGCGAACTGTGCAGGAAGCCGATAGCCCGCCTCCCTGGTGGGTACGTCGCCGCAGTTCGCGCGAGTCAGCGATTCCGCCTGCAGGAGCAGCTGTTCATGGACCAGCAGGTCCTTCGCTGCAGAGGCCGCGGCGGCATCGCCCAGCCGTTTGAGCGCCACCTGGTAGACGTACACGGTTTCCTGTTCGGAGCGGACCATCGCGGCCAAGGCGGCATCTGTGGTGGCGGACATGGTTTCCGGAGTGGGGCTGACCGAAGGACAAGGGGCCGACGACGGCGTTGCTTCCGGGACTGAAGCGACCGACGACGGCGATTGGATCGGCAGCTGCCACGCCGTGGCCAGCCTCCCGGACTGCAGCAGCTGCGCGGATCCGGCTGCTGCGAGCAGGCGGGCGATCCCGCCGTCGGCCTTCCTGGCGTCGTCCAGGCGTTTCCGGCCGCTCGCCGCCAGATCGGAGACAAGCGAAGCGCGCGTCGTTTTCGCAGCGGGGGTGCGCTCCCCGGAGGAGGACGAAACGGGGCCGGAGGGGGCAGGAGTTGAACCGTCGGGCTCCACGAGGGCTCTTGCATGGGTTGTCAGCAATGTCACAGCTTCTCCGAGGGCCTGTGTGCCGGCGTCCCGGTTGGCGGCTTCTGCCAAAGCGGCAGCGGATTCGTGCAGCAGCAGGGCATCGCCAAGCGCCTCGGCTCGGGCGGTTTCGGAGAAGGGGACTGGTGCGGGATTCGCGGAATCACGCGGAATAAGCACCACTCCGGTTCCGGCTACCAGCAGCGCCACCACGGAAACCAGCAGGACCCTGCCCCATGCTGGTGTTCGCTGTTTTTCGCTTCTCTGCCCGTTCACAACACACCATGGTGTCACGTGGGCGGCGAACTCCGTGCACCAAGTTCCCGTGAAAATCGTTAGGCTAGTAGTCACAACAACATCTATCGGGAGGCGGCGGGCAACGTGAGTGACTCGGAAGCCACGACTTCATCAGACCGTACAGAATCAAACTCAACGGCCACCATCCACAACCCGGAAGAGAGCAGGCTCAAGGCGCTGCTTGAACCGGCTGTCCTTGCCAGCAGGCTTTACCTCGAGGATGTTTCCATCCACGTTGCCGGTTCACACCGCACCGTCCACGTCGTCGTGGACCTTCCGCAGGAGGAGACAGGCGGCGTTAGCCTCGACGCTATCGCGGAGGTCTCGCGGGGACTGTCCGACATCCTGGACAACGATCCCCATGACGACGGCCGTCCCTATGACCTTGAAGTTTCCTCTCCGGGGGTTGGCCGCCCCCTGACTGAACCACGCCACTGGCACCGTGCCCGCGGACGCATGGTCAGGGTCAACGTCATCCAGGGCGATAACCTGCTGGGCCGGATCGCCTCGGTCGATGATGACGCGGTCACGCTCATTCCCGAGCACGAGGTCAAGAAGGGCATGAAGCCCAAGCAAGGCGACCCCATCACTATTCCTTTCGACAGGATCCGCCAAGGAAAAGTCGAGATTGAATTCAGCCACCTCCACGAGGCTGCGCTGGAAGACGAGCACAACGGACCTTCTGAGGAGGCCTAATGGATATTGACATGAGCGCACTGAGACTCCTGGAGCGTGAGCGTGAAATCCCGCTGGATCTCCTGATTCCCACCATCGAGCAAGCTTTGCTGGTGGCCTACCACAAGACGCCCGGCGCCTTCGAGAAGGCCCGGGCAGAGCTGGACCGCAAGAGCGGGCATGTGACCATCTGGGCCACGGAAATCGACGACGACGGCGAACCCATCGGTGAGTTCGAGGACACTCCGGCCGGGTTCGGCCGCATTGCGGCCAGCACGGCACGGCAGATCATCCTTCAACGCCTCCGCGACGTCGAGGACGATAATGTCCTGGGCGAGTTCAAGGGCCGAGAAGGCGAACTGGTTGCCGGCATGATCCAGCAGGGCAACAACCCGCACATGATCCAGGTCAACCTGGGAGCGGTGGAGGCACTTTTGCCGCCGCCCGAGCAGGTTCCCGGTGAAAAGTACATCCACGGAAGCCGCTTGCGTGCATTCGTGGTGGATGTCCACCGCGGGGCCAAGGGACCGTCCATCACGCTGTCCCGATCGCACCCCGGCCTGGTCCGTAAGCTGTTCGAAATGGAAGTTCCCGAGATCGCGGATCATTCCGTCGAGATCGTCGCGTTGGCCCGCGAGGCCGGCCACCGGACCAAGATCGCTGTCAAGGCGAACACCCCGGGCGTTAACGCCAAGGGCGCCTGCATCGGTGAAATGGGTTCGCGTGTCCGTGCAGTCATGACGGAACTCAACGACGAAAAGATTGACATCGTGGACTTCAGCGATGACCCGGCGACCTTCATTGCCAACTCCCTGTCGCCGTCGCGTGTGAATTCAGTCACAATCACTGACGAGGCGACTCGTTCGGCCCGTGTCGTGGTGCCCGATTACCAGCTTTCGCTGGCCATCGGCAAGGAAGGCCAGAATGCGCGGCTCGCGGCCAAGCTGACCGGCTGGCGGATCGATATCGTCTCGGATGCCGCTCCAGCCAAGACTGACTAGGGGTTCAACCGGCGGCTCCGGCCGCCGGTTCCCGGCCGCACTGGCGGCAGACCTGGTTTCGGGAGTCCGGGGCCGGGGGGCTAGACTAGATGGAACCGGGCTTACGTCCGGTATCCGCGCGCTTTGACGTGCCCCAGCTGCATCTGCAGGACCGGGGCTGTCGGGCGCCAGTAGCGTAAGGCAGGTTGGACACATCGTGGCTGAACTGCTTGATCATGGCCATGGGCCTGTTCGCACGTGCATCGGATGCCGGAAGCAAGGCTCCCGGTCCGAGCTTGTCCGGCTGGTCGCCCAAGGCAGCGGTTCGTCCGCTGTCATTGTCGACGTTCGACGCCGGATGGCCGGCAGGGGTGCGTGGCTGCACCCCAGCGAAAAGTGCTTGGCATTGGCGATCAAGCGGCGAGCTTTCGGAAGGGCCCTTGCGGGCGCTACTGAAACAAGCGCCGTGGAACATCACCTGATGCCCGGCACGCCACTTGTGGAGGCCAAGGCCGCCACGGGAAAACCGTCCAAACCTGAAAGCGGGTCAGAAAACTGATGGAAACCCGATGAGTTCCCAGCGATGAGTGCGTAACGATGACAACTTTGTTGCGCTCTGCAATGGGCCTTTCAGCCGCGCATGCGGCAGGGGCCCGCATTAAGAAGTAGACGGTTCGTGCCTGGCTCGGTGCGGACCGAGACAGGAGAAATGTGGCCAAGGTCCGCGTACATGAGCTCGCCAAAGAGCTCGGTATTACTTCCAAAGATGCAGTAACCAAACTGCAGGAATTGGGCGAATTCGTTCGCTCCGCCTCGTCAACCATCGAGGCCCCCGTCGTGAAGAAGCTTCGCGACGCCTACCCGGGTGCCGGCGCTGCAAAGTCCGCCGCGCCCGCAGCCGTTCCCGCGGCATCCCGTCCGGCTGCCCCCGCTGCATCCCGTCCGGCCGCTCCGGCTCCCGGCCCCGCAGCGCCGAAGGCTCCGGCACCTGCAGCCCCCGCTCCGGCAGCTCCGGCTCCCGCAGCACAGGCACCGGCAGCCCCCGCTGCTGCCGCCGCATCCACGCCGGTTTCCGCGAAGCCCGGTGCCCGTCCTGCTCCCAAGGCAGAGACTCCGGCTCCTGCGCGTCAAGGCGGCCAGGCTCCGCGTCCCGGCGGCCCCCGTCCGGGCAACAACCCGTTTGCTACGTCGCAGGGGATGCCCCGCGGCCGTGGTGGCGACGGAGACCGTCCGCCGCGCCCGGGTAACAACCCGTTTGCACCGTCCCAGGGCATGCCCCGAGGCGAACGCCGCAACGACGGCGAACGTCCCGGTGGTCCCCGTCCCGCAGCTGGTGCCGGTGGTCCCCGTCCCGCAGCAGGTACCGGTGGTCCCCGTCCGGGCGCTCCGCGTCCCGGCGCACCCCGTCCGGGCGCTCCGCGTCCCGCCGGTGGTCCCGGTGGCGGAAACCGTCCTACTCCGGGCATGATGCCCAACCGCACTGAGCGTCCTGCTCCGGGTGCTGCAGGCCGTCCCGGTGGCGCAGGCCGTCCCGGCGGCGGACCGGGTCGTCCCGGTGGCGCGCCAGGTGCAGGTACCGGTGGCGGAGCTCCCGCCGGCGGTGGCTTCGGCAAGGGTGGCCGCGGTCGCGGTGGAACCCAGGGTGCCTTCGGCAAGGGCGGCGCCGGTCGTGGCAAGCAGCGCAAGTCGAAGCGTGCAAAGCGCCAGGAACTGGAGCAGATGAGTGCTCCGTCGCTGGGCGGCGTATCAGTACCCCGCGGCGATGGCGAGACCATCATCCGCTTGCGTCGCGGCTCGTCCATCACGGACTTTGCCGAGAAGATCGATGCGAACCCCGCGTCGCTCGTTACCGTGCTGTTCCACCTTGGTGAGATGGCCACGGCTACGCAGTCACTCGACGAAGACACCTTTGGTTTGCTTGGCGCCGAACTTGGCTACAAGCTCCAGGTTGTTTCGCCGGAAGACGAAGAGCGGGAACTGCTCGACCAGTTCGACATCAATATCCAGGACGAACTCGACGCCGAAGGCGATGACGTCCTTGAGCCGCGTCCGCCGGTTGTCACCGTCATGGGTCACGTTGACCACGGTAAGACCCGCCTGCTCGACGCCATCCGCAACTCCAACGTTGTGGCCGGCGAGCACGGTGGTATCACCCAGCACATCGGTGCTTACCAGATCAGCCACGTCCACGAGGACAAGGCCCGCGACATCACCTTCATTGACACCCCCGGTCACGAGGCCTTCACGGCCATGCGTGCACGTGGTGCCAAGGTCACTGACATCGCAATCCTGGTTGTTGCAGCCGACGACGGCGTTATGCCCCAGACGGTGGAAGCACTCAACCACGCACAGGCAGCCAACGTGCCGATCGTGGTCGCAGTGAACAAGATCGACAAGGAAGGCGCCAACCCTGACAAGGTCAAGGGCCAGCTGACCGAGTACGGCCTGGTTCCCGAAGAATACGGTGGCGACACCATGTTCGTTGAGGTCTCTGCACGCCAGAACCTCAACATCGACGAACTGATCGATGCCGTCCTGCTGACGGCGGACGCCGCACTGGATCTGCGCGCCAACCCGGACAAGGACGCTCGAGGCATCGCCATCGAAGCGAACCTGGACAAGGGCCGCGGTTCCGTGGCTACCGTCCTGGTGCAGTCCGGTACCTTGGCCGTGGGCGACACGATCGTGGCCGGTACGGCTCACGGCCGCGTCCGCGCCATGTTCGACGAAAACGGCGAGGCACTCGATGTCGCACTGCCGTCACGTCCGGTCCAGGTCCTCGGCCTGTCCAACGTGCCGCGTGCAGGCGACACCTTCCTGGTGACCCCTGACGAGCGTACGGCCCGCCAGATCGCTGAGAAGCGTGAAGCTGCCGACCGCAACGCCGCACTGGCCAAGCGTCGCAAGCGCATCAGCCTGGAAGACTTCGACCAGGCCGTTGCCGAAGGCAAGATCGATACCCTCAACCTCATCCTCAAGGGTGACGTGTCCGGTGCCGTGGAAGCCCTCGAAGACGCCTTGCTCAAGATCGACGTCGGAGACGACGACGTTCAGCTCCGTGTCATCCACCGCGGTGTGGGTGCCATCACGCAGAACGACGTCAACCTCGCCACGGTGGACAACGCCATCATCATTGGCTTCAACGTCAAGCCTGCTGAGCGCGTTGCTGAACTGGCTGACCGTGAAGGCGTGGACATGCGCTTTTACTCGGTCATCTACGCAGCAATCGATGACATCGAGATGGCCCTCAAGGGCATGCTCAAGCCGGAATACGAGGAAGTCCAGCTCGGTACCGCCGAGGTCCGCGAAGTCTTCCGTTCTTCCAAGTTCGGTAACATCGCCGGCTCGATCGTCCGTTCAGGCATCATCCGCCGTAACACCAAGGCACGTGTCAGCCGCGACGGCAAGGTCATCGGTGACAACCTCACCGTTGAGACGCTCAAGCGCTTCAAGGATGACGCCACCGAAGTCCGTACCGACTTCGAGTGTGGTATCGGTCTTGGCTCCTTCAATGACATCAACGAAGGCGACATCATCGAGACCTTCGAAATGCGCGAAAAGCCGCGCGTCTAGGTTCCGTTTGGAACGGGTCCGTCGGGTCACCCCGGCGGACCCGTTCCGTACCCGTTTCTACTTTCCAGGAGGAAGTCATGGCTGATCCCGCACGCGCTGCCAAGCTGGCACAGCGGATAAAGGTCGTCGTCGCTGAGGCCCTCGGACGCCGGGTCAAGGATCCGCGCGTCGAGTCCATCACGGTCACCGACGCCCGCGTCACCAACGACCTTCAGCACGCCACTATCTACTACACCGTGTTCGGTGACGAGGTAGCCCACGCAGACGCCGCCAGGGCGCTGGAGAAGGCCAAGGGTGTGCTGCGGCAGGAAGTTGGCCGCAACATCACTGTCCGGCTCACACCGACGCTCGAATTCGTGGCTGACCAGATTCCGGTCAACGCCTCGAACCTTGAGGAGCTGCTGCGTGAAGCCAAGCGTCGCGACGCCGAGGTAGCCGCATTGGCTGCCAGCGCCAAGCACGCAGGCGAGGCAGACCCCTACAAGGGGGATGCCCCGGAGGACATCGACGAAGACGACTTCGACGAAGAGGACACTGACCTCTCCGGCGACAACGAACTCGACGAAGACGCCAACCGCTAGAAGTCTCAGTACATGAAAGGCCGGTTCCCACCACGGGAACCGGCCTTTCTACTGCCTGGACTCGCTAAGATCGGAGCATGTCGGTGCACAGTGATCACCAGCGTGATGGATACCTGAACCAGGCCATACGGCTCGCCGTGCAAAACGTTGCCGACGGCGGTGGCCCCTTCGGCGCCGTCGTCGTCACACCGGACGGTACTGTCTATGAAGGCGTCAACCGGGTGACGCGGGACCACGATCCCACGGCCCACGCAGAAGTAGTGGCGATCCGCCGAGCGGCCGCGGCCATCAGGAAGTTCGACCTCTCCGGCTCCGTCCTCTATGCCAGCTGTGAGCCTTGTCCGCTGTGCCTTTCAGCCACGCTCTGGGCCAGGATCGGACGCGTCTACTTTGCCGCTGACCGGCATGGTGCCGCGAGGGCCGGATTCGACGACGCACTCTTCTACGAATATTTCAGCGGCGACAGGCCCGAATTGCTCCCCGTGGAGCACAACGAGCTGGCGGCGTCCGACGAGCCGTTCGAGGCGTGGCGCAACCACACGCGCCGGACCGCCTACTAGCAGAACCTAAGCCCGCGCCGGAAGCCGCGTGACGCCGTCGAGCAGGTCTTGTTGGCTGCCGCAAAGCGCAATCCGGATCCATCCCTCGCCGATGGACCCAAAGGCTGTGCCCGGCGCGAAGGAGACGCCTGATTCCGCCAGGAATGTCCGCACCCATGCCCGGACGTCCCCGCCGCTCAGGTGCGAGACATCCGCCCACAGGTAGAACGCACCCTGCGCCCCCAGGAACGGAATTCCCTTGCCTTCGAGGACGGCGGAGGCGGCATCCCGGTTGCTCCGGTAGTGGTCACGCGCCGTCTCCACATAGCCCTGCGGCCCTGTCAGGGCTGCCAAAGCGGCGTACTGCGACGGCGACGCAACGCAGGAAACGATCGACTCCATGACGTTGTTCATCTTCTGCTCCAACCCGGGCGGGCAAACCAGTGCTCCAATCCGCAAGCCTGTCAGGCCATAAGTTTTCGACAACGTCAGGGAGGTGAACACTCGGGCTTCGCCCGGAACGGCGCTGTCAAAACGGGCAGGGCTGACATGGGGGACGTCGAAGGTGAAGGCCTCGTAACATTCGTCGGAAATGATCCACAGATCGTGGCGCACGGCCAACTCCACCAGCTGGCGGGTGGCTTCCTCGCTGATGACGGCCCCGAGGGGATTGGAGGGCGAGTTGAGCATGAGGACCCGCGTCCGTGGCGTGACCAGGGCTTCAATGTCCTCGATGTGCGGCTGGAAGTCGTTGTGCGGATATAGCGGATATTGCACAGGAATCGCGTGGAGCAGGCGGCTGGTCATGGCGAACGTGGGATAGCCGGGGTTCGGGATCAGGATCTCGTCGCCGGGGGAGAGGAGGAGGCTCATGGCGAAGTGGAGACCTTGCTGGGCGCCGTCAACTACGTAAACCCGTTCGGCACCGATATCAACCTGCTGCTGCTCCCGGAAACGGGCGGCAAACGCTTGGCGGAGCGCCGGGAACCCGGCATTCGGTGTGTAATTGGTCTCATCCCTGTCCAAGCAGGCAATGCCGGCGTCGAGGACGTGCCGCGGCAGGGCAAAGCCCGGTTCCCCGATGCTGAGGACGATCGCTCCGGGGGTGGACCAAGCGGCTTCGGTGATTTCGCGGATCTGGTTCACAGGGACGTCGCGGACGTGCGCGGCAAGCTCAGGCATGGGAGCCATCCTAGCCACCCATATACTGGTAAGCGTGCTTTCTGGACTGGTGATCGTTGACAAACCGCAGGGATGGACCAGCCACGATGTGGTTGGCCGGATGCGGCGGCTGGCTGGTACCCGGAAAGTGGGCCACGCGGGAACGCTGGATCCCATGGCCACGGGCGTTTTGGTGCTCGGCATCAACAAGGCGACGCGCCTGTTGACCTACATTGTGGGTACGTCCAAGACGTACACCGCCACCATCAGGCTCGGCGAGACCACCATTACTGACGACGCCGAGGGTGAGGTCACCGAGGCCCGCAGCGCCTCTGAGGTCACGGACGACGCCGTCACAGCCGGTGTCGCCGCCCTGACCGGACCTATCCAGCAGGTGCCCAGCAGCGTCAGCGCCATCAAAGTCAACGGTGAACGTTCTTACGCCCGCGTCCGCTCCGGCGAGGAAGTCAAGCTCGCTGCGCGCCCAGTGACCATCCACCGTTTCGATATCCACTCCATCCAAAGGGTCGACGGCGGCACGGTAGTGGACGTCGACGTCACGGTTGAATGTTCTTCCGGCACGTACATCCGCGCCCTCGCCCGCGACCTTGGTGCCGCGTTGGGGGTCGGGGGACACCTGACGGCCCTTCGCCGGACCCAGGTGGGACCGTACTCGATTGACCAGGCCCGCACCCTGGAACAGCTGGCCGAAGAGCTTGAAGTCCTGGAAATGTCCCTGGCCGCGCGCTCACTGATGCCCAACCGGGAACTGAGCGACGAGGAAACCACCGAGATCTCCTTCGGGCGGCGGATTGCCGCAGGCCCTGGAGCCGGCACTCCGGACGCCGCTACGGCCGATAAGCCGGCCGCAGCGTTCGCGCCGTCGGGCGAACTCGTGGCCCTCTTGGCCGACACCGGGAGTTTCGCGAAGCCGGTCCTGGTCTTCGCCCCCGGCACGGGGCCAGGTACGGGTTCCGGCGCGGATACTGTACGTGGACAGGCTGAGTAGTCATGGACGGTTACTTCTACTCCATCCTGATCGTCGGGCTGGTGTCCACGATCATGTGCCTCGTTGCCGGTTTGATGAAGAAAGCCCCCAACGACCCCACCATATTCTCCGTTCTCGCTGTGGAAGTGGCGCTGCTGGTCTACTTGGTGGGATCGATCGTCCGCGTGGCCACGGGGGAGCAGATGGCCGGCGAAGCGTGGGAGTTTTGGGGATATCTGGCCACGGCATTGATGATCCCGTTGGGCGCCGTGTATTGGGCCATCCTTGAACGAACCCGCTGGAGCAACTTCGTTCTCGCGGCCGTCGGCGTTACGGTGCTTGTTATGGCTGCCCGCATGAACCAGATCTGGTACTGACCTTGAAAGAAGAACACAACGTGACTGGAACCGAGACCAACCGGCAGCTTCCGGAGTCGAACAAGGACACCAGGAACACAGGCCCGGGCCGCCTCCTGATTGCGGTGTACGCCGTGTTCGCCCTGTCGGCAACTGCCCGTGCCGGCTACCAGATTGCTACCAAGTTCGGCGAGGCACCGCTGGCGCACATACTTTCCGCGTTCGCGGCGGCCGTCTACATCGTAGCGACCATCTCGCTGGCAAAGCCCGGCCGTACCTGGTTCAAGATTTCACTGGCTGCCGTGCTCACGGAACTCGTGGGCGTCCTCGTGGTCGGGGCCATCAGCCTTTTCGATCCGGTGGCTTTCCCGCACGATACTGTTTGGTCGCTGTTCGGGCGCGGCTACGGTTTTGTCCCGCTGGTGCTGCCAATCCTTGGGCTCCTGTGGCTCAACAAGCGCCGGCCGTCCTAAGCCAGGCACCCTTGCGGGTAACCTTAGAATGTTCCGGCGCCGGGAGGTTGCCGGGCGGAACGAATATCTGCAGTAAAAGGCGAGGTTGATGGTCCACATCTGGAACGATCCCACCGAAGTCCCCAAGGACTTCGGACCAACTGTCGTTACCATCGGGAACTTTGACGGGGTCCATCGTGGACACCAGCATGTTCTGGCGCAACTGACGGATACCGCCAAGCGGCACAACATCCCGTCGGTGGCCGTAACTTTCGATCCCCACCCTGCCCAACTGCATCGCCCCGAGTCCGCGCCGGAGCTGATCATGGGCCTTGAGGACAAGCTTGACGCCTTGGGCGAGGCCGGAGTCGACGCCGTCCTGGTCATGAAGTACACGTTGGACCTGGCCGCCATGACGCCAGTGGAATATGTCCGCGACGTCCTGGTGGAGGGTCTTCACGCGGCGCACGTCGTTGTGGGCCACGACCTCCGCTTCGGTGCAGGGAACGTGGGTGACGTCGTCACCATGCAGGAATTGGGTGACCAGCTTGGTTTTGGCGTGCAGGTCGTCAACGAATACGGTGCTGGCGGCTCCCCGGTGCACGACGACGCCGACACCGACCGCCGCTGTTCCTCCACCTGGGTGCGGGAAGCTTTGTCCGAAGGCGATGTGGTGACTGCGGCCGCAGTGCTTGGCCGGCCCCACCGTATGCGCGGCGAAGTGGTGCATGGGGCTGCCCGCGGGCGGGATCTAGGGTTCCCGACCGCGAACCTGGCCCATGATTCCTCGGGCTACGTCCCGGCGGACGGTATTTACGCGGGATGGCTGATCGACCAGTCCGGGACGCGCTGGCCAGCGGCCATCTCCGTCGGTTCCAACCCCACGTTCGACGGCGTCAGCCGCCAGGTGGAGGCCCATGTGATCGACCGTCCCGAGGAAAACGTGGAGGATTTCAACCTCTACGGACAGACGGTGGCGGTGGAATTCACGCAGCGACTTCGCGGCATGGTGGCGTATCGCGGACCTGAAGCCTTGGTGGAACAGATGTGCCTGGACGTGGCCCAGGCGCATGAGCTGCTGACCAAACGCTAGGCGGCAGGCCGTCGTCGTGCGCTTGCCGGGACTGTGGCCTGAATCGCTGGTAATCGGCGCTTTCGACAACACTGCTGACCTGCCGGTAAACTGATGAGTGGATCCGGCTGCAGTCCGTGGCGGCTGGACCTGTTTTTGTGTGCGGCAACGTACCAAGGGCAACCCGTCAGCGAGGCGCTGCACCGGGAGGCACGGCACAACTCTAGGAGTTCACGTGGCACTTGACGCCGCTGTAAAGCAGTCCATCATCAAGGAATACGCAACCTCTGAAGGCGACACCGGTTCGCCCGAGGTTCAGGTTGCAGTCCTGACTCAGCGGATCAAGGATCTGACTGAGCACATGAAGGAGCACAAGCACGACTTCCACACCCAGCGCGGTCTGCTGGCCATGGTTGGTCGTCGCAAGCGCATGCTTTCCTACCTGAAGAACACTGACATCGCCCGCTACCGTGCGCTCATCGAGCGTCTCGGCCTGCGTCGCTAGTCTGCCTTTAGGGGCGGCCCGGTCCCTTTCGGAACGGGCCGCCTTCTTCACCAACAACTAAAAACAGGAATCAACCGCATCGCGCATTCGCGGTCCTCGGTAGTGATTCCCGGGAAGGTCATCTGTGGTGATGACGCCCGTGGATCTCGATCGATGACCGGGTGTCGTACAGGCCAGGAAAAAAGAAGAGGCCTGGGTTGATGCGGCGGACTTCCGCTAACAGAAACGGAGGTGACTCTCTATGGAGGGTCCCGAAATCCAGTTCTCCGAAGCCATCATCGACAACGGCCGTTTTGGCAAGCGCGTCATTCGCTTCGAAACCGGCCGCCTTGCCAAGCAGGCAGCAGGCGCCTCGATGGTCTACATCGATGAAGACACTGCACTGCTCTCGGCAACCACCGCAGGCAAGCAGCCGCGCGAAGGTTTCGACTTCTTCCCGCTGACGGTTGACGTCGAGGAGCGCATGTACGCTGCCGGCCGCATCCCGGGCTCGTTCTTCCGTCGTGAAGGCCGCCCGTCCACAGAAGCCATCCTGGCTTGCCGCCTCATGGACCGCCCGTTGCGTCCCGCCTTCGTCAAGGGCCTGCGCAACGAGGTTCAGATCGTCGTCACCGTTCTGGCGATCAACCCGGACGAGCTCTACGACGTCGTCGCGATCAACGCGTCCTCCATGTCCACGCAGCTTTCCGGCCTCCCGTTCTCCGGCCCGATCGGTGGCGTCCGCGTTGCCCTCATCGCCGACGAGCAGGGTTCGCAGTGGGTTGCTTTCCCCAAGCACTCCCAGCTTGAGAACGCCGTCTTCAACATGGTTGTGGCCGGCCGTATCGCCGGTGACGACGTCGCCATCATGATGGTTGAAGCCGAAGCCACGGACAACTCCTGGAACCTCATCAAGGAACAGGGCGCGACTGCCCCCACCGAAGAGGTTGTTTCCGAGGGCCTCGAGGCTGCCAAGCCTTTCATCAAGGCTCTCTGCGAAGCACAGGCCGACCTGGCAGCCCGCGCTGCCAAGCCCACCGTTGAGTTCCCGGTCTTCCTCGATTACCAGGACGATGTCTACGCCGCTGTTGAAGCCGCTGCCGCTGACAAGCTTGCTGCAGTCTTCCAGATCGCTGACAAGCAGGACCGCGACAACGCCTCCGACGCACTCAAGGACGAGGTCCTTGGCGCACTGGCCGGAGACTTCGAAGGCCGCGAGAAGGAACTGTCCGCAGCGTTCCGCTCGGTCACCAAGCACGTTGTCCGCCAGCGCATCCTGAAGGACCAGGTCCGCATCGACGGCCGTGGCCTGACGGACATCCGCCAGCTGACCGCTGAGGTTGAGGTTCTTCCCCGCGTTCACGGTTCCGCTATCTTCGAGCGCGGCGAGACCCAGATCATGGGTGTCACCACGCTGAACATGCTCAAGATGGAGCAGCAGATCGACTCGTTGTCGCCGGTAACGCGCAAGCGCTACATGCACAACTACAACTTCCCGCCGTACTCCACCGGTGAGACCGGCCGCGTCGGTTCCCCGAAGCGCCGCGAAATCGGCCACGGCGCCCTCGCTGAGCGCGCCCTGGTTCCGGTTCTGCCCACCCGCGAAGAGTTCCCTTACGCCATCCGCCAGGTATCCGAGGCCCTCGGTTCCAACGGTTCGACGTCCATGGGTTCGGTCTGTGCCTCCACGCTCTCCATGCTCAACGCTGGTGTGCCGCTGAAGGCAGCTGTTGCAGGTATCGCCATGGGCCTGGTCTCCGACCAGGTTGACGGCCAGACCCGCTACGCCGCACTGACCGACATCCTCGGCGCCGAAGATGCCTTCGGCGACATGGACTTCAAGGTTGCCGGTACATCCGAGTTCATCACGGCGATCCAGCTGGACACCAAGCTCGACGGCATCCCCGCTTCCGTGCTGGCAGCAGCCCTGAAGCAGGCCCGCGAAGCACGCCTCCACATCCTCGAGGTCATCAACGCGGCGATCGACACCCCGGACGAGCTCTCCGAGTTCGCTCCGCGCGTCATCGCCGTCAAGATCCCCGTGGACAAGATCGGCGAGGTCATTGGCCCCAAGGGCAAGATGATCAACCAGATCCAGGAAGACACCGGCGCGGACATCTCCATCGAAGATGACGGCACGGTCTACATTGGCGCTACCAACGGTCCGTCTGCCGACGCAGCACGTTCCGCCATCAACGCCATCGCCAACCCGCAGGTGCCGGAAATCGGTGAGCGCTACTTGGGTACGGTCGTCAAGACCACCACCTTCGGCGCTTTCGTTTCCCTCACCCCGGGCAAGGACGGCCTGCTGCACATCTCCGAACTCCGCAAGCTGGCCAATGGCAAGCGCGTGGACAACGTCGATGACGTTGTCTCGGTGGGCCAGAAGGTCCAGGTTGAGATCACCAAGATCGATGACCGCGGCAAGCTCTCCCTCTCCCCGGTTGTTGCCGAAGAAGAAGGCGCAGCTTCCGAGGACGCTCCGGCCGAGGCCGCTGAAGAGTCCGCAGAGTAGTCACTTAGCAATACCCCGGCGGGGCCGGTGGGCTTGAAAAAGCTCCACCGGCCCTTCCGGCCTTAACCCGAAAGGTCTTAATGACTGTCGTACCCTTGCCGTTGGAGCAGACCCTTCCCGGTGGCGAATTGATTCACGGCGCCGAAGGCGGTTCAGTCGTCAGGCGTTCTGTCCTGCCCGGCGGCGTGCGCGTCCTCACCGAGGCGATGCCCGGGCAGCGTTCGGCCACCATCGGGTTCTGGGTGGCGGTGGGTTCGCGTGACGAGGCGGAGGGCCAGCACGGTTCCACACACTTCCTGGAGCACCTGTTGTTCAAGGGCACCAAACGCCGCACTGCCTTGGAAATAGCCTCTGCCTTCGACGAGGTAGGCGGCGAGTCCAACGCGGCAACGGCCAAGGAAAGTACTTGCTACTTTGCCAGGGTTCTTGATACGGACCTTCCCATGGCCATAGATGTCATTGCGGACATGATCACCGGCGCCGTCCTGGATCCGGCCGAACTGGAGCAGGAGCGGGACGTCATCCTTGAGGAAATCGCCATGGACAGCGATGACCCCACGGATGTTGCCCACGAGAAGTTCGTGCAGGCAGTGCTGGGCGACCACCCGCTCGCCCGTCCTATCGGCGGGACTCCGGACGCCATCAAGGCTGTGTCCCGAGAGTCTGTCTGGGAGCACTACCAGCGCTACTACCGTCCGGAGGAGCTTGTCATCACAGCGGCCGGGGGACTGGATCACGACGTCGTCTGTGACTTGGTTCTTGACGCCTTGAAGGCAGCTGGTTGGCAGCTTGACCAAGGTGCCGCTCCCGTGAAGCGGAGGGGTACCGAACGCGCGGTCATCACCGGCACCTCGGGTCTCCATGTGGTCAAGCGTCCCGTGGAGCAGGCAAACATCATCATGGGTTGCCCCACGATCGTGGCTACGGACGACCGCCGCTTTGTCATGAGCGTGCTCAACGCTGTCCTTGGCGGGGGCATGTCCTCCCGCCTCTTCCAGGAGATACGCGAAAAGCGTGGACTCGTTTACTCCACGTACTCTTTCACCGCCGCATACGCTGATGCCGGCTACTTTGGCATGTACGCCGGTTGCACGCCCTCAAAGGTGCGCCAAGTGCTGGAACTCCTGGGCGTCGAGCTGGACAAGCTCGCCAAGGACGGCATCACCGAAGAAGAACTCAGGAAGGCCGTGGGACAGCTCAGCGGCGGAATTGTCCTTGCGCTGGAGGACACCGGCTCGCGGATGTCACGGCTGGGCCGGGCGGAACTGGTGTCTGGAGAATTCCAGGACATTGACGAGACACTGGCCCGCATCAAAGCCGTGACCGTGGAAGATGTGCAGGAACTCGCCCGAGAACTCGCCGCAGCTCCCCGGACCATCACCGTCGTGGGTCCGTTCGAGGAAACCGAGACATTCGGGTTCTGAGAATTTCCCGCCTCTTGTTCGGTCCCTAAACGCTGGACTCACGCACTGCCAACAGGGCAGCATGATCACACGGTGATGATGCTGCCCTGTTTGACATTGGAGACGTGATGGAACTGCCCTCGAGCGGCCAGGCTGCAGAGATGCTCCGGGACTTCATCGGTCACTGGCGGGGAATCACGGAGATCGCCGCATCGCCCTGGGGGTCTGCGCGGACCGCTGAGGCCGAGGTGGTGTTCACCAAGGCCGCCGGCGGTTACGCGGTGGTCCAGAGCTACCGGCACCGTGAAGCGGACGGCGCACATTTTGAAGGCCACGGCATGTTCACCGTGGATCGAGACCACGGAGAGACGCTGTGGTACTACGTGGACAGCATGGGCAGGCCACCGGCCAGTCCAGTCCGCGGAACCTGGAGTGCAGGCACGTTGACCTTGGACCGGCGAACGGGTGATGGCGTAGCCAGGCACACGTTCCGTGTTGAGGACGGCGTCCTGGTGCACACGGCTGACTTGCGGCTCGAAGGAACTGCCGGGTTCAGCCCGCTGCTGAAGAGCGTCTTCCGGAGGGCCTGACACGTTTGATTGGCCGCGACGGTGCAGAACTCCTGGCCCCGCGCTTGGTGAACAACCCACGGATTGGGCTACCGCACGCGGTGCTTAGGGCTTGGGTCTCGGTTGGTGGATCGCGGATTCGTCGTCACGTTTTGGCCTGAAAGGTCACGTCATAGGTATATGCCCATGCCCGAGTTTGTCATTTCGATGGATGAACGGGGCGGGTTTGACCTAGTGGAAGGCGATTTGGTTGGCGTACGACATTGATTCTGGCGGGGTGTTGGCCGTGGTGGCTGCAGTGAAGCAGCGCACCGGTGGGCTTGGTCCGGTGCAGGCAAAGCTCCGGCATGTCCGTGATGAGTTGAGTGGAGTTCTCCACGGGGGCCCCGTTCATGTGGCCCTCCAGCTTTATGGCGAGACGGTGCTGATGAAGGGCCTGTGGGCCTTGGCGCAGCGGACGGCCAATATCTTTGGTGGTGCGCAGGCTGCGATCACCGCGTATGTCACCGGTGATGAGCAGATGGTGGCCACGTCGCTGGCTCATTCCGGAAGCGTGGTGGCTTGGTCCGGGCTGGGTTTCCGGGTGGGCAGGTTCTGTCCGGTGCCGGTGGGTTAGGGGCCCGGTCATGTATGAGATTGATACATCGGTGGTGGAGGGGTGGCCGGATCCTGCGGCGTTGGAGGAAGCTGCGGTTCCGTTGCTGGAACACGCGCAGGGTGTTGTGAATGTGGTGCAGGCTGCGGCGTCGGAATGGTCGGGCCTGGCGGATGTGTACCGGGCTCCGGAAGCGGCGGAGCTGGTGGCTGCGTTCGGGAAGCCCGTGCAAGTGAGTGAGGCGCTCCGGACGGGTGTGGTGGTGGTGTACCGGGCGTTGCTGGGCTACGCGGACACCGTCCGGGATTTGAACCGGCGCCGTGGGTTGCTGCTGGATGAGATCGAGGTTTTTTACCGTGAGCGGGACAAGTACCTGGAGCGGGTGGCGCTCATGGAGGGTATGGGTGATGGTTCGGCCTCGATGAGCGGTACGGCGGTGGCTTACGAGGCCGACGATCTGCAACGGCGTGTCCGTTCGTTGGCGGCCGAGCATGAGCAGGCCGAGAACGATTGCGCCCGCCGGATCAACAGCGTGCCTCCGGCGGACGGTCCGGTACCGGCGTATTACGACGCCGGGATGGTGACGGACGTCGCGGTGGACCGGACCCGGTCCCGGCTGCGGTATCTGGAGAGCGCCCCAGAGGCCGGTGCCGCCGGGTCGCTGGAGATGCTGGCGCTGCTGAAGACCCTGACGCCGGGCCAGTTGCTTGACTACGGGATGGCCGAAGCCGATTTCCTTCGCTCCGGCCTCACTGTGCCTCCGCCGGTGGACCAGGTGCAGCAGTGGTGGGCGGGGTTGTCCCCGGAACAGCAGGCCGCGTTGATGGTCGCCGCACCGGGTGTAATCGGAAACCTGAACGGGATCCCCTACAAGGCCAGGGCGAAAGCGAACCGGGTCAACCTGAATGCCGTGTTCAAGGACCCCCGGACCAGGGCGGAGGACAAGGCCGCGCTGCAGGTCATCTACAAAGCGCTTAAGCCCGCTGACAAGTTGCTGGCGCCCCCGCGGAGCATCGTGTCCTTCACCCCGGACGAGAACGGCAAACCCTTGGTGGCGGTTGCGATCGGGGATCTGGACACCGCCACGAACGTGACCTGGAACGTCCCGGGCATGAAAACCACCGTGGCAGACGGGCTGGAATCATGGACAAAATCAGCCCAGGACCTCTATGACGGGCAGGTGTTTGCCGATCTAATCAGTAAGGACAAAGAGTCCAATTCCGTTGTGTCGTGGGTTGGGTATGACAGTCCGGAGGAGCCACCGAGCGGCGAGGTGTTGTCGACCGAGCTGGCCAAAGCTGGCGGGGCTAAACTCGCCGCCGCGTTGGATGGCTTCACCGACACCCGCACGACCGGGGCGGACGACCACGAGCGGCCGCGGTTGAACGTCGTGGCCCACTCCTACGGGACCACTACGGCCTCGTACGCGCTCAAGGCAACCAAGCATGAGGTGGCTACGGCGACGTTTTTCGGGTCGGCGGGTATCGAGTGGCGGGAGATCGGCTCGGCCGCGGACCTGCACGTGGCCAAAGACCCGGCCGGGCAGCCCGAGGTGTATGTGACCGCGGCCAGTGAGGACCGGGTCGCCCCGTTGGGGATCGTCGGCAGTGGGCTCAGGGGCCGGGAAGGGCGGTGGAATCCCACCGATGACTGGTTCGGGGGCAAGAACTTCTCCTCCGAAGGCGGCTACGACCCGGACACTGGCACGGTTTACACAAGAACGACCGGGCACGATGCCAAAGGATGGGCAGTACCAGACAGCGCTGACACCGTCTTCGCCGCCACCAGCGATCACGGCTACCTGGACCCGAGGACCGAGTCCGCCCATAACATCGCGTTGACCTCCACCGGGCGTGGACATTTGATCAAGGAACTGATCCCGCTCCGCCACGAAGAGAAGCCCGGCTACGGCGGCATGGACTACCCCAACGGGCCCCTGATCGAACGCGATCTCACCCCGGAAGAACTCGCCAAGGAGCGGAGCAAATGACGACGACAAAACCCAATCGCAAAACGTGGTTGGTATCGATGATAGTGGGGTGTTTGATGATGACCGGGTGCGGCATGAACTCAACGAATGATGGTCAGCAAGGCGAGCCGGGACCTGGCGAGCGAAGCGCCGAGGAGGTGTTCACGGACTTCATGGATGCTATTGACGACACAGTCCAGCACTCGGGCACGGATTGGCCTATCTGGAACCGTAATCACACGGCTGGCTTCTTCCCGCCACCGTGTTCGGTTCATAAGCGGGACGATGGCCGGGCCTACCAGACACAGATCGAAGGCGGCCCCGTTGATGATCCGGCGGCTGCTGTGGAACGAATGAAGGCCCACTGGGAGGCAAAGGAATACAAGATTGGAAACATCTTCGACAACGGCAATCCAGCAGATGGGGTCCAAATCAACGCACTAACGCCCAGGGGCATGCTGGTTCAGTTTTCACCCACTCCCGAAGGGAGCCTGATCAAGGTGGTTGGTGAATGCACTCTTGATCCGGCTGCTGAGAAGGAGACCACCTGAGTGGGTCCCTCGTCCCGACCCCGCCCATTCGACCCCAAAATCCCGCGCAACCCTGAACGCTTTTTGATCGCGCTACTCACGGCGGGGTGCTTGGTGATGACAGGATGCGGCATGAACTCAGCGAACGCTGGGCAACAAGGCGAGCCAGGACCTGGCGAGCGAAGCGCCAAGGAGGTGTTCACAGAATTTATGGACGCGATGGAGGACACAGTTCAGCGCTCTGGCACGACATGGCCCGGGTGGGACCGTAACGACACAGCGGATTACGTGTCAGAACCTTGCGGGGTACACGCACGGGCCGATGGCCGGCTGTATCAGCGCCAGATAAAGGGCGGTCCCGTCGATGATCCGCAGGCCGCTGTCGAACGAATGAAGGCCCACTGGGAGTCCAAGGGCTACAAGATTGGAAACATCTTCGACGACGGCGAGCCCGCAACAGGGGTCCAAATCAACGCACGAACACCCAGGGGCATGCTGGTGCAGTTCTCACCCACACCCAACGGGAGTCTCATCATGGTGATGGGCGAGTGCACCTTGGACCCGGCCGCTAGGAAGAAGACCACCTGAATGGCTGGCTTGTCCCGCCGCCGCCCATTCGGCCCCAAAATCCTGCTCAGCCCTGAACGTTTTTTGGTGGTGCTACTCACGGTGGGGTGTTTGGTGATGACAGGGTGTGGCAAGAACTCAGAGAATGGTGAACAGCAAGGCGAGCCGGGGTCCGGGGGAGCGGAGCGCCGAGGACGTGTTCCCGGACATCATTGATGCTGCGGGGAAGTCTTCAGCTGCCGGCCCGCGGCAACAAAGAACTCCTAGCCCCCCGCGAAAGGCGGCAGGACATCGATGACGTCCTGCGCTCCGAGCGGAGCCGTGTGATCCCGCACCGCTACCTCGTTACGGAGGAAACTGCTCCTTGCCACGATCCTGGCAAGGGTGGGGGTGCCTTCAGGCGGCAAGGGCCGTTCGACGGCGAGGGCGACATCCAGCAGCATCTTCAGGCTTGTGCCTTCTGGAAGTACATGGTGTTCCTCCTCGACACCTGCGGCGGCGCGCGCAGCAGCGAAGTAACGGACAAGCAAGGTTTCAGCCTCCGATTGCGCTCATACTGCGGTCCGGCTGGACAAAGTCCGCGGCGCCGAGACCGGTGTGGTCCATGCCATGGGCTTTGGGCTTGACCCACATGGCGTCTTGCCAGCGTTCCGCGAGTTCGGCATCGGTGGCCCCTTCGCGGAGAAGCCCCAAGAGGTCGAACTCTTCGCGGGAGAACAGGCAGCTCATGATCTTGCCCTCGGCGGTGATGCGGGTGCGGCGGCAGTCCGAGCAGAACGGCTCAGTGACTGACGCGATGATGCCTACTGTGCCCAGAACCTCACCGGAGGGTTCACCGGAAACCGCGTCCCGGCGTCGTACTTCAAATCGTTCGGCGGGGGCGCCGTCACGTTCCCGGCGATCCGCGCTCAACACGAAGTCGCGGGAGAGCAGTTCGCGGATCTCCGCGGCCGTGATCATGTTGCGCCGGGTCCATCCGTGGTCGGCATCCAGGGGCATTTGCTCGATGAAGCGGAGTTCGTAGCCGCGGCCCAACGCCCATGCGAGGAGGTCCGGCGATTCGGCATCGTTGATGCCGCGCATCAGCACCGCGTTGAGCTTGACAGGACCCAATCCAGCGGCCCACGCGGCATCCACTCCCGCGAGGACGCGGTCCAAGAAGGGGCGTCGGGTGAGTTTGGTGAAGGTTTCCTCGTGAAGGGAGTCCAGCGAAACGTTGATCCGGGTGAGGCCTGCGGCCTTCAACGCTGTAGCCTTCTTGTCCAGGCCCACGCCGTTGGTGGTCATGGAGATCGGGAGATCCCGGTGGTCTGAGCGAATGCCGGCGATGACGTCCACAAGGTCGGCGCGGACCAAGGGCTCGCCTCCCGTGAGTCGGAGTTCCCGGACGCCCAGGGCTTCCACACCGATGCGCACGATGCGGACGATCTCATCCTTGGTCATGACGGCCTGCTTGGACAGCCACTCCAGACCTTCCGCTGGCATGCAGTAAGTGCAACGCAGATTGCACTTATCCGTCAGGGAGAGGCGCATGTCAGTTGCTCGTCGACCATAGGAGTCCCACAGCCCTGTAGGCGTGCCGGCAGGGCGCGGCGGCGGTACCGAAGCGCTGCTTCCTGTGCTGCCGCCCGAAGGGGGCACGGGCATGCCCAGCTGAACAGTCATAAAATCAGGCTACGCCACCCTGGCTCGATCAGTGATACCGGATACAGTCACAGCCAGTTCTTACGGATTTCGTACGCTTACCCCGAAGGTACTGGAATTGGATGCCGCACACCGCTGGCGTACCTATGCTGAAAGCGTGACCACATCTACGGCATCCTCTGCGGAACCGGGCAACCGCCGCATCCTCCTGGTGGAGGACGAACAAACCATCGCCGATGTGGTTCGCGACTACCTCCTCAAGGCCGGATTCCAAGTAGACGTGGCCGGCGACGGTTTCTCGGCGCTGCGCGTTGCGGCGGCGCGCCAACCAGACTTGGTGATACTTGACCGCATGCTCCCGGGGCTGGACGGTGTGGAGGTGTGCCGACGACTCCGGTTGACCATGAGTGTCCCGGTCATCATGGTCACGGCGCTAGGGACCGAGGACGACCGCATCCTGGGCCTGGAGATGGGAGCGGACGACTACGTCACCAAGCCCTTCTCTCCCCGTGAACTGGTCCTCCGGGTCAAGTCCGTACTGCGCCGGAGCGTCAAGGAGTTCGCTCCGGAGCCGCCTGTGGAACTGGCGGGGTTCGCTCTTGATCCTGCCTCACGGACGGTGACCCACAGGGGAACTCCGCTGGCGCTCACGGTCCGCGAGTTCGACCTCCTGGCATTCCTGATGCGGCGGCCCAACCAGGTCTTCAGCCGCGAGGAACTCATCAAGGCCGTGTGGGGTTGGGACTTCGGGGATCTTTCCACGGTCACCGTCCATGTCCGGCGCCTCCGCGAAAAGATCGAAGTCAATCCCACCAAGCCTGAACTGCTCAAGACCGTGTGGGGCGTCGGGTACCGTTTCGAGGCGAAGGGCGAGGGGCATGCAGGGTAATGAACTGATCACCATCCTTGCTTGGGTCCTCGCTTGGGCCGTGGTCATTGGCGGTGTCACCTTGGTGCTCCTGAGGGTTCTTCGGCGGGCATCGGTGCTCACGCAGATCTGCCTGGTGGTGCTGGCGACGGTTGCCGTGCTGGTGGCGGGCATGGTCAGCGCCTTCAACGCCATGTTCATCTCTGCCCGGGACCTCGAAGTCATGTGGTACATCCTTGCCATGGCATCGGCAGTGGCAGTAGCCCTGTCCCTTATGCTCGGCGCGGGTGTCTCACGCAACGCGGCCAGGCTGGTGGATGCCGCTCGCCGGCTGGGACGTGGCGAGACTCTGGACCACAGCATCGCCACGGGGCGCGGAGCCGCTCCGGCCATGACCTCCGAACTTGCCGAACTTGCCCAGGAACTGGAATCCAGCAGCCGCAGCCTGGCTGAATCCAGGGATCGTGAAGCTGCTATTGAGACAGCCCGCCGGGAACTCGTCTCCTGGATTTCGCACGACCTCCGCACCCCGCTTGCCAGCATGCGCGCCATGACCGAAGCCCTTGAGGACGGCATGGCCGCCGACGTCCAAGGCTATTACCGGAAGATCATCGGGCAGACGGAGCAAATGACGGCCATGGTCAACGACCTCCTTGAGCTGTCCAAGATCCAAGCCGGCAGCCTGCGCATGCGCGCTGAACCGCTGGATCTTTATGACCTGGTCAGCGACGCGATCTCCGATCTGGCGCCGCTGGCGGCCAAACGCGGGATCACCCTCGACGGCGGAGGGAACCGAGAGTGCATGGCGGTGGCCGACGGTCCGAGCCTTGCGCGGGCCGTACGGAACGTGCTGCTCAACGCCGTTATCTACAGCAGCCCGGATACAGAAGTCCACATCAGCGTTGGCCGCGACAACGGCAACGCCGTGGTGGCGGTCCAGGACCAATGTGGCGGCATCGCTGAGGAGGACCTGCCGCACTTGTTTGAAACCGGTTGGCAGAAGGACCCTTCCCGCGGCAGCTCCGACGCGCTGCACGGCAGCCACAGCGGCGCAGGCATCGGCCTCAGCATGGTGGCGGGCATCGTCAAGGCGCACGGGGGAGTGGTCACCGTTCACAACGTCGACGGCGGCTGCCGCTTCGCGTTGTCGCTCCCGGCCGGATCCCTCCCGGCGGACGCCGTCCCCGCCGCCACAGTTTTTTCAGCAGACGACAGCCCTGGAGGCACCCCATGAGCACCCCGGCAAGCAGCACGACGAAGCCGCGGAGCGCCAGGAGCAGGCCTGGACAATGGGCAGCGGCTGCCGGGGTGGCCTCGGGTGCGGCGGGAATCGCGGCCGGCGAGCTCACTGCCGGCCTGCTGAGCCCCCTGGTTTCACCCGTGACGGCCCTTGGCGGCGTGGTGATCGATGCTGTTCCCCCCGGCGTGAAGGACCTTGCCGTGCAACTCTTCGGCACCGCTGACAAGATCGTGCTGGTGGCCTCCATTGGCATCGTCGCCGCGATCTTGGCGGCCCTCGCCGGTGTCTTGGAGCGTCGTCGAACCGGGGTCGGCCTGGCGCTTGCCGGACTGGCCGGCGTGGCCGGGCTGACCGCCGTCGTCACCCGGGCGCAGGCAACGCCTCAGGCGGCCTTCGCCCCGATAGTGGCGGCGGTAGTGACGATGCTGCTTCTGCGGGCGCTGATACGGCGGCTGGCAACGTGGTCTCCGGCCGGAGAAACATCCCGCCACCTGGACGGCGAACGTGCGCCGATGGCCCGGCGGAGTTTCCTGAATGCCTTGGCCGGCACTTCCATCGCGGCCGTCGTGGCCGGGGCAGTGACAACGGTCCTGACACGGGCAACCGCTGTGGCGTCCGGATTCCGGGGTTCGATGACTCTTCCGGACCCTGCAGCCCCGCCGCAAGCCATTCCCGCCGGAGCCTCCCTGTCCGTCGAAGGCATCAGCCCCTTGGTGACCCCCAACGCCGACTTTTACAGGATCGACACCGCCCTCACAGTTCCAGCGATCGACCCGCCTGCCTGGAAACTCAAGGTCACAGGGATGGTGGATCGGGAGGTCGAAATCGACTTCGCCACGCTCCTGGCAAAACCCATGACAGCACGGCACATCACCATCGCCTGCGTTTCCAACAATGTTGGTGGCGACCTCATCGGCAACGCCCTCTGGCTCGGCTGGCCCGTACGGGAGCTGCTGGCCATGGCCGGACCGAAACCCGGTGCGGACATGGTGCTCTCCACAAGCAACGACGGCTGGACCGCCAGCACGCCGCTGGAAGCCCTGACAGACGACCGGGACGCGCTGTTGGCCGTGGGCATGAACGGAGAACCGCTTCCGCTGGAACACGGATTCCCCGTGCGCATGATCGTGCCGGGACTGTACGGATTCGTCTCCGCCACCAAGTGGCTCACCGAACTGAAAGTCACACGCTTCGCCGACGACACCGCTTACTGGACGCCTCGCGGTTGGAGCGACCACGGACCCATCAAGACACAATCGCGCATCGACGTTCCCCGCAGTGGCCGGACCGTTCCGCATGGGACTGTGCAGTTCGGTGGTGTCGCCTGGGCCCAGCACAGGGGCATTGAACGCGTGGAACTTCGCGTCAACAGGGGGCCATGGCAGCGGGCCACCCTGGCGAGCGCCATCTCCACAGATACCTGGTACCAGTGGCAGCTGGGACTGGACCTCGGTGCCGGCGATTATGAGGTCCAGGTGCGGGCCACCGACTCCACGGGCAGTCCGCAGACCGAAGACCGCGCCGCGGTAGCTCCAGACGGAGCCACGGGATATCACACCGTCAACGTCAAGGTGTCTTGAGGACTTACTCTGGGTACGTCGGGAATTTCCCGGACCCCGAAAGTGTCCACAGGAGGATGCCCGTGCCCGGAACTGTTGCAGCCCACCGCCAGGCAGTCGCGGAATTATTGGCGGGCGTCGTCGCCGCCAAAGACAACGAATACTTGCCCCTGCTGGACGCGCTGGGCAGGGCGCTCGCCGTCGATGTCCGCGCACCTCGCTCGCTGCCGCCGTTCGCCAATTCGCAGATGGACGGTTTTGCCGTCCGTTCTGCGGACATCCCCGACGACGGCGCGGAGCTCAGGGTAGCGGCGCCCGTTCCGGCAGGTGCCGCTCCGGCACCGCTCAACCCCGGCATGGCCGCCCCCATCATGACCGGAGCCATGATTCCCGAGGGGGCCGACGCCGTCGTACCCATCGAGAAGGCCACCCCTGACGTGTTCCCCGACCCTGCGGCCGGTAGCGCTGTGGTCTACCTGCCGGCTGTTACAGCGGGCACCTTTGTCCGGGACGTCGGCAGCGACATTGGCCAGGGCGAGTTGGCGCTGACTGCGGGGACGCTATTGGGTCCGGCCCAGCTGGGGCTGCTGGCCGCGTTCGGCCTGACCAGCGTCGAAGTCCGCAAGGCTTTGCGCGTCCTGCTGGTCACCACGGGCGATGAAGTGGTTGAACCGGGACAAGAACTGACCGCAGGGAAGATCTACGACTCCAACGGGACGCTGCTGGAGGCCTCCATGCGCGAGGCGGGCCTCGACGTGATTCGCACTGGAATCACCGATGACAACCCGTCCAGCCTGCTTACGCTCCTGCGTCATCACACGGGGTCCCAGGACGAGCCCGTTGATTTCATTGTCACCACCGGGGGAGTGAGCAAAGGCGCGTACGAAGTAGTCCGCCAGGCCATGTCCCACCAGCCAGTGGACTTCATGCCTGTCGCCATGCAACCAGGTGGGCCGCAGGGCCTGGGCAGGTTCGATGACATACCTTTCTTCGGCTTTCCGGGAAATCCAGTCAGCTGCCTCGTTTCCTTCGAGATGTTGCTCAGGCCGGCCCTTTCTCAGGTCCTGGGGGCTCCCGCGTTGCGGCCCGTACGGCTGGCGCGCTTGGCCGAGGCCCTGACATCCCCGGCGGGCAAGCACCAAGTACGTCGAGGCACGCTGGATGCGGACGGCACAGTCAGGATGGAAGGCGGCGCAGGCTCGCACCTTGTTCATGCCCTGGCCCGGGCCAATGCCTTGGTGCAGGTCCCCGGGGACGTCACGGAACTGCCCAAGGGATCCGAAGTGGAAGTATGGACGCTGTGAACGAAACTCCCGGAACCCCAATAGACCCCGCGGGCCTGACCCACCTCCGGCAGGACGGCAGTGCCCAGATGGTTGACGTCTCAGAGAAGGCTGTCACCACGCGTGAGGCGACGGCGACGGCCACTGTCCGCAGCACGCCTGAAGTCCTGGCGCTCCTGGGCGCTGGGGGTTTGCCCAAAGGCGATGCGCTCGCCGTGTCACGCGTTGCAGGGATCATGGCGGCCAAGAAGACCCCTGAACTGATTCCGTTGTGCCACCCACTGCCGATCTCCAAGGTCACGGTGGACTTCGAGCTTGGCACTGACAGCGTGGGAGTCCTGGCCACTGTCAAGACCAGGGGAGTGACCGGCGTCGAAATGGAAGCGTTGACTGCAGCGTCGGTTGCTGCGCTCAGCGTGTACGACATGATCAAAGCTGTGGACAAGCACGCTGTGCTGACAGACATCCGAGTGCTGGCCAAAAGCGGCGGGAAGAGCGGCGACTGGGTTGCAGGCAGCGGAGTATCGTCAACGAAGGCCGGAGCATGAGCGCTTGTGAGCCGAACGGCCACGGGCCGCGGAAGGCCGGGGTGGTGATTGCGTCCACCCGTGCGGCGGCAGGAGTCTACGCGGACGAGACCGGGCCGATCATCCTTGACTGGCTCACCGAACATGGTTTCGATGCTTTTCCCACCATGGTGGTGCCGGACGGTGAGCCCGTAGGCGCTGCCTTGCGGGCGCTCCTGACGCAGGAACCCGCCGTGGTCATCACTAGTGGTGGAACCGGACTCAGCCCGGACGACCGCACTCCGGAAATGACGCTGCCGCTGCTGGACCGGGAGATTCCGGGCATCATGGAGGGCATACGTCGTGCAGGGACCGCCAAAACCCCCATGGCGATGTTGAGCCGTGGTCACGCCGGAGCGGCAGGAAAAACGTTCATCATCAATCTGCCCGGTTCCCCGAAAGGCGTCATGGACGGGTTGGCTGTCCTGGACCCGGTGATCAGCCATCTCTGCGAACAATTGGAAGGAAGCCATGGGCACTGAAACGGACTTCGAGATTGTCAGCGCTGTCCTCAGCTCCGAGCCCATCTCTGTGGACCAAGCCATCCTTGCGGTGGAGTCGGATACCGCCGGGGCCGTAGTCAGCTTCAGCGGGGTGGTTCGCAATCACGACGACGGCAAGGCTGTGGACCGGCTCAGCTACAGCGCCCATCCCACGGCCCATCAGGTCATGTCGGACGTCGTGGCACAGTTGGTCGCTGAACACTCCGGCGAAGCCGATCAGCCTGTCCGTATCTGGGCCGCCCACCGCATCGGCATGCTGGAGATCGGCGACCCTGCACTGGTCTGCGCTGTCGCGGCCGCCCACCGTGGCCAGGCCTTCGCCGTATGCTCGGAACTCGTGGACCGCATCAAGGCCCAAGTGCCGATTTGGAAGGAACAGTTCTTCGCTGACGGCACTGTTGAGTGGGTGGGTGCAGGGGAGTAACGGTTCCTGCCCGGGCCCGGCCCGGCGGTAGGGTTAATGGCATGACCGAACAACTTGCTGTTGCAGTGCTGGGCGCCCACGGGCGTATGGGAATTGAAGCCGTTAAAGCCGTTGAAGCGGCGGACGACATGAAGCTGGTTGCTGCCCTTGGCCGCGGCGATTCCCTGGAGACCCTGTTGGACACCGGTGCACAGTATGTTGTTGACCTGACTGTTCCGGACACCACCGAGGCCAACGTCCGGTTCGCTGTGGAGCACGGGATCCATGCTGTTGTGGGGACCACCGGATGGGACGCCCAGCGCTTGGGGTCACTGCGGGAACTCTTGGATCAGAAGCCGGAAACCGGTGTCCTGATTGCCCCCAATTTTGCCTTGGGTTCAGTGCTGGCGTCTGCCTTCGCGGCCAAGGCTTCGCAGTACTTCGAGTCCGTGGAAATCATCGAACTCCACCACCCGAACAAAGTGGATGCGCCCTCCGGCACGGCAGTACGCACGGCACAGCTGATCGCTGAGGCCCGGCAGGAAGCAGGCGTCCCGGCGAGTCCCGACGCCACCGAATCATCTTTGGATGGAGCGCGCGGTTGTGACGTGGACGGTGTCCGAGTCCACAGCGTGCGGCTCCGTGGCTTGGTGGCACATCAGGAAGTCCTCTTCGGCGGCCCGGGCGAGCAGTTGACCTTGCGCCACGATTCCTTCGACCGGGCTTCCTTCATGCCCGGTGTCCTGCTGGGGCTTCGTAAGGTTGCCGCGCACCCGGGGCTCACAGTAGGCCTTGACGGCTACTTGGATCTGGGGCTCTAGGATCATGGGAAATTTCTGGGCTTCATTCAAGAAGAACCGCACCAAGATCTGGGTCGGAGCGATCACCCTGCTGCTGGTGCTCTACTTGGTGGTGTCCGTGCAGCGCTCATTCCTGCTGCTTGGCGACCCCAATCTGATAGCCAAGGGCATCGGGGCCGCGTATCTGGTCCTCCCGATCGTTGGAGCGTGGGCCTTGATCCGCGAACTCCTTTTCGGGGCCCGTACCGAGCAAATGGCCAAGGTTTTGGAAGCCGAAGGCGGGCTGCCTGTGGACACCTTGCCACGAACTCCCGGGGGCCGGATTGTCCGCGCTGCCGCCGACGCGGAGTTCGAGAAATACCGCGTGGAGGCTGAGGCCGCACCGGAAGACTGGCGCTCCTGGTTCCGGCTGAGCTGTGCCTATGACGCCTCAGGGGATCGCAAACGTGCCCGCGAAGCCATGCGGGACGCCGTGAAGCTTTTCCGTTCTCAGCCCACCGCGGCCGGCCGGTAGCTGCCCAGGGTCGACGCCTGGTGCGCCAGCCACTCGAGCGGTCCTCGCCTGCGCAGGAGCGCAAAGCACACACCGATGCCCACCGCGGCGAGGGCTTGCGTCCAGTACACGCTTTCGTCCGTCCACCCGGCCGGTAGCGGCTGGTTGGTGAAGCCGGACACAACCCAAACGTGGGCTGAATAGAGGCTCAAAGTCATGGCCCCCGGGCCGCTCAGGACCAGCAGGAAGTTGACTTTGGCTTTTTCGGCCAGACGCCCCAGCAAGAGGAACAACCCCACGATTGCCGCAGCAACGCCGGAGGTGTGCAGCAGGTCCAACGTGGTGCCGGCGTGTGGCGCTGCCGTGGCAAGCCACCACCAGGAATCCACCTGCTGCAGTCCCGTGAGGTTGACTTGGAGCATGCTTTCCAGCGGATAGCCACGTGTGCCCGGGAGGGACTCAAGGGCAGCCCTGCCGCCCCACGCTTCCATTGCCAATGTTCCAGTGATCTTGGCCACTGCGGCCACGGCGGTTCCGCACGTCAGCAGCAAGAGCTGCACCTTCGCCGTCGTTAGCGCCAATCGCCCGATCGCCAGCCCGATCAAGAGGTAGGAGATCCACTGGAAGACGGGGTAGTAGCCCGTGAAGAACAGGTCCGCCACGAGGCGTCCGGGTGTCTCCAGGTCCTCCCCGCTGGGGTTGTGTCCCAACTGGAGTGGCGGAGTTGCGTCGAGAAGGAAGGGCCGGACCAGGAAAGCCACAACCGGCGACGCCACCACCCAGCCAACGGCCCAGAAACAGAGTGCTTTGAGGCGCAGGCCAAGGAATGGCAGGATGCACAGGAACAAGACGGCGTAGTGGACCAGGATCACCGCAATGTTGACGTCCAAGGCCCCCAGGGTGAGTCCGACGACGGCAATCACCAAGGCGCGCATGGACACTCCGCTCCGGGCCGCCCAGAGGTCCTTCCCGCTGCGTGGTTCCTGCTTGCCGGTGCTGAGCGCCAGTCCGATTCCGGCCAGCACAGCGAAGAGCGCGGCAGACCTCCCGGAAAACACCAGTCCCACGAACGTGGGGTCCCAACTCGGGGATGGTCCGAACGTCGGCATCAGGTGAGTGGCCATCATGCCCAGCAGTGCAGCGCCCCTGGCCGCATCGATGCCGGTCAAACGCGTGGAGACTGCGCGGCCGCCAGGCGATTTCCGGGGAGGCGCCGTCTCGTGCGAAGTCATGGTGCGATCGTCTCATGCGGGATCGGAAATGCGACTGCAGTGGTCTTGGGACAACAGACCTTGTCTTCGAATATATGTTCGAATACCATGACTGCATGAACGATGCTCCAAACACGCCGGCGGGGTTGAACGGCCCCATGAAGGCGATGAGTCCCGGTGTGGTCGACTTCCTGTTCCGCCAGCTCGTGGCAGGGGAGCCGCCCGAGGATGTCCAATGGCGCCAGGAGGGGACAGCCCTCGCTGAGCAAGCGCCCGGGCCGGAGCTGGCCAGGCGACTCTCAGAGGCGGACCTGGAAGCGTTGACACCCTTGGAGCTGTTCGAGTACGTCCGCGCATCACAGCGGCTTGTAACCTGGGCCGAGCACCTCAAGGAGCAGGCCGTCGCCCGGTACTGCGCGGAGGAACCAGCGCGAACCCGCCGGCCCGCATAGTATGGCCGGGTGACTGCCGGGTTGAACGCCACTAAGACCACTGCCGCCGACGTCGCTCCCGGGCAAACGCCATCTGTTGCCCCAACGCTGACCGTCGCTGTAATCCAATACCAAGCCGTTGGTCCTGACGCTACGGGCGACCTCGTCAGGGCCAATGTTGACGCCCACGCAAGGCTCATTCAGCAAGCGCACGCAGACGGGGCACGCCTGGTGCTGTTCCCGGAGCTCTCATTGACGGGCTATGAGCTCCAGGAGCTCAGGGGTCGCGCAGGAGCGGCAGGAGAGCCCTCGCCTTGGCTCTGTGAGGACGACCCCCGGCTTGGCCCCCTGCGGGACATCTGCGCACGCCTCGGCCTCACTGCCATCGTCGGTGCCGCCTTGCGCGAACAGGACACCACCCAGCGGCTTGCCTCCCTGATCGTTGGTCCGGATGCCTCGGTCCTCCCGGCCTTCAAAACGCATTTGCATGGACTCGAGCAGGAACTCTTCGTTGCGGGAGGCGGCCCTGAAGTACTCGTCATCGACGGATGGCGGATTGCGCTCGCCGTCTGCGCCGACGCCGCCCACCCGTCGCATGCGGCAGCCGCGGCCGGAGCGGGCGCCGACGTGTACGCGGTGTCCGCCCTCTACGTCGGTGGTGAAGAAACCCGGCTCGGCCTCCATTTGGGTGAGCGTTCCATGGACCACCGGATGTTCGGACTCTTGGCCAACCTTGGCGGGCATACGCCGTTGGGCGAGTCCTGTGGTCGCAGCGGAACCTGGGGCCCGGATGGACTTGCCGGGGCTCGTGCAGGAGGCAACGGAACCGAAATCGTTGTGTCCACGCTGGATGGAAGCAGCCTGGACGGCTACAGGCCCAATCGCGGCAGATGACGACCATCACGCGGAACCCATTCCCGTAACGAGCCCGTGACAGGGTAACGTTTTTCTTATGTCTGACTCGCGCGCCCACATTCCCGCCCTTGGTACCCTCCTGACCGCGATGGTCACCCCCTTCACCGAGGACGGCAAGGTCGACTACGACCAAGCCGCTGCGCTGGCAGAGAAGCTGGTACAGGACGGTTGCGATGGCCTCGTTGTCACCGGCACCACCGGAGAAACCTCCACCCTTACCGATGATGAAAACCTCGGCATGTTCCGGGCAGTCAAAGAAGCCGTCGGAGGCAAGGCCGCCATCATCGCCGGGACCGGCACCAATGACACCGCCCACTCTGTACACCTCTCCCAGCGCGCGGCAGAGGTAGGCGTCGATGGTCTCCTGATCGTCACCCCTTACTACAACAAGCCCAGCCAGGCAGGCGTGCGCGCGCACTTCGAAACCATCGCTTCGGCAACGGACCTGCCCGTCATGGTCTATGACATTCCGGGCCGTTCCTCCATAGCGATCGCCCCCGAAACCATGATCGGCCTTGCCAAGCACCCGAACATCGTGGCAGTCAAAGACGCAAAGGCGGACTTCGCCGCGGCCACGCGGGTCATGGCGGAGACTGACCTTGTTTTCTACTCCGGCGATGACGGACTGACCTTGCAGTGGATGGCCCTCGGCGCCGCCGGCCTGGTGGGTGTCACCACCCACGTGGCCACGCGCCGCTTCCGCGAGCTGATCGATGCCGTCAACGCCAACGACCTCGCCACCGCGCGGGCCATCAACTTTGAACTGGAACCCGTAGTGCGTGCAACCATGACGCGGGTCCAAGGCGCAGTAGCCGCCAAACAGATTCTCAAGTGGCAGGGAGTCCTGCCCAACTCGGTTGTCCGTTTGCCCCTCGTGGAGCCGGACGAGGCTGAGATCGAAATCATCCGCGGGGATTTGGCCGAAGCCGGAATGGACTTCAACGTCTAGGACGGTTCCGCCGGAAAGTAGCACAATATGACCCAAACCGCCCTTCCTGGACTGGTTACTCCGCCGAAACTGCCGAAAGGCACGCTGCGGATCGTTCCGCTTGGTGGACTGGGGGAGATTGGCCGCAACATGGCGGTCTTCGAAATCGACGGCAAGTTGCTGGTTGTTGACTGCGGCGTGCTCTTCCCCGAGGAGACGCAACCTGGCGTCGACTTGATCCTGCCGGACTTCTCTTACATCGAGAACCGACTGCAGGACGTCGTGGGCGTAGTGCTCACCCACGGCCACGAAGACCACATTGGTGCTGTTCCCTACCTGCTGCGCCTCAAGGCAGACATCCCCCTGATCGGATCCCAGCTGACCCTTGCCCTAGTGGAGGCAAAGCTGCAGGAACACCGGATCAAGCCCTACACGCTCACGGTGACCGAGGGCCAAGTGGAGCAGTTCGGTCCGTTCGAATGTGAATTCGTGGCCGTCAACCACTCCATCCCGGACGCCTTGGCTGTGTTCATCCGCACTGAGGGCGGCACCGTGCTTCACACGGGCGACTTCAAGATGGACCAGCTGCCGCTGGATGGACGTATTACCGACCTCCGGCACTTTGCCCGCTTGGGCGAAGAAGGCGTGGACCTCTTCATGGCAGACTCCACCAACGCCGACGTCCCCGGGTTCACGACGGCCGAGAAGGAAATCGGCCCCACCCTGGACCGTTTGTTCGGTCAGGCCAAGAAGCGCATCATCGTGGCGTCGTTCTCCTCCCACGTCCACCGCGTGCAGCAGGTCCTCGACGCCGCGGCCAAGCATGGCCGCAATGTTGCCTTCGTTGGCCGATCCATGGTGCGCAACATGGCCATCGCAGCCAAGCTGGGGTACCTCGACGTGCCCCCGGGCATCCTGGTGGACATCAAGAACATCGACAACATGCCAGATGACAGAGTGGTGCTCATGTCCACCGGCTCGCAGGGTGAGCCAATGGCCGCACTCTCCCGGATGGCCAACGGGGACCACCGAGTGATCGTTGGCAAGGGCGATACGGTGATTCTGGCTTCCAGCCTCATCCCGGGCAATGAGAACGCGGTGTTCCGCATCATCAACGGCCTTCTCAAGCTCGGCGCCGATGTGATCCACAAAGGCACCGCCAAGGTCCACGTGTCAGGACACGCAGCCGCCGGCGAGCTGCTCTACTGCTACAACATCCTCGAGCCTTTGAACGCCATGCCCGTGCACGGTGAAACCCGCCACCTGATCGCCAACGGCAACATTGCCCTGGAATCGGGGGTGCCTTCAGAGGGCATCATCCTGAGCGACAACGGCACGGTCATTGACCTGAAGGATCACAAGGCCAACGTCGTTGGCCAGGTGGAGGTCGGGTTCGTCTACGTTGATGGTTCCAGCGTTGGCGAAATTACCGACGCCGACCTCAAGGACCGCCGCGTCCTGGGGGATGAGGGCTTCATTTCCGTCATCACGGTCATCAGCCGCACCACCGGAAAGATCGTGTCCGGCCCGGAGATCCATGCACGCGGAGTAGCCGAGGACGACTCTGTCTTTGACGAGATCATTCCCAAAATCAACGCCGCGCTCGAAGAAGCGGTGCTGAACCACGCAGACCACACCAACCACCAATTGCAGCAGGTGGTACGCCGGATCATCGGTACGTGGGTCAACCGCAAGCTCCGTCGACGCCCCATGATCATCCCGGTGGTCCTCGAGACGTAGTCCGCCAGCAACATGAATACCCAAGGGGGCCTGAAATCCGCGGATTTCGGGCCCCCTTGGGGTAGCGTGGCACTTATGGCGACCCGTACTTCCTCCACGCCACGAGGCAGCTCCAGCAGTAAATCCGGCGGCACAGGCCGGGGCGCAGCCACAGCCAAGACCGGTCGGGGCAGCGCTGCCCGCACCAAGCAAGCTGCCGCCGTAGAGCCCCATGCTCCGTTGCCGCTGCGTATGCTTGCGGGCGCCTGGCAGGGGATCGGACACGTGGTCGGTGCCGGGGTGCGGCGCATCGGCCAGGACGTCAGCGACCTCGATCCGGCGGATCGCCGGGACGGGGCGGCCCTGTTCAATTTGGTCTTGGGCGTCGCGATAGCCACCTTCGCCTGGTGGGGGCTGACCGGTTGGCTCCCCGACGCTGTCTACAGCGTAGTCAACGGCACGTTCGGGTGGATGTCCCTGGTACTTCCCTTCATGCTTTTCGTCTGCGCCTTCCGGCTGTTCCGCAAGCCACAGGACGGCCGCGGCAACAACCGCGTGGGCATCGGCTTCATGATCATGACCCTCGCCGGCTCGGGACTTGCCCACGTCATTGGTGGACTGCCCACCGTGGCGGACGGTTTCGACGGCCTTCGCAGGGCCGGCGGCATGCTTGGTTTCCTCGCGGCCGCGCCCTTGGCAGCCATCCACGTGGCAGTCCCGGTCATCCTCTACGGAGTTTTGGCCTTCGTGTCACTGCTGATCGTCACGGCCACCCCGTTTGGCGCCATTCCTTCCCGTATCCGCGGAGCTTATGAGCACCTCATGGGCGTTGACCTCATGGACGAGTCCGGCAAGGACGCCCATGACCGCAGCTACCTTTACGGAAACCAGGCCGCCGCCAAGCCCAAGAAGAAGCGCATGCGGTTCTTCGGCAAGGACGACGACGCCGACGCCGGCTTGGAAGGCTACGTGGGGGACGAGGCGTTCGAGCACGCCATAGTCGACGACGACGAAACTCCGGCGGCGTCCGAACCGCGCGTTCCGCCTGGCGTACGTCGCCCCACACAGGCGGAGATCGCCGTCGGGAAGATCAAGGCCGCGCAGGGTTTGGGCGGTGCCACGCCCGGCATCGACAACCCCACCGAAGCCATTCCGGTACTCACTCCGGAGATGACCGCACCCACCGTGGCCCAGGTACCGGCCCGCCCGGCGACGCCGCCGCCACCGCCCACGCCCATCCCGCAGCGCACGGAACAGTTGTCGCTCGCCGGGGATGTCACCTACACCTTGCCGGCCTCGGACTACCTGACGCCGGGCTCCATTCCGAAGGAGCGCACGGAAGCGAACGACGCCGTCGTCGCTGCCCTGACTGACACCCTGACGCAGTTCAACGTGGACGCCGCCGTGACCGGCTTCAGCCGTGGTCCGACCGTGACGCGCTACGAAATCGAATTGTCTCCTGGCACCAAGGTTGAACGCGTTACCGCGTTGTCCAAGAACATCTCGTACGCTGTCGCTTCCAGCGATGTACGCATCCTGAGCCCGATTCCAGGCAAGTCCGCCATTGGAATCGAGATTCCCAATACGGACCGCGAAACGGTCTCGCTGGGCGACGTGCTGCGCAGCCAAAATGCCCGTCGTACGGACCATCCGATGGTCATGGGCGTGGGCAAGGACGTCGAGGGCGGCTACGTGGTGGCCAACCTCGCAAAGATGCCCCACCTCCTGGTGGCCGGTGCCACCGGCGCTGGTAAGTCGAGCTTCGTGAACTCCATGATCACCTCCATCCTGATGCGCGCCACTCCGGACGAGGTCCGCATGGTCATGGTGGACCCGAAACGCGTGGAACTCACGGCCTATGAGGGCGTTCCGCACCTCATCACGCCCATCATTACCAACCCCAAGAAGGCCGCAGAAGCGTTGCAATGGGTGGTCCGTGAAATGGACGCCCGTTATGACGACCTCGCCAACTACGGCTACAAGCACATTGACGACTTCAACAAGGCGGTCAGGGCCGGCAAGGTGGTTCCTCCGGTTGACTCCAAGAGGGTCATCAGGCCCTATCCCTACCTGCTGGTGATCGTGGACGAGCTCGCCGACCTCATGATGGTGGCGCCGCGCGATGTTGAAGACTCGATCGTCCGCATCACCCAGCTTGCCCGTGCGGCAGGCATCCACTTGGTCCTCGCAACGCAGCGCCCGTCCGTGGACGTTGTGACGGGCCTGATCAAAGCCAACGTGCCCTCACGCATGGCCTTCGCGACGTCATCCGTTACGGACTCGCGGGTTGTCCTCGACCAGCCCGGTGCGGAAAAGCTCATCGGCCAAGGTGATGCCCTCTTCCTGCCTATGGGTGCCTCCAAGGCGATGCGCGTCCAGGGTGCTTGGGTCACCGAGTCTGAAATCCACAAGGTAGTAGAACACGTCAAGGGACAGCTGCAGGCTGTCTACCGTGACGACGTCGCTGCCGAGGCGCCCAAGAAGCAGATCGACGACGACATCGGAGACGACCTCGAAGTCCTGCTCCAGGCGACCGAACTCGTGGTCACAACCCAATTCGGTTCAACATCAATGCTGCAACGCAAGCTCCGTGTGGGCTTCGCCAAGGCCGGGCGCCTGATGGACCTTCTGGAGTCCCGCGGCGTAGTGGGCCCATCCGAAGGGTCCAAGGCCCGGGACGTCCTGGTCAAGCCGGACGATCTCGCTGCGGTCCTGGCTGCCATGAAGGGCCAGGAATCGCCGGCCGCGCCGGACGCGCACACCGCGGCGTTGAGTGATAATGCGAACTCCAACATCGCCGTCGGCGGCTATGCCGAAGACCTCGTGGCGGCCGACCTGGACAACCGCACCCAAGCCATCGAGTACTACGACGGCTCTGACGGCCCGAACGACGACGACGGCGGCGAGGACGCTTGGTCGCTCACCGGACGGTAACCCCAAAGACGGCAACCCCAAAGACGGTAGCCTAGAGGGGTGACTACAGCCGAGGGTGACAACGCCACTTCCCGCAGTTCCGAGGTCTGGAACCTGCCCAACATCCTCACGATGCTCCGCATCGTTTTGGTTCCGTTCTTCATCTGGTTCCTGCTCGCCGACGACTCGCGGCACGGCATCTGGCGTTGGGCCGCGGTCCTGACATTCGCCATGGCGATCTACACCGACAAGCTCGACGGCGACATCGCCCGGGCGCGCGGGCTCATCACCAACTTCGGTAAGATTGCCGACCCCATCGCGGACAAGTTGCTCATCGGTTCGGCCCTTGTGCTTTTATCCGTGCTGGGAGAATTGCCGTGGTGGGTCACAATCCTCATCCTGGTGCGTGAGTGGGGCATTACGGCCCTGCGGTTCTTTGTCATCAGGTATGGGGTCATGCCGGCCTCGCGCGGCGGCAAGCTGAAGACGGTAGTCCAGACCGTGGCTATCTTCCTGTACCTGTTGCCGCTTAAGTCCCTTGCCCCCTGGCTGGGCGACGTCGCGTTCTGGGTGATGATGGTGGCCCTGGCGATCACACTGTGGACCGGCGTCGAATATGTCATCCAAGCACTTAGGCTGCGGGCCGCAGGACGCCGCGGGTGAGTACCGCCGCCGCAACCGCGACGCAGGCAGTTTCCCTGGCCATCGGCAAGAACCTCACCGTTGGTACGGCGGAGTCGCTGACCGCCGGGATGGTGGCAGCAACGCTGGCCAATACGCCGGGAGCTTCAGGGATGCTGCAGGGCGGCGTCGTTGCCTATCAGAACTCGGTAAAAGCCAGCGTCCTTGGCGTGTCAGAGTCACTGCTCGCCGCCTCCGGGTCCGTTGACGGAGGAGTCGCCGAAGCAATGGCCGACGGCGCCCGGCATGCCTGCGGTGCCGACGTCGGCGTCTCCACCACCGGGGTGGCTGGTCCGGAGCCCCACGATGGCAAAGCAGTGGGAACGGTCTATATCGGCATAGCCACCCAAGCTGGCGCCGAATCGTTTGAATACAGCTTTTCGGGGGACCGGCAGTCCATCCGCGAGCAAGCGTGCGAGGCCGCTTTGGCGCGCCTGCTTGCTGCGTTGAGTGAGGTTGGTTACCGTTCGTAAAGTAGCCGGGAACAAAAACTCATTGCCAATAGTTGTGTCATTGTGTCGCTTCGGAAGAGCCGGGGCGCCTAGGATGTAGAAACCAACCCGGTCCGCCCACCAGCGAACCGGATGAACGAGGGAGCAAGGCGATACAGATGGTAATGCAGCCCGTATCCGTGAACGGCGTTGTCCGCTGGAAGGATGTGGGCTTGGCTGATCAGGCACAGAGCGAACAGAAGGAGCGCAAAATGGTTGTACTACGCCACGAGATCGGTGATGTACTGCGCGATGTCCGCCAGCGTCAGGGCCGTACCCTTCGCGAGGTTTCGCACAGCGCCCGCGTGTCACTTGGCTACTTGAGCGAAGTTGAACGCGGCCAGAAGGAGGCTTCTTCCGAGCTCCTGTCCTCTATCTGCACAGCCCTGGATGTTCCGTTGTCCCACATGCTCCGCGAAGTCAGCGACCGCGTGGCAGTAGCGGAAGGTGTGGCCGTTCCGGACACCGTTCCGCAGGAATTCTCGCAGCGCTACGGTCGCGATCTGGACCTCACGGATGACTTCCCGCAGGGAATGCTCTCCGGGGCCCGGTAACCAACACCACGACCCACGAGAAAGGTCCCCGGCTTCAGGCCGGGGACCTTTCTTCGTTCCATATGCGGGTGAACCTTCGCTCGAGCTTGTTCAGCCCGAGTTGCTCAGATGTCAGCGGGCTTGACCGCCTCTGCCGTGCCAGGTTCCTTCATGGTGACATCCTTGAGCAGCCCGTCACCGTATACGGCATTGAGCCGGCCCATGTAGTCGGCAAGGGTTTGAACGTCTTCCAAAGGCCACTCACCGAGGCGTTCGCGGAAAACCTGCCTGCGGGCATCCTGGACCTGGTGCATCTTCTCTTCGCCCTTCTCCGTCAGACGAATGGACTGGGCCCTGCCGTCCTGGGGATCCGCTTCCTTGTAGACCAAGCCAATGTTCTCCAGGAAGGCGATCTGGCGGCTCACCGATGGCTTGCCCACTCCGATGCACGACGCAAGCTCCGTCAAGCGGATGGGTCCTTCCCTGCGGATGACCGTCAGCAGCCCGTAGGCGGCCGGTTCCATGTCGGGGTGGACCTGGCGCGACAACTGGTGGGAGATCGCGCGGGCACGCCGCCAGAGCAGGCTCAGCTGGTGTTCCACCTGCTGGAGGGCGTCGTCTACGGCGTCGCCGGACACGGCCGGAGATGGCGTGCTGGGGAGAGGATTGCTCATGGCAACCATTCTAGAGTCCATGGCCATGAGAGACTCTATGCGTGAGGGCAAGTGACTTTTGGCGATTGATGGACGACGAATTCGGGGCAGGCTATTCCCGCGTCCTGGCCAACTCCCTGGTCCTTGCAGGCGTCGGTGGCCGGACGGCTGTGGAAGCCTTGGCTGCCGGACACACCCCCCGCGATGTCTGGCTGGCCATGTGCGAAGTCCAGGACGTCCCTCCGGAACGGCGGTTGGGCAGGGATATCAAACCCGCAGCCAACTGAGCCGGGCCAAGCTGGTTCTGCCGCGCTCCAGGGGTGACACGCCGGGCCGTTGTTCGAATATCTGTTCGGATGGGGATATGCTCCTTTCAGAGGAAAATTGATCCCGAAGGACGCATTCCGGAGCATCCCGGCAGCCACGGTTATCCACATAGCCGGAGCCGGCTTCAAAAAATGTCAGGGCGCCGTAATAGCGTCTGACATGACAGGAAAGCGGCCCTTCGGGCCACTCCACAGCGAGAAAGCATCAGAGGTGTGAACCATGGCGGCAACCCCGGATCGTGAAAAGGCGCTTGAAGCAGCGCTTGCCCAGATCGACAAGCAGTTCGGCAAAGGCTCCATCATGCGTCTGGGTGATGACACCCGCGCGCCCATCGAGGTCATTCCCACGGGCTCCATTGCGTTGGACGTCGCCCTTGGCATTGGCGGGCTTCCCCGCGGCCGTGTCGTGGAAATCTACGGCCCGGAGTCCTCGGGTAAGACCACCGTTGCCCTGCATGCTGTTGCCAATGCCCAGCGCGCCGGCGGCATTGCGGCCTTTATTGACGCCGAGCACGCCCTTGACCCGGACTATGCCGCGAAGCTGGGCGTGGACACGGACGCTCTCTTGGTCTCGCAGCCGGATACCGGTGAACAGGCCCTTGAGATCATGGACATGCTGGTGGGCTCCGGCTCGCTGGACATCGTGGTGATTGACTCGGTTGCAGCGTTGGTTCCGCGCGCTGAAATCGAAGGCGAGATGGGTGATTCGCACGTTGGTCTCCAGGCACGACTCATGAGCCAGGCGCTGCGTAAGATCACAGGTCGCTTGAGCCAGACGAAAACCACAGCCATTTTCATCAACCAGCTGCGTGAAAAGATCGGCGTCTTCTTCGGATCGCCGGAAACCACCACTGGTGGCAAGGCGCTGAAGTTCTACGCTTCCGTACGTATTGACGTCCGCCGTATCCAGACCTTGAAGGAAGGTGCCGATTCCGTCGGTAACCGTACCAAGGCCAAGATCGTCAAGAACAAGATGGCTCCGCCCTTCAAGATCGCCGAATTTGACATCATCTACGGTCAAGGGATTTCCCGTGAGGGCGGCATCATTGACATGGGTGTCGAGCACGGCATCATCAAGAAGTCCGGTTCGTGGTTCACCTATGACGGCGACCAACTGGGCCAGGGCATGGAGAATTCGCGGCGATTCCTCAGGGATAACCCTGAGCTGGCCCAAGAGCTTGAGCGCCTCATCAAGGAAAAGCTCGGCGTGGGTGTCAAGCCTGAGGAGGACTCCCCGAAGCTGAAGGCCGTTGACGGCTAGGAAGGGGCCGGATCCGGATTCGTCCGTATCCGCCGATCCCGAGCCTGATCCCGAATCCGTTGCGCGTGCCATCGTCCTCAGACAGTTGACGATGGCGCCACGGAGCCGGCTGCAGCTCTCCCGCAAGCTCGCTGAGCGCAACGTTCCCCAGGATGTTGCCGAAGCGGTCCTGGATCGCTTTGAAGACGTCCAGCTGATCGACGACGCCGAGTTCGCCATGATGTGGGTCCGCAGCCGTTCGCAGACCAAGAAGCTCGCCAAAGGCGCGCTCCGTCGGGAACTGACGGAAAAGGGCATCGAGCCGGATGCAGCCGAGGAAGCGCTGTCCCAGCTCAGTGACCAGGACGAAGAATTGGCTGCGCGGGAACTCGTCCAACGCAAGCTGAGGCCCGGAGTGGATTTGTCGGATCGCGGGGAGCGGGACAAATACACGCGCCGGTTGGCGTCCATGCTGGCACGCAAGGGCTATTCCCCCTCAGTGGCGTTCCGGATTGTCGGTGAGGTGCTGGCAGAAGCCGGTACCCTTGAGTAGTGAGTTTGACCATTCCTTCCCCTGCAGCAGATACCACCACCTCGGCTGAGCCCAGGACCTACCAGGTCCGGACTTTTGGCTGCCAGATGAACGTCCATGATTCAGAACGCATGGCGGGTCTGCTCGAGGATGCCGGCTATGTGCCTGCTGAAGGCGACGTGGCCGACGTCGTGGTTTTCAACACCTGCGCCGTCAGGGAGAATGCAGACAACAAGCTCTACGGAAACCTGGGTCAGTTGCGGCAGGTCAAAGAAGCCAACCCCGGCATGCAGATTGCCGTTGGTGGTTGCCTTGCCCAAAAGGACCGCGAAACCATTGTGAAGAAGGCGCCGTGGGTTGACGCCGTGTTCGGAACGCACAATGTGGGGGCCCTCCCTGCCTTGCTGAAACGGGCCCGGCACAACAACGAGGCACAACTCGAAATTCTCGAGTCGTTGGATGTCTTCCCGTCAACGCTGCCCACCAAGAGGGACTCGGTCTATTCCGGCTGGGTTTCGATTTCCGTGGGCTGCAACAACACGTGTACCTTCTGCATCGTGCCTTCGCTTCGCGGCAAGGAGAAGGACCGCCGGCCGGGGGAAATCCTGGCGGAAATCCAGGCACTCGTTGATGACGGAGCAGTGGAAGTCACCCTGCTGGGGCAGAACGTGAACTCATACGGTGTGGAGTTTGGTGACCGGCAGGCCTTCTCCAAGCTCCTGAGGGCCTGCGGAGAGATCAAAGGCCTTGAGCGGGTCCGTTTCACGAGCCCGCACCCCGCAGCTTTCACCGACGACGTCATTGATGCCATGGCGGAGACACCCAACGTGATGCCCCAGCTGCACATGCCTCTCCAATCAGGCTCGGACAAAGTCCTCAAGGACATGCGTCGTTCCTACCGGTCCAGCAGATTCCTCGGAATCCTCGACAAGGTACGGGAACGTATCCCGGGTGCGGCGATCACCACTGACATTATTGTTGGGTTCCCTGGCGAGACCGAGGAAGACTTCCAAGCAACCCTGGACGTCGTGGAGAAGTCGCGCTTCGCTTCGGCATTCACGTTCCAGTACTCCAAACGGCCCGGTACACCGGCCGCTGAATTGCCGGAGCAACTGCCCAAGTCTGTGGTGCAGGAACGCTATGAAAGGCTGACTGCGCTCCAGGACCGCATCGCCGCGGAGGAGAACGCGAGGCAGCTGGGACGCAAGGTTGAGGTACTTGTCACTGCCCAGTCCGGACGCAAGGCTGACGAGACCCACCGTTTGTCCGGCCGATCAAAGGACCAGAGACTGGTGCACTTCTCTGTTCCGGCCGGAGCCGAGTCCCCCCGTCCCGGTGATTTCGTGACTGTAACCATCACCGAGGCCGCCGCATTCCACCTAGTCGCCGATCCCGCCAGTGCTGCAGATTACACTCTCCGGCGGTCCATGGCTGGCGATGCCTGGGACCGTTCGCAGGCCGATTCCTGTGGCGTCCCTTCGCCCGGCGGCGGTTCGGGCAAGGCCGGTGTGTCTTTGGGCATGCCGTCGTTGCCGGTTCGTCGCGCATAGCAAGGCACGTACCCACCACATGCCGTTTCCTCCTGGTGAAGCAACCCCTCCTGTCATTGCCGTCGTGGGTCCCACGGGCTCCGGCAAGTCCGATCTCGGTGTAAATCTGGCGCTGGCGCTGGATGGCGAGGTCATTAACGCTGACGCCATGCAGTTCTATCGCGGCATGGATATTGGAACAGCCAAAATCAGCGTCGATGAGCGCAGGGGTGTCCCACACCACCTTCTGGACACCATGGACGTCACGCAGGAGGCCAGCGTGGCGGACTTCCAGGAGGAATGCCGGGCCGTCATCGGTGACGTTCACTCGCGGGGCAAACGCGCCATCCTCGTGGGCGGTTCAGGGCTCTACTTGCGGGCGGCCCTTGATGTCCTGGAATTCCCAGGCACTGATCCTGTACTCCGGAAGCGCCTCGAGGATGAGTGCGAAGCCCACGGCCTTGCACTGCTGCGCGCCCGCCTTGAGCTCGTCGATCCTGTTTCTGCCGCCCGTGTTGGCGATGCCCGCCGCGTGATCCGTGCCCTTGAGGTGCATGGGCTCACCGGCCGTCCGTTCAGTTCTTTCATGCCGCAACGCGAGTACTTCCAACCGGCCGTGCAAATAGGCCTGTCCGTGGACCGGGAAGAGCTGAGGGAACGCCTGGCAGTTCGTGTTCATCGCATGGTGGGCGACGACCTGCTCGGAGAGGTCGAGCGGTTGGATGGCCAAGGGTTGAGGCGCGGCAAAACAGCCTCCCGCGCCCTGGGGTACGCCCAATTCCTGAAGGTCCTGGACGGCGAAAGCCAGGTGGCTGCTGCTGCTGAGGAAACCATAGTTGCCACCAGGCAGTTCGCGCGTCGCCAGCTGACCTGGTTCCGGGCCGACCCCCGTATCGGTTGGCTTGACTGGCGCGACCCCGATCTCGTGGCCAAAGCGTTGGCCTTGGCCTAGGCCGCAGCAATTTCTGACCAAACATCCGTGACAGGTAGCCTAGTTCCATGGATGAAACCGCCGCAGTTCCCGCCCAGCAGCCATCAGCTGCCGGAGCCCCCGTGCCCGCTGCCAGCCTTGCAGGTCTGGAGTTCTCCAAGGGCCATGGAACAGGCAACGACTTCGTCCTCATCGCTGACCCCGGCGACGCCCACGAGATCACGCCTGAACAGGTGGTTCAGTTGTGTGACCGCCATGTGGGGATAGGCGGAGATGGCCTCATCCGGGCAGTGCCGTCCCGGTTCCTTCCAGAAGGCCGTGATGTGCTGGAGCAGGACCCCTCCGCGGAGTGGTTCATGGACTATCGCAACGGCGATGGCTCGTTGTCCGAAATGTGCGGAAACGGTGTCCGCGTCTTTGTACATTTCCTCATCGCACAGGGCCTCGTGGACCTCGGCCCGGGCCAAACCCTCACCATTGGTACCCGCGGTGGCATCAAGAAGATCGTCCGTACAGCCAACGCCTACGCAGTGGACATGGGCCCGTGGGAGTTCATCTTCCCGCAAGAAGCCACCAGCAAAGCCATGGACGCACTGGTCAGCGCCGACGGCCTGGAGGTGGCCCGGCCCGGTCTTTCCGTGAGCATGGGCAACCCGCACACCGTGGTGGCGCTTGCTGAGCTCAGCGAGCTTTCGGCCACACAGTTGTTCAAGGCTCCGGTGGTTGATCCCAAACCCGCCAACGGTACCAATGTGGAATTCGTTGTCCCCGCAGAGCCGCTGGTCGAAGACGGTGTGGGAACCATCACCATGCGTGTCCATGAGCGAGGAGTGGGGGAGACCCAGTCGTGCGGCACCGGGGCTTGTGCCGCCGCCGTCGCCATCCGCCACTGGGCGGGCAGCACCGCCCCGAACGATTGGCACGTCAACGTACCGGGCGGCGTCGTGGGTGTTAAATTCTTCCCGGGGGCCGGCGGCCGCGAGCACGTGGAGCTTAGCGGGCCCGCAGTCATCGTTGCTACTGGGACGCTTTCCTGACCCGTAGGATCCTGAAGGACTTGGACGTACTTTCACGGGAGACCGTGAAAGTACCGTCCAATTCAGAGGCCAGCCAGCGCTGGAGCGAGTCCGAGCCCAGGTTCTTCTGAACCACCAACCAGGCGTTTCCGCCTGGGGCAAGGCGAGGCAGCCAGGTCAGCAACAGCGAATGAAGTTCGTCCTTGCCGATGCGGATGGGCGGGTTGGACCAGATGGTGTCGAATTCGACGGCGGGGTCCACCTCGTGCGGAAGGCTGGCCTTGACGTTGGTCAAGCCAAGCGACTCCGCATTCTCGTTCGTCAGTGTGATGCAACGTTCGTTGACGTCAACGGCGTGGACCTGCGCGTGGGGCGCCATCAGTCCCAGGGTCAGGGCGATGGGACCCCAGCCGCAGCCGATATCCAGGAGGTTGCCCCTCGGCGAAGGCGGCGGGACGTCTGCGAAAAGAACGGCTGTTCCCTTGTCCACGCCGTCCGGACTGAAGATTCCCGAGGAAGTCTGCAAGTGGCGCGGAGCTCCGGCGAGTTCCACTGTGAGGGGCTTGCGGGTGAACGGTCCGGCCGGTTGGGCGCTGAAATAGTGTGCAGACTCCATAATTTGCCAGATTAGTTGGCTATCGGCGCCTTGGGAAACTGTCAGCTCGCAAGGGCGGTTTGACACCGGGTGCTAACGTGGAGTGCATGTTCTTGATCTTCGAGTAATCGGCCGAAACCCGCCTGAAGCATAGGCGCTACACGGCACCGCCCGCGATGCAGGCCCGGCTCGGCTCTATTGCCCCGCCCATGGCCTTTCCGCTGGCAGGTCCATCCGGCATAGTCCATTGACTCCCTTTGGAGACGGACGCTCTGAAGATCACACTCACCCACGCATCGTTTGTGGACCGCCATTCTTGCGGTACGCAAGGCGTAGTGGCAGTGCGCTCTCCTGCTGGCCAGGACCTTCCCGCGGATCCAACCCGCTCGATCACAGCAGCCAGAGCTCCCACGGGACAATGGCGTTCACCACACAGGAGGCCTCTTTGGCCCAAGCCCGTCAGCCCAGCGCGAATAGCGCCCCATCGAACAGCAAACAGCACTATTCTGGAATAGCCGAACAGTCTAAGGAGACCATGACCACCCAGAAGCACTCCGGATCCGATTCCGACGCCCAGGACATGAGTCCTGAACAAATCCAGGCCGTCATCGACCGGATTCTTTCCAAGGATGTACCTGTCCAAGCATCCGATGACAATGATGCCAGCGGCGTGTTCGGCAAGGCCCAAGCGATCTCCACGCTTGACCAGGAACACAGCATTTACGACGGCGACCAGGAAGACCTGGCCGAACGCCGTGCGCTTCGCCGTACCGCAGGACTGTCCACGGAACTCGAGGATGTCACTGAGGTTGAATACCGGCAGTTGCGCCTCGAACGCGTAGTTTTGGCGGGATTGTGGACCGAGGGGACCCTGGCCGACGCCGAGAACTCGCTCCGCGAACTGGCAGCCCTGGCTGAGACCGCAGGGTCGGAAGTACTCGATGGCTTGGTGCAGCGGCGCATGAAGCCGGACCCCGGTACCTTCCTGGGATCGGGCAAGGCGCAGGAACTCAAGGACATCGTTGCCGCCACCGGTGCCGACACCGTGGTGGTGGACACGGAGCTTGCACCATCGCAGCGCCGCGGCCTTGAAGACATCGTGAAGGTCAAGGTTGTGGACCGCACCACGCTGATCCTGGACATCTTTGCCCAGCACGCCAAGAGCCGTGAAGGCAAGGCCCAGGTTGAACTTGCGCAGCTCGAGTACCTGCTCCCGCGTCTGCGTGGTTGGGGTGACTCAATGTCCCGCCAGGCTGGTGGACAGGTGGGTGGTGCCGGTGCCGGAATGGGTTCGCGTGGCCCGGGTGAAACCAAGATCGAACTCGATCGCAGGCGCATCCGTACCCGCATGGCGAAGCTTCGTCGTGAAATCGCCGCGATGAAGCCGGCGCGTGAGACCAAACGTGCCAACCGCCGTCGTAATTCTGTACCTTCTGTTGCTATCGCCGGGTATACCAACGCTGGAAAGTCGTCACTGTTGAACCGCCTTACGGACGCCGGTGTACTTGTGGAGAACGCGCTGTTCGCCACGTTGGACCCCACGGTTCGCAAGGCGCAGACTCCAGATGGCATCGGCTACACGCTTGCTGACACTGTCGGGTTCGTCCGTTCCCTGCCCACCCAACTGATCGAGGCCTTCCGGTCTACGTTGGAGGAAGTAGCGGACGCGGACCTCATCCTGCACGTCGTGGATGCTTCGCACCCGGACCCGGAGGGGCAGATCGCGGCCGTGCGGTCCGTCTTCACGGAGGTGGATGCGCGTAAGGTTCCCGAGATCATTGTCCTGAACAAGGTGGACGTGGCGGATCCGTTCGTCGTCGAACGCCTGAAGCAGAAGGAGCCCCGCCACGCGGTGGTTTCCACCCGCACCGGACAGGGAATCGCGGAACTCCTGGAAGACATCAGCCAGTCCATACCCCGGCCGGGGGTGCGCCTTGAGCTGCTGATTCCTTACGACCGTGGCGAAATGATCAACAAGCTGCATAGCTCCGACTCGGAAATCTTGAGCCTGGACCACCAGGAGAACGGGACCCGCGTCGTGGCGATGGTCCGTGAAGGACTGGCCGCCGAACTGGAGTCATTCGTCAGCAATGGTTGAGAAGGTGGCGGCGGACGTCGTCGAGTCGGTGGGGGAAAAGTTCACCCTTGAGTTGTTGGACCGGGCTGTTGCCGGGATGGGCGGTCAAAGCCGTGCCGGCCAGCACGAAATGGCCAAGCATGTAACCCGGGCCATCGATACCGGGGAGCACCTGCTGGTCCAAGCGGGAACGGGGACAGGTAAGTCGTTGGCATACCTGATTCCGTTGATCGCGCATTCGATGGACAGCAATAAACCGACGCTCGTGTCCACCGCCACCTTGGCATTGCAGACCCAGATTGTTGGCCGCGATCTTCCGCGCCTGCTGGAGACCATCAACCCTGCCCTTGAACGGCCCGTGTCAGTGGCTCTCGTCAAAGGCCGGGCCAACTACGTCTGCCGTCAAAAACTTGAGGGCGGCTTCCCCAGCGAAGAACCGTCGGAAGGGCAGCTGTTCTCCCTCGGTGAGGACACCAGCGTTCCACACTTCGCCGCGTCCATGGGCGGACCGTCGTCGCAACTTGGCAAGGAAGTGGTGCGGCTCCGGGAATGGGCAGAAAAGACTGCCACTGGAGACCGCGACGAACTCATGCCCGGCGTTACTGACAGGGCATGGCGGCAGGTATCGGTGACCTCCATGGAGTGCCTCGGTGCGCAGAAATGCCCCGTGGCCGAGGATTGCTTCAGCGAGCTGGCACGGTCCCGGGCGGCGGAAGCGGACGTCGTCGTCACCAACCATGCAATGCTGGCCGTCAGCGCCTTTGAAGGGCTGGCCGTGCTGCCCGAATACGACGTCGTGGTGGTTGACGAGGCCCACGAGCTCCAGGACCGGGTGACAGGCGCCGTATCAGGTCAATTGTCGGTAGCCATGGTCCACGCCGCGGCCTCAAGCGCACGCAAGCACACCGCCATTACCGTCGATGCTCTCAACGCTGCGGCCGAGCGCTTGGATATGGCCATAGCCGGCGTGCCCAATGGGTTGTTGCCCAGTGGGCTCAACGACGAACAGCTCGATTGCCTGGACCAGTTGCGGGACGCTACGCGCGCGGCACTCTCCGATTCGAAGACGGACTCTTCAAACGCGGTGGACGGCGGCAGGCAGCTCGCGCGGTCCCGCCTCATGCTCATCCTGGAATTGTGTGAGCGGATGCTCGCCGCCAAGGAGAACCGGGAAGTGGTCTGGTTCTCGCGAAACAGCACCTTCGACCCCCAGCAAGGCTACTCGCAGCCTGACGAGACAAGCCCGGCACTTATCAACATCGCCCCGCTCAGTGTTGCGGGAAGGCTGCGCGAAGGCCTGTTTGCCGGACACACTGTAGTCCTCACTTCGGCGACCCTCGCCATAGGTTCAGCCTTTGAACCGGCAGCGGGCGGCCTTGGGCTGATTGGCGACGGCGCGCCAAGCTGGACCGGAATCGATGTTGGCTCGCCTTTTGACTACCCCAAACAGGGGGTGCTGTACGTGGCGAAACACTTGCCCAAACCGGGCCGTGGGACTTCCTTGGAAGCGCTGGACGAACTTGAAGACCTCATCAGGGCGTCCGGTGGGGGAGCGCTGTGCCTGTTTTCGTCACGGCGGGCGGCCGAGGAAGCCGCCGATGCCATGCGGCTCCGGCTGGACGTGGACATCCTTTGCCAAGGTGAATCCACCATGGCGGCCCTGGTGAAGCAATTCGCGGACGAACCAGATACCTGCCTGTTCGGAACGATGTCCCTCTGGCAAGGTGTGGACGTTCCCGGAGTTTCCTGCCGCCTCGTGGTCATCGACCGCATACCGTTCCCGCGACCCGACGACCCCCTGATGACCGCCCGCTCCCGGGCCGTCGCTCAATCCGGTGGCAATGGATTCATGGCTGTGTCCGCAACCCACGCCGCCATTCGCTTGGCGCAGGGAGCAGGGCGCCTTATCCGCTCTACAGGCGACAAAGGGGTTGTGGCGGTGCTGGACTCCCGACTCTCCACGGAGCGGTACGGAGGGTTCCTGCGGGCCGCCCTGCCGCCATTCTGGGCGACGACCGACAAAGCGGTTGTCCGGGGAGTCCTGGAGCGTCTGGGTTCGAAAAAGAAAGCCTAGAGGGAACGCAGTACCGAGACGACCTTGCCCAAAATGGTGGCTTGGTCGCCGAGGATCGGTTCGTACTGGGTGTTCTGGGGCAGCAGCCACGTGTGACCGTCGCGTTGGCGGAAGGTCTTCACTGTGGCTTCGTCATCCAGCAACGCGGCGACGATGTCCCCGTTGATGGCATCATTCTGACGCCGCACAACCACCCAGTCGCCGTCGCAAATGGCAGCATCGATCATCGAGTCGCCGGCGACCTTCAGCATGAACAACTCACCGTGGCCCACCAGCTGACGCGGCAAAGGCAGGACATCTTCCACGGTTTGCTCGGCGAGGATGGGGCCACCCGCGGCGATGCGGCCAACTAACGGGACCATTGCGGTATCGCTGGCGCTGGCCAGGTCTGTGAAGGAAAGCCGACCTGCGCTTCGCAAAGTGGCAGGCGCCTCCACTCCGGGCGCGGTTCCACCGCCATCGAGGGTCAGGGGCATAAGGACTTCCATGGCACGGGGACGTTTGGGGTCGCGGCGCAGGTAACCCAGCTTCTCCAGTTGGGACAGCTGGTGCGTGACGCTGGACAAACTGGCGAGCCCCACGGTGTCGCCGATTTCGCGCATGCTCGGCGGATATCCGTTGTCATTGACCGACCGCTGGATGGTCTCCAGGATCTTCTTCTGCCTGACAGTCAAACCCTTGGGACTCTTTGGAGGCTGTTGGCTCCGCAGGGGTGCCCCGCCGCCTGTGGCTTTCGCTGCCATGTTCGCCAATGCCTTTCCGTTCCGCCCCCGCACGCTCAAAAGAGTGTCCGGGGATGCTGGGTCTGAAAAATGTCAGACCCTCCTGTTCCACTGAAACAGTGCCTGTTTCTTCACTCAAACGTAGGGCAGGCACAGGCGTTTATCAAACATTTGTTCTAGCGAGTCTCGACACCGTTCGTTGATAAGTGCTAAAAATGTCATAGCAAGGTTCGAATATGTGTTCTATAAACCTAACGCAGAGACCGGATTTTCGAAGAAAACGTTCGAACGCCCGGTGCTGTTGAAGGGAACACAAGAATTGGCAGCCACGTGCCGGGCAGTCCGGTGCAGGCAATCGCTCAGAAGGGCTCAGCTCATGTCCGCAATCACCAGGCTTGATGACTTCCGCACCACGCCGGCGCCCCTGCGCCTCACGCGACGGGGACGGATCGTATTCTTTGGCATCCCGGCAATGCTGCTGGTTGCCGCACTGTTGACCTTTGCCGGGTTCGTCACTTCGCCGGCCAAGGCTTCGGATACCCAAGCCCAGCTCCGGCCCCCTGTCGCGGTGACAGTGACAGTCCAGGCCGGTCAGTCCCTGTGGGGCATCGCAGGTGCAGCGGCACCTGAACGGGATCCTCGCGACGTCATTGCAGAGATCATCCAGTTGAACGATCTCCGCGGCGGCCGTATCCAGCCCGGTCAGCAGTTGTTCGTTCCCGCCAACTAGGGCCCGGAATCCGGTTGCCCCGCGTCATAGTTAGTCGGCAGTAGCAGCGGCCCCTTAAACTATCTTGGTGAGTGACCAGCTTGAGCGACTTGACCGACTTCCCCTCCGGACCAACCTGCGTGGACTGAGCCCCTACGGCGCACCGCAGCTTGATGTCCCCATTCTGCTCAACGTCAACGAGAACACTCATGGCGTTCCGGCTGATGTCCAAGCCGCCATTACTGAGGCAGTCGCCGCCGCCGCTACCGGGCTGAACCGGTACCCCGACCGCGAATTCACCGAGCTTCGCCAAGCCTTGGCTGAGTACCTCGGCCACGGGCTGACCCCTGACAACATCTGGGCCGCAAACGGCTCCAACGAGGTCCTCCAGCAAATCCTCCAGGCTTTCGGTGGTCCGGGACGCAAAGCGCTCGGCTTCCCTCCTACGTATTCGATGTACCCCTTGCTTGCCAGCGGTACGGACACCGAATATGTCCGGGGCGTTCGAGCTGACAACTACGGGCTGGATGCTGAATCGGCCGCTGCGCAGGTCCGCGAAACCGGGGCCAATATCGTGTTTCTCTGTTCGCCCAATAACCCCACGGGTACGGGCCTGGGCCTGGATGTGGTGGAGGCGGTCTACGCGGCCGGTGAGGCCAGCCAGGCGATTGTGATTGTGGACGAGGCCTACCACGAGTTTGCGCACGACAACACGCCCAGCGCTTTGACCTTGCTCCCCGGACGGGAGCGCTTGATCGTCTCACGCACCATGAGCAAGGCGTTCGCGCTGGCCGGCGCACGGTTGGGTTATATGGCCGCTGCTCCCGAGGTGACGGACGCCATCAGGCTGGTGCGCCTGCCCTACCACCTTTCTGCTGTCACCCAGGCAACCGCACTCGCGGCGCTCAGCCACCGGGCAGCATTGATGGCTGACGTGGAGGACATCAAGGTACAACGCGACCGCATCGTCAGCGAACTTCTCCGGATGGGACTGAAGCCGGCGGCCTCGGACTCCAATTACGTCTTCTTCGGCGGCCTTGAGAACCCGCACGCCATCTGGCAAGGCCTGTTGGACGCCGGGGTGCTGATCCGTGATGTCGGTATTCCGGGCCACCTCCGCGTTACCGCCGGCACTGAGCCGGAGACCACGGCTTTCCTTGAGGCGCTGGAGTCGCTTCTGGACGGCCCGGCGTCGCAGCCCGCCTAAACTTGTCTATAGACCCACCCACCCTCCGTGTATAAGGACGTCCCAATGAGCGAAACCGGCGCCACGCCGTCCGCTGCCCGCACCGCGCGCATGGAGCGCACCACCAGCGAATCTTCGGTCCTGGTCGAGATCAACCTGGACGGTACTGGTGTCTCCGACATCAGCACGTCGGTGCCGTTCTACGACCACATGCTGACTGCCCTGTGCAAGCACTCGCTGATTGACATGACCGTCAAAGCCACCGGTGATACCCACATCGATGCTCACCACACCGTGGAAGACGTCGCCATCACATTTGGTGAGGTACTGCGTACCGCCTTGGGCAACAAGGCCGGTATCCGTCGCTTCGGCGAAGCAACGGTCCCGTTGGATGAGGCCCTCGCGCACGCCGTCGTGGACGTATCCGGACGTCCCTACCTGGTGCACGGTGGCGAGCCCGCCGGCCAGGAGTACCACCTCATCGGTGGACACTTCACAGGTTCATTGACCCGCCACGTGTTCGAGGCCATCACCCTGCATGCCGGGATCTGCCTGCACATGAACGTACTTGCCGGCCGGGATCCGCACCACATAGTGGAGGCGCAGTTCAAGGCGTTCGCGCGGGCGCTCCGTTCAGCGGTGGAGTCCGACCCACGCGTGGAAGGCATTCCGTCCACCAAGGGAGCCCTGTGAGCGGCCAGATCCTGAACAAGGGGGCAGTGGCCGACGCCACTGCGTCCGTGAAGCCGGAGTCGCCTGAAGGCATGCCCACGGTCACGGTCCTGGACTACGGTTCGGGAAATGTTCGCTCGGCCGTCCGGGCATTGGAGCGTGCCGGTGCGCATGTGGTCCTGAGCTCCAAGCCTGAAGACGTGCTGAACGCCGACGGCCTGGTAGTACCTGGGGTTGGCGCGTTCGAGACCGTCATGAGGGAACTCAAAGCAGTCGATGCCATCCGGATGATCGGACGGCGGGTTGCAGGGGGTCGTCCCGTACTGGCCATCTGCGTTGGACTGCAGGTCCTTTTCGAGGCCGGCGTGGAGCACGGCACGGAGTCCGAGGGCATGGCCGAGTGGCCGGGCAAAGTGGAACTGCTTCCTGCCCCGGTTGTCCCGCACATGGGATGGAACACCGTGGACGTGCCGGAAGGCTCCAAGTTGTTCGCTGGCGTCGAGGAGGAACGCTTCTATTTCGTGCACTCCTATGGTGTGCAGGAGTGGAACTTCGATGTCGTCCAGCCACGTATGGCCCCGCCCATGGTGACTTGGTCGGAGCACGGCGCACGCTTTATTGCCGCCGTCGAGAACGGGCCGCTCTGCGCTACGCAGTTCCACCCGGAGAAGTCCGGTGACGCAGGAGCGCGGCTCCTGCGGAACTGGGTGGACACTTTGCGTAAGCCCGGGACCCCCGCTGCCGAATCGCAATCGTCCGGCGAAAGCGGTGCCGTCTAAATGTGGTCCGTTGTCCTCATGGGCCTCGCCGGTGTGCTGGTAGGCGGAGGTATTTCTTTCCATCAGCAGAAAAAGCCGCGATGGGTCTCCATCTCTTTCTATGTGCTGGCAGGGATGTCCCTGCTGGCCGCCTACCTCCTGACGCTTCCCGGCAACTGAACGCCGTAAGCGCACTGAACTCCAAGGACAAACATGACCTCCTCCGACCAGACCGTTCTGGAACTCCTGCCTGCCGTTGACATCGTTGATGGCCAGGCGGTCCGCCTCCTGCAAGGTGAGGCAGGCTCGGAAACCAGCTACGGAACGCCCCTTGAAGCAGCCTTGAACTGGCAGAACGCCGGTGCTGAATGGGTTCACATGGTGGACCTCGATGCTGCGTTTGGCCGCGGAAACAACGCCGACCTCATCAGCGAGGTAGTTTCCCAACTCAACGTCAAGGTGGAGTTGTCCGGCGGATTGCGGGACGACGAGTCGTTGGAACGTGCACTGGACCTGGGCGTTGCCCGGGTAAACCTCGGCACGGCAGCTTTGGAGAACCCTGACTGGACCCGCCGGGCCATTGACCGCTTCGGCGACAAAATCGCCGTCGGCCTCGATGTCCGCGGGACGACGCTCGCCGGCCGTGGCTGGACCAAGGAGGGCGGCGACCTTTGGGAAGTTCTGGCCCGCCTTGAGGACGCCGGTTGCGCGCGCTACGTCGTCACGGACGTCACCAAGGACGGAACGTTGCAGGGCCCCAATGTGGAGCTCCTGCGTCAGATGGTGGAGAAGACCGGCAAACCTGTAGTGGCTTCGGGCGGAATCTCCAGCCTGGAGGACCTTCGCGTACTGCGTGAACTCGTACCGCTCGGAGTGGAAGGTGCGATTGTGGGCAAGGCGCTCTATGCCGGTGCGTTCACCTTGCCCGAGGCCTTGGACGTAGCCGGCCGCCGCTGATGCCCCATCACGAGCACGGCGACGACGTGGGCCACCACCACAACGCTGCCCGACGCGAACTGCCTGGCCACATCGCTGCCGCGTTGGCCGGGGCCGGGGGAGCCACCGACTCCGCCGGTCAGCCATGGGCGGGGCGCAGCCTAAGCGGCGCTGACTCCAAGATCCACAACTTCGAGGACGACGACGGCACGGCCGACGCCGGCTACGTTGCGGCTATTGCCGCGCTGGTGGACGGGGCCGGAAGTGAGGCCGACGTCGTCGCGTCACTCGCCACAGCGAGGGTCTTCGTGCCGGTGGTTGCCCAGCTTGCCGAGGAAGCAGGGGGTGTAAACGGGCTGCACGCGGACAAACAAGCGGATATGGCTTTGGTCACACTCAAGGCCCCCGATGGCCGTACGGCCATGCCTGTGTTCACCTCGGCGGCTGCCCTCGAAGCGTGGCATTCCGAAGCCCGTCCAGTGGCTGTTTACGCCGCCCGTGCGGCACTTTCGGCGGTGTCGGAGGGTGCGCAGCTTTTGGTCCTGGATCCTGGCTCCAACTTCACGTTCGTCGTCCGGCGTCCAGCCATGTGGGCCCTGGCCCAGCAACGGGACTGGACGCCGTCATACCTTGATGATCAACTGGAGGCAGCTCTCGCTTCCACGGTTTCGGCCTATCGGACGGTCCGCCGCCTCGAGACGCAACCCGGTGCCGGTGTCGCGTCCCTGACGGCCGACGGCCGGACGGTGCCCGGGGGCGGATCGGGTCCGGAGCTGCGCGTCGTCCTCTTCCTCGAAGATGGACTCGACGCCGTGGCTGTGCAAACGCTCGTTGCCCAATTGAACGATGCGTGGGCGCGGATGGATTCCTTTGCCGAGGGCGTTGATTCCATAGAAGTAAAACTGCAGCGTGCGGCGCAGGAGCCTGGGCTGCACTAACGGCAGTACCCGTTCCCCGGGGCTGCCCCGGGGGAACAAGAGGATTTTGCCAGTGAATTTCGCTCTCTATAATGAGATGCTGTCCATCCGCCCTGTCCGGCGCCTGTTGGTGGTGGGCATGATCGCCCGAATTCCCCATTCGGCGGCCGGTGTGCTCCTGACGTTGCACATCGTCCTGACGCTGGGGGAGGGCTACGCTGCTGCGGGTGCCGCGGCCGCCGTCATGACAATCGGCATTGCGCTTGGGGCTCCTTGGCGTGGCCGACGTGTGGACATGGTGGGCCTCAGGAAGGCCTTGATCCCTTCTGTTGTGTCCGAAACCGTGATCTGGTCGATCGTTCCGCATGTGCCGTACGCCTGGCTTTTGCCCCTGGTCTTTGTGGGCGGCCTCTTCACGCTGCCCATTTTCAGCGTGGTCCGCCAATCGCTGGGAGTAATGGTGGAGGGGGAGCAGCGGCGTTCCGCGTTCGCCCTCGATTCGATCGCCACGGAGCTCGTCTTCATGATCGGCCCGGCTGTTGGAGCCATCGTGGCCACCAGCGGCTTCTCCGCTGTGGGACTCACCGCAGTGGGGATATCGGTTTCTGTTGCCGGGCTGTTCCTGATGTGGTTCAACCCGCCCACCAGGAGCGCGGAAAACTGCACGCCGCAGGAATCGGCTGAACGGGCTGCCGCGGACCTGGCGGCCGCTGAAGCCGCCATGGTCGCTTCTGCTCCGGCCCACGTGCAGGAGGCGGCGTCGGAGATGACGTCCGCAACCTCCCGGACCTCAGCCCTCAGAAACCGGGTCGCCCGGAATTTCACCTGGTTTACAGTCTCGGTGGCAGCTCTGTTCGCCGTGGCCGCAGGAGCCGGTATGGTGCTCAGTGGCTCGGACGTGAGCATTGTGGGGCTCCTGGAGCGGGGAGGTCACCAGAACCAAATCGGCATCGTGTTCTTCTTCTGGTGCGCAGCGTCCGTTGTAGGCGGCCTGATCTACGGCGCCATGAAGCGTTCCATCTCGCCCATGCTGTTGCTGTTGGGCATGGCAGCGTTGACGATTCCCATGGGATTCGCACAGGACACTTGGACGTTGGCCTTCCTCTCGCTCCTCCCGGGCCTCCTGTGCGCCCCGGTGTTGTCCGCGTCCTCGGAGAAAGTGGCCGACCTCGTGGAAGAGGAGCGACGCGGCGAAGCCATGGGATGGTACGGATCCGCGTTGACGGCGGGCGTCGCGTTGGGCGCGCCTCTTGCGGGTGTCTTCATCGACACCGTAGGGCCTTCCGGAGGTTTTGCCGCAGTCGGCTCTGCTGGCGTCGTGCTTTGCCTTGCGGGGCTGGTCCTGATGGCTACACGCAGGCGCGCGGCGCGCGTCTGAGGCCTCTCCAAACCCGGAAGACAACGACGGCGGCCCGACCACATGGGGGTCGGACCGCCGTCGTTCGTTCTTGGGCAGTTATTTGCTAGTTCACCGGGCCGGTGAACTTTTCGCCCGGACCCTTGCCTGGAGCGTCCGGCAGGAGCGATGCCTCGCGGAAGGCCAACTGGAGGGAACGCAGCCCATCGCGCAACGGGCCGGCGTGCTGCGAGCCGATTTCCGGTGCGGCAGCGGTGACCAGACCCGCCAGGGCGGTGATCAGCTTGCGGGCTTCGTCAAGGTCCTTGAGGTCTTCCGCATTGGGGTCGTCAGCAAGGCCGACCTTAACGGCTGCAGCACTCATGAGGTGAACGGCGCCGGTGGTGATGACTTCTACGGCCGGGACCTCCGCGATGTCGCGGATCTGCTGGGACACCCCGGCGTCAGCGGCGGGGGCGGCGTCTTCGCCATAGGCGTTGCGGGAATTGCTGTCTTCAGTGCTCATACTGGTAAGCTTGTCACAGACCGACTGGAAGTCGTTATTCGCATTCAATGCTCCCGCCGTGTGCAATGTGCACTTGGCGGGTTGTTTCTGTAGGATTGACTTTCAGTTTGCAAGCGGAGATCTCTCCCACCCGCGTCAGCCGTTTCCCTTTCGGGACAAGAGGTTGCCGGGTACCTGGTCGGACACTGAGGGTGGCGCAGCCACCGGCAGTGCGTTCTTCCCCTTGGGAGGAGCAACCGATCTTCGAGGCCTTCGATTGCGCCAGCAATTGGAGGCCTTCTCTATTTGCCGGTGAAATTCACCACAACCACAGGAGCTTTAACATTAGCGAGCCAAGAATCAATGAGCGTATCCGGGTCCCCGAGGTGCGGCTGGTCGGCCCTGCCGGCGAACAGGTAGGAATTGTCCGCATCGAGGACGCCTTGCGTCTTGCTGCCGAATCCGATCTCGATCTCGTTGAAGTTGCCCCGCAGGCTAAGCCCCCTGTTTGCAAGTTGATGGACTTCGGCAAGTACAAGTACGAAGCCGCTGTCAAGGCTCGCGAGGCCCGCAAGAACCAGACGAACACGGTTCTGAAGGAAATCCGCTTCCGCCTCAAGATCGACAAGCACGATTACGAAACCAAGCGCGGACACGCGCTTCGCTTCCTCGGCGCCGGTGACAAGGTCAAGGCCATGATCCAGTTCCGCGGCCGCGAACAGCAGCGTCCCGAGATGGGTATCCGCCTGCTGCAGCGCTTCGCTGAAGACGTTGCCGAGGTAGGCGTTATCGAGTCCAGCCCGCGCATCGATGGCCGCAACATGGTCATGGTGATTGGGCCGTTGAAGAACAAGGCTGAAGCGAAAGCCGAAGCCCGCCGGGCAGCCCAGCGCGCCGAAGCCAAGGCCGAGAACGAGGCCAAGGCAGCAGGACGCGTGGACACCAGTGGTGAACAAGCTCCGTTGACGCAGAGCCTGGCTGATCTTCTCCCGGCCGGTTTCCTGGCTGGCGAAGAAGAGCCCAAGCAAGACGCTGCAGAGGCTCCCGAGGCAGAGGCACCGGTTGCAGAGGAAGCGCCCGTAGCCGAAGAAGCTCCGGTTGTTGAAGAAGCAGCGGTAGTTGAAGAAGCAGCGGTAGTTGAAGAAGCTCCTGTTGTTGAAGAAGCACCGGCTGTCATCGAAGAAGCTCCGGTTGTTGAAGAAACGCCCGTGGCGAAGGAAGCTCCGGCAGTTGCCAAGGCTCCTGTGGCCAAGACTGCACCCGTGGCCCCGAAGCCTGCAGCCGCAGCGCCTCCGAAGCCCGCAGTGCCTTCTGCTCCGAAGCCCGTCGCAAAGCCGGCGGCTCCGAAGCCGGCAGCCCGGCCCGCGGCCCCGAAAGCCGCGCCGAAGCCTGCATCACGCAAGACCAACTAGTTCAACGCCGCGGAGGCCTGGCCTCCACCGGCAAGCAACCAGCATGCCGGCCCTTGTAGGCCGGCTGCACGAAAGAATCGCGGATTCGTCCGTGGATACGTAAGGAGATCGGTTCCCATGCCGAAGATGAAGACCCACAGTGGTGCTAAGAAGCGCTTCAAGCTGACCGGTACCGGCAAGCTGAAGCGTCAGCAGGCCAACCGCCGCCACTACCTGGAGCACAAGTCCTCCACGCTGACCCGTCGCCTTGCCGGCGACAAGATCGTCTTCAAGGGCGATGCCAAGGTCATCAAGAAGATGCTCGGCGTCTAAGTTCCAAGTTCTTTGGTTGCTGCCATCCGGCAGGGACCGACTACACCAAAAGCCTTCTCAGGCCGGCCGGATTTCCGGCAGTAGCAGCTTGGGATAAAGATTTCTGAAGGAGTACGCACGTGGCACGTGTGAAGCGGGCGGTAAACGCCCACAAGAAGCGCCGGGTTATCCTCGAACGCGCCAAGGGTTACCGCGGTCAGCGTTCGCGCCTGTACCGCAAGGCCAAAGAGCAGCTGCTGCACTCGTTTGTGTACAGCTACGGTGACCGCCGCAAGAAGAAGGGCGACTTCCGTCGCCTTTGGATCCAGCGTATCAACGCTGCATCCCGCGCCAACGGCCTTACCTACAACCGCCTGATCCAGGGCCTCAAGGCCGCTGAGGTCGAGGTTGACCGCCGCATGCTGGCAGAGCTGGCCGTTTCTGACGCCAACGCTTTCGCTGCCCTGGTGAACATTGCCAAGGCTGCGCTCCCGGCCGACACTTCCGCTCCGGCCGCCAAGGCTGAAGCTGCTCCCAAGGCTGCAAAGGTTGCTCCGGCCGCCGCTGCCGCTACGGCTGTCAAGGCTGTCGTTTCCGAAAAGCCTGCCATCGACGGCGCAATTGCAGCCGACGGCGACGAAGCTCCGGAAGGCCACGCCATCAAGGGCAACGCCGAGTCCAAGAAGTACCACGTACCGGGCTCCACCTGGTACGACGCCACTGCTGCTGAATACTGGTTCTCCACCGTTGAAGCTGCAAAGGCTGCTGGCTTTGAGCCGGCCGGCGGCGAAGCCCGCCAGCAGATCAAGAACTAGTCGCAACTGCCACTAAAGTTCTTTATATGAACGAAACCGGGCGCCCGCAAGACTTTCCGATGACCAACCCCCGAGCAGATCGGGTGAGGGACGTCGCCAAGCTTGCCGGGCGCCCGGCGCGTTTAAAGCGTGGACGGTTCCTCGCTGAGGGACCGCAGGCCGTACGCGAGGCCCTGACCCTGCATCGTGAGCGGACCGCGGCAGGGGGCAACGCCGTCGTGCATGAAGTCTTTGCCAGTGAAGCGTGCCTTGACCGCCTTCCCGAACTTGCCGATCTGGCACAGGGAACCTTGCTTCGCCTGGCCAGCGACGAAGTTTTGGCCGCCATGGCGGACACCGTCAATCCGCAGGGAATTGTTGCCGTCTGCAGCTTTGTGGATGTGACCTTGGATTCAGTTCTCGACGCCGGTCCCCGCCTTGTCGCCGTCATGTGCCAGGTACGGGACCCCGGCAATGCAGGTACGGTCCTCCGCGCTGCGGACGCTGCAGGGGCCGACGCCGTGATCCTGACGGCTTCGAGCGTGGACATCTATAACCCGAAAGCTGTTAGATCAACGGCCGGTTCGCTGTTCCACCTGCCGGTTGTCCTGGGTGCTGACGTGGACGAACTCGTGGCCCGCTTCAAAGAGCTGGGAATCGGAGTCCTCGCCGCCGACGGCTATGGGACGCTCAACCTGGACAAGCTGCAGGACGAGAATGCGGCCCGTAGGCTCGGTAGCGAATCGGTGGCCTCGGACTATGCGCTGGAGGGGCCGACTGCGTGGTTGTTCGGCAACGAAGCGCAAGGGTTGTCAGAGGCTGAGTTGGCGCTGGCCGATCATCGAGTAGCCGTTCCTGTCTATGGCGCGGCGGAGAGCCTGAACCTGGGTACCGCAGCCACTGTCTGCCTGTATGCCAGTGCGCGGTCACAGCAGGGCGCCAGAGTGGGGAATGCGTAAACAGCGTCCCGCCGGGTACGGTAATCCTTGCAAGATCAGACGATGACGACTCTTCTTGGCCAACCCATTACGTTCCCGAACCCGAAGAGGTGAAGCTTTCGTGGCTGCAAGTGGCGGTAACAAAGCGATCGTGGCGGCTCTCGCCGCGAACCTGACTATCGCAGTACTCAAGTTCATCGCGTACATCCTGACGATGTCATCGTCCATGCTCGCAGAAGCCATCCACTCGGTGGCTGACTCCGGCAACCAAGTACTCCTGTTGGTGGGCGGCAAGCGTGCAAAGAGGGCAGCCAGCCCGGAGCACCCGTTTGGTTATGGACGTGAGCGGTACATCTACGCTTTCATCGTCTCCATTGTGCTGTTCAGTGTCGGTGGCCTGTTCGCCTTGTACGAGGCGTACGAGAAGTTCCAACACCCGCACGGAATCGAAGGGGACTTCTGGTGGGTTCCCTTGGCAGTCCTGGTTGGTGCCATCATCGCCGAAGGGTTCTCCTTCCGTACCGCCATCGTGGAATCGAACCACATCCGTGGCAAGCAGACGTGGATCAAGTTTGTCCGCAACGCCAAGCAGCCGGAACTTCCTGTGATCCTTCTGGAAGATTTCGGCGCCCTGCTTGGTCTTGTGTTCGCGCTTTTCGGCGTCAGTATGACCCTGCTGACCGGCGATGGCGTCTGGGACGCCTTGGGTACCGGCATGATTGGTCTGCTTCTGGTTGCCATTGCGGTGATCCTGGCGCTCGAAACCAAATCATTGCTTCTGGGGGAGTCCGCTACCAAGGAGGACGTGCTGCGCATCACCACGGCGCTGGAAGCCGACGGTACACGCATTATTCACCTCAAGACCCTGCACCTGGGGCCGGAGGAACTGCTGGTTGCCGCCAAGATCAGTATGGGTGCCGCGGACACCGGCGCTGCGATCGCCAAAGTGATCGACGACGCCGAGCAGCGCATCCGTGCCGCCGTTCCGATCGCACGGGTCATCTACCTCGAACCCGATATTGAACGGGTTCAGGCACAGGCTTAGACGTTGAGTGCTGTTGAATGATGAATGGCTCCGCACTGCGGAGCCATTCATCATTTAAGCCAAGATTCAGGTAGCCAACGGCTTCCTGCGTTCCAGCCGTCCGCTGATGATCGCAACGCCGAGGCCCAGGATTGCCAGTACGGCGCCCACGAGCGCCGGCGCCGTGTAGCCCCAACCCCAGGCAATGACAGTGCCACCCAGGAAAGCGCCGAGGGCGTTGGCGATGTTGAGCGCAGAGTGGTTCAGCGAGGAAGCCAGCGATGCCGCTCCCGGGGCAGCGTCCAAAAGGCGCGTCTGCAATGCCGGAGTAAGCATTGAACCGATGCCGCCCACGACGAACGCCATGATGAAGGCAGCCCACGCCCAGTGCGCAGCGATCGCATAGACCACCAGGGCCGCGGCGATTCCGGGCATGACCCAGTAGATGGTGCCCATGACGGATTTGTCGGCGATCCGTCCACCCACGATGTTTCCGACCACCATCCCAAGGCCGTAGAGGGCCACCACGGCGGGAATGAGGCTTTCCGGGATTCCCGCCACGGACGTCATGGTGTGGGCGATGTAGGTGTAAACGGCAAAGAATCCGCCAAATCCGATGATGCCGATCAGGAGCGCCAGCCAAACCTGGAGGCGTTTGAGGGCGCCAAGTTCACGCCGGATGCTCGCTTCCGGGTGGACGGCTTCGAAAGGCACGAACCGCCAGACCATGGCAACGGTCAGCAAGCCGATGGCCCCGACGATGATGAAGAGCAGGCGCCAGCCGAAAGTCTGCCCAACCCACGTTGCCAAGGGCACGCCGATAACGTTGGAGACGGTCAGGCCGGCCATCACCATTGAGATGGCCCAGCCCCTCTTGGTGGGCGCCACCAGGCCTGCGGCGATGACGGCGGCAACCCCGAAGAAGGCCCCGTGGGGAAGGCCTGAAGCGAAACGGGAAAGAAGCATGGAGCCGTAGTCCGGGGCAATATAGGACGTCAGGTTCGCCAGTGACAAGAACAGCATGAGGCCCAGTGCCAGGTACTTCCTGGGAAGCTTCGCTCCGAACGCTGCGAATACGGGCGCCCCGATGACAACGCCCAGTGCGTAGGCGGAGATGAGGTTACCGGCCTCCGGAGTGCTGATGCCCAGGCCTTCCTCGATTTCCTTCAATAAGCCCATCATGGCGAACTCTGTGGTCCCGATGGCGAATCCACCCATGGCCAAGGCCAGGATGGCCAGGCCAAGGTGACGCCTTGATGCTTTGGCGGTGGCGGGTGGGGACACGGTGGTAGTCATATGCCTGCTTCTTGAGGGCGCCTGTGGGCTGGGAAAAGTGGAGAAAATCCGATAACAAGTTTAGTCCCGTGGACGCGACATGGCGTCGCTTTGTGACGATACGCATGGTTGGGGGGCCAATAGACTGAGGCGGTGACTGCACCGATAAACGTCGTAGGCGCCGCCGTCGTCGACTCCCTGGAAACACCCACCCGCCTCCTTGTTGCCCGCCGCACTGCTCCACCGCAGTTCGCCGGCATGTGGGAATTCCCAGGCGGCAAGGTGGAGGACGGCGAGGCACCCGAGGCTGCCCTGCACCGAGAACTCGTTGAAGAACTGGGCGTAGAGGTTCGACTCGGAGCTGAACTTGAGTCGGGCCGGCAATCAGGATGGCCTCTCAACGAACGGGCTTCCATGCGCGTTTGGTTCGCGGAACTGATGGCCGGGGAGCCCCGCCCCTTGGAGGACCATGACGAATTGCGGTGGGTATCGCTGAACGGCGGTGATGAAGCTCTCAGCCTTCCATGGATACCCGCTGACTTCCCGATTGTCCGGGCTTTGCTGGAACGAGTAGCTTCAGCGGCGTGAACCGGCGGCATTCATTGACTTAATTGAGTTCAAGGGACTCGTGGTCCGCGCTTCCTAACGCTACGTTTGAGGAGGGACTGCCCGACGGCGGTCCCTCCTTTTCGCTTTCCCTGGCTTTCACGTTTTGTTCAGAAGAGGGTTTGTTGTCCTGGCAGGGGAGTGGAGGCGCCGAGTTCAATGGGTGCAGGCGATGCCTCGGACGGGCGGGCGTTCCGGTGGCTGAATCCCGATGTTCCCTTGAACCCGTACTTCGCCTTGAAATGGCTGATCCTGCCGGTAAGCCAGGTGCGGTACTCCTTGGACGCATAGCTGCCTTGGCCGTAGAGGCGCCGGTACTTGCCCACCAATTCCGGATGCTGGGCCGCGAGCCATTGCATGTACCACTCCCGAGTTCCGGGTTTGAGGTACAGGGCTCCAGCAGTGACGCCGGTGGCACCCGCTTTGGCCAGTGCGGTGAAGAGGGAGTCAAGGGCCTCATCCGAATCCGTGAGCCACGGCAGTATGGGCATCGCCATGACGCCGCATCCCAAACCGGCATCCCGGAGCCGCGCTATGAGTTTCAACCGTGCCCTGGGAGAAGGAGTGCCGGGCTCGATCAGTTCTGCCAGGTCTTCGTTGGTCATGGCCAGGGAGATGCCCAAGTCCACGGGAACCTGAGTGGCAGCGTGCTTGAGCAGGGGTATGTCCCGCGCAAGGAGTGTGCCCTTGGTCAGGATGGAGAAAGGGGTGCCTGAGTCGGCGAGGGCGCGGATGATTCCCGGCATGAGGGCGTAGCGGCCCTCGGCCCTTTGATAGGGGTCGGTGTTGGTGCCAAGTGCCACTTGCGGCCGTTTCCAGGAGGGCTTGGCCAGTTCCTTCCGGAGAACCTCTGCCGCATTGATTTTGACGACCACCTGGGAATCGAAGTCCTGCCCGGCGTCGAACTCAAGGTAGGTGTGGCTTTTCCTTGCAAAGCAATACACGCACGCATGGCTGCAACCACGGTACGGGTTGACGGTCCACTCGAAGGGCATGGCGGAACCCGAAGGCACCTTGTTGAGCACTGACTTGGCGGTGACCTCATGGAAGGTGACTCCGGAGAATTCGGGTGTTGAAATGGAACGCACAAGCCCGGCAAGCGGCAGTAGGGCATCCAAGGCCGGGGCGGGCCCCGGAGCCGAAAGGCCGCTGTTGTCTGACGCCGGTCCACGCTTAGGTGAAAGTGCTTGTGCGTCCCATCTCATGAACCCTATTCGAATATATGTTCTAACGAATGTCAAGGTTCCTCGAATGCAGGCGCGGCACATTGCTAAGGTTGGCCCATGATTCTGCTGACTGGCTTCGAACCGTTTGCCGAGGACGCCATCAATCCCTCGTGGCTTGCCGTGTGTCGGGCCAGGGACATGCTCCGAGCTGAGGGGCATTCCGTGGAAGTCGTCGAATTGCCGTGCGTATTCGGTGAGTCCGGCGCTGCCCTGATTGACGCCATGGACCGCGTCGCACCGGAGATCGTCATCAGCGTCGGTCTGGCAGGCGGCCGGGACCGGATTTCACTGGAACGCGTAGGCATCAACTGCGACGACGCCCGCATCCCGGACAACCGAGGCCAGCGCCCGGTCGACGAGGAGGTTGTGCCCGGAGGCCCGGCAGCCTACTTCTCCACGCTTCCCATCAAGGCTGCCCTGCGGAACCTGCTCATCGCGGGGATCAAAGGTGAAGTCTCACAGTCCGCGGGAACCTACGTCTGCAACCATGTTTTCTACGCGCTGATGCATTCGCTGGCATCGAGGCCGGGAATCCGCGGTGGATTCGTTCATGTACCCTACGTTCCGGAACAGCTTGGCCCAGGCAGCCAGACCCCGTCAATGCCCTTGGAAACCACCGCCGAGGGAATCGCCGTCATTGCCCGAACGGCTTTGGAGACATCGGTCGACGTGAAACTTTCAGCCGGCGCCACTCACTGAAGCAGTTCCCATTCGACGGTCACGCTCGCTGACACCGACGACTCGCCAGCTTCGATCGGCAACGCTTCAGCTGCATAGGCCCGGACCAGTCCGCCCATGGGGATGGGAGCGCTATGAACGGGCTGTTGGGAAATGGACACTACTGCCCCCAGCCGGGCAGAGGCCAGCGAGGCGTACTGTTCGGCACGGGTCAAGGCGTCTTGCCATGCGCCCTCCTGCGCTTGGGACGTCACGAGCGAAGCATCGGCGAAGCCTTGTTCGATTCCGTTGATCCTGATGTCGTCCCCACCGGACGCAACAGCTGCGGCAATGGCCGCCGGTGCGTCCGCATGGGAGCGGATTCCCACGTGGAGGTTCGTTGTCGCCACATAGGCTGTGACCTTTTGTCCCTGACCTTCTACCCACACCAGGTCTGCGCGGAGGTTCAGGCCACTCGTCCGAAGATCCACATCTGTCACGCCGGCTGCCCTCAAGCTGGCCGCCACAGCGGTGGCCGCTGCACCGGCGTCGTCGTATGCTTTTGCCGCAGTTTCCCGGCGCGTCTCCACGCCGAGGGTCAAAGTGACCAGGTCCGGAACGGCCTTGGCGCTCGCAGTCCCGGTCACGGTGATGGTTCGCTTCATGCTTAGGCCTCGATTCTGGTGCCGGAGCTTCCTTCCGGCGTCGGGTTATCAATGTCAATGTATCCGCCGGCCGCGAGGCCAGCCTGCCGTTCGAAGAAATTCCCGGAACCCGGATTGCCCGTGCGGAGCATCGACCATCCGGCGGCGATGCCATATAGGGCAAGGAATGGAAGGCCCAAGCAATACGCATACTGGGTGCTGTGCCGCTCCTCGTGCCCCAGGAGGACAGTATTCTTGCCGGCCACTCCGTGCGGGGCACGGTAAAGGATGACGTTTCCGATTGTGAATGCTCCGGCGTGCGGGAGCCTCCAGTGATAGCCGGCTGCCACCACGAGTCCACGTGGGCCCCGCGACATCGTCGAACGGGAGGCGGCAGCTACAACAAGTCCCAAAGGCGTGGTCAGGTTCAGGACGTTGGCAATCTGCCGTAATCGTTGCCCCGGAGTCATGAAGCCATGCTAGACCCACCGACTATGGCACGGCACAGGCCGCGAGGATACGCTGTTCGAGCACCGGCCGGTGTGGGGAATCAATGGGGGAGAGGGAATATGAACGCGAAACGCGCCATGGGCGTTGTTGGTGTGCTGATTGTAGTGATGGTGGCCTTGACCGGATGCGTCAAGCTCAATATGGCCGTGAAGGTCAACAGTGAAAAGAGCGTCGACTACGAGGTGGTTTACGCCATCCAGAAATCGGTGCTGGGTGACAAATCGTTCGATGAATTCATGGAGTCCAATAACGGGGCCGGCCAGGACATGGACATCCCCGAGGGCGCCACGGTGGTGGACTACGAGGATGAGAAGTACAAGGGGAAGCGGATCACCGCCGTCAATCTTGACCCTGCCAAGCTCGCAGAGTCTTCCAGCTCCGAAAACCCTTTCGAGCTGAAGAAAGAGGGGGACTTCTACGTCATCTCCATGGGCGGCGTGACCGGCACCGACGCCAGCGACCCGGCTGCCTCCAGCATGGCCAAGTCGATCTTCGACGAAGCCACCGTCAAGTTCACGTTCCCCGGCAAAGTCGTGGAGGCCAAGGGCGCCACGGTAGACGGCAAGACGGCAACATTCAACATGCTCTCCATCAACGAAACCTCCGTCCAGGCCAAGGCCGAGGCCAACGCCGGCGTTCCGATGTGGATCATCTGGATCCTCGTGGCTGTTGTGGTTGTGGCCGCAGCGTTGGTGGTCCTGTTCGTGCTGCTCCGCAAGAGGTCGGCACAGCAAACACCGGCGCTCGCTGGCCCAGCGCCGTATGGACAGCCGGGTTACACCCCGCCTCAGACCGGTTACGCCCCTCAGCAGCCGCCGGCCCAGCCGCCCGGGTCAGCGCACGACGACGGCCAGGTGCCTCCGCCGCCGACTTCACCTCCCGCTCCCGGCGCCTAAGCGGCCGTGGCGCGGGCCGCCGTCGTCGATTCACCTGGAGAAGCCGCCCCGGCGGGTTAAATCCCGCCAGTGAGGTTCAACTAGACTGAAGGGTAGTGCCTGCCGTCCGCGGCGAGCACTGCCCTTTCGTTTTGCAGGCCTGCGTTGCCGGCCGCTCCCGACTCGTAGCTAAGAACAGTAGATGACTGACACTTTGCCAGGCGCTGCCATCCCGAATCCGCTGGATGAAGCCGCCATCACCGCCGCCGTCGAGGACGCCATTGCCGCCATTGCGGCTGCTTCCTCCCTCGAAGAACTCAAGGCTGTCCGCCTCGCCCACACCGGGGAGAAGTCGCCCCTAAGCCTGGCCAACCGTGAAATCGGTGGCCTCGCCAAGGAGCACAAGGCTGCCGCCGGCAAGCTCATGGGGTCCTCCCGCGGCCGGGTCAACCAGGCGCTCGCAGCCCGGACCGAGGTCCTTGAGGCTGAGAACGACGCCCGCATCCTGATCGAGGAAACCGTGGATGTCACGGCAGGTCCGCGTCGTCGCCGTGCCGGTGCGCGCCACCCGCTGTCCACGCTGCAGGACCGCGTCTCGGACATCTTCGTTGGCATGGGTTGGGAAATCGCCGAAGGCCCCGAGGTGGAGTCCGAGTGGTTCAACTTCGATGCCCTGAATTTCAAACCGGACCACCCGGCGCGCGAAATGCAGGACACGTTCTTCGTGGAGCCGCCCGAAGCGCACCTGCTCATGCGCACACACACGTCGCCGGTGCAGGTACGTTCCATGCTGGAACGCGAAGTGCCCATCTACGTGCTGTGCCCGGGCAAGGTGTTCCGCACGGATGAACTCGACGCGACGCACACCCCTGTGTTCCACCAGTTCGAGGGGCTTGCGATCGACAAGAACCTCAGCATGGCGGACCTGCGCGGCACGCTGGAGCACTTCGCCCGGCAGATGTTCGGCGATGAAGCTTCCATCCGTTTGCGCCCGAACTACTTTCCGTTCACGGAACCGTCCGCCGAGCTGGACATCTGGCACCCCGGTGCCAAGGGTGGCCCCCGCTGGATCGAGTGGGGCGGTTGCGGCATGGTCAACCCCAACGTCCTCCGGGCAGCCGGTATCGATCCGGACATCTATTCAGGTTTTGCCTTCGGTATGGGCATTGAGCGCACGCTCATGTTCCGCAACGAGGTCGGCGACATGCGCGACATGATCGAAGGCGATGTACGTTTCAGCGAGCACTTCGGGATGGAGATCTAACAGTGCGTATCCCACTTTCCTGGTTGCGCGAATTCGCGCAGGTTCCGGCCGAAGCTACGGCCGAAGACGTCATGGCGGACCTGGTCAAGGTCGGCTTTGAAGAAGAAGAAGTCCACCGTCCTACCGATGAGCTGACAGGCCCGGTTGTGGTGGGCCAGGTGTTGAGCCTGGTCAAGGAGCCGCAGTCCAACGGCAAGACCATCAACTGGTGCCAGGTCCGCGTTGTCCCCGAGGGGCAGGAGCAGACCCTTACGGGCGACGGCATTGACCCCTCCGGCGTGCAGGGCATCATTTGCGGTGCCCACAATTTCGTGGAAGGCGACAAAGTGGTTGTCACCCTCCCCGGCGCTGTTCTGCCTGGAAACTTCCGGATCTCGGCACGCAAGACCTACGGTCACCTGTCCGCCGGCATGATTGCTTCCGTCCGCGAGCTGGGCATCGGCGACGACCATGACGGCATTCTGGTCCTGTCCCGCATCGGCTTGGACCCGGAAATCGGCTCCGACGCGATGGAACTGTTGGGCCTGTACGACCAAGCGGCGGAAATCAACGTCACCCCGGACCGCGGTTACGCGTTCTCCATCCGTGGGGTTGCCCGCGAGTACGCCCACGCCACCGGAACGTCGTTCGTGGATCCGGCCTCCAAAGTGAGTGCGCCGGCTTCCTTGCAAGGCGGCTATGGCGTCAAGCTCAACGACGACGCGCCGATTTACGGCAAGCCCGGCTGCGACCGCTTCGTGGCCCGAACCGTCCGTGGTGTGGACGCTTCGCGTCCCACCCCGCCGTGGATGTCCGCACGCCTTCGCCTGGCAGGGGTTCGCTCCATCTCGCTGCCGGTTGATATCTCCAACTACGTTATGCTTGAGCTCGGCCAGCCGAACCACTGCTACGACCTCGATAAGCTTGCAGGCGACATCGTTGTCCGACGTGCCGTCGCGGGGGAGAAGATCGCCACCCTCGACGACAAGGAGCGCACGCTCGACGTTGAGGACCTGCTGATCACCGACAACTCGGGTGCCATTGGCATCGCCGGTGTGATGGGCGGCGCCCACACGGAGGTGTCCGACTCCACCACTAACGTCCTGGTGGAAGCCGCGCACTTCGACGAAGTGTCCATTGCGCGCTCACGTCGCCGCCACAAGCTGCCGTCCGAAGCCTCCAAGCGCTTCGAGCGCGGCGTTGACTGGCATGTCGCCAGCATTGCTGCGCAGCGCGTGGTTGACCTCCTGGTGGAACTCGCTGGAGGAACGGCAGACGAGACCGGGACCGACGTCGGAACCGCACCTGACGCCGTGACCATTGACCTGCCCGCAGGGTTCGCCGCCGCCCGCATCGGCATCGACTTCACTGAAGAGCAGATCACCACGTCCCTGATGGATCTGGGTGCAACCGTGGAGAAGACTGCTTCCGGGTACTTGGTCACTGCTCCGAGCTGGCGCAATGACCTCGAAACCAAGGAAGACCTCTCCGAGGAAATCGCCCGCCTTGTGGGCTACGACAACATCCCGGCAACACTGCCGGTGGCGCCTCCGGGCCGTGGCCTCAGCCGCAGCCAGCAGCAGAAGCGTCGCGTCGTGCAGGCATTGGCAGACGCGGGACTCACCGAGGTGCTGTCCTACCCGTTCGTCAGCAAAGCATCCAACGATACCTTCGGCGTTGCAGTTGAGGGCGGGGCGCGCACCGCGCTGAAGCTCGCTAACCCGATCAGCGAGGAGCACGGCTACCTCCGGACTTCCATCCTGCCGGGCCTCATTGAGGTTGCCCGCCGTAACCACTCGCGCGGTTTCCGCGACCTCGCGGTTTACGAGGCTGGTTCGGTGTTCCTTCCCGGTGAAAAGCTGGGTACGGAGTCCATTCCTCCGTTGGGCATCAAGCCTTCCGATGAGGTTCTTGATGGACTGTACGACGGCGTCCCTCACCAGCCGCTCCACATCGCCGCCGTCTTGACTGGCCATGATTCACCGGCCGCTGCGACGCACACGCCTCGTGCGTGGGACTGGGCCGATGCCCTGGACATTGCCCGCCTCATGGCCGATGTTCTGGGTGTTGAACTGGTTGTCAGCCAAGGCAGCCACCAGGCGTTCCACCCCGGACGTGCGGCCCAGCTTGCGCTGCGCTCTGGAGACGTTGTGGGTTATGCAGGCGAGCTTCACCCGAAGCTCCTGGCCGCCCACGACATGCCTGCCCGGTCTGTGGCTCTTGAGGTCAACGTTGACGCGTTGTTCGATGCTGCCGCCGACGTGATCGTTGCCAAGCACATCTCCGGATTCCCCGTTGCGACGCAGGACGTTGCGTTGGTTGTCCCGCAGGATGTGCCGGCCGACTCTGTGCTTGCTGCGCTCCGTGAAGGTGCCGGTGAGCTGCTGGAGGATGTTTCCTTGTTCGACGTCTACGCGGGTCCAGGCATCGACGAAGGAAAGAAATCGCTTGCCTTCGGCCTGCGCTTCCGCGCCGACGACCGCACCCTGACAGCCGATGAGGCCTCTGAGGCCCGTGCCGCTGCTGTGGCTGTCGCCGCTGAGCGCTTCGGAGCCGTTCAGCGCTGATTCCGCACGTGAACAACGAAGGTCCCCGGAACCGCTAGGTTCCGGGGATTTTCTTTTGTATCCCTCTGGGTGGAGCCGCCGTAGCGTCAGAGCAGACGTCGCTGGTCGCAAGCGCGGGGCTCCAGCCTGTTGTATCCGACGCGGTGTAAAAGCCGCAGGTTTCGGGTTCCGCGGCCACGCCGCTCGCGAAAGAAGATATCTCCGCGCCCTCTAAGCGGCTCGTGAATCCACGGATTCCGTCATCGGCGCAGACGACCGGGGCCGAATCACCAACATCACAGCGGCTCCGAATTGGTCCACCGTTCAGATTGAATTCAATCGCGGTACAAGTGCGCTGGGGCGGATTTCTGCCTTTGCAAGTACACACTGTACTGATAGCGGAGACCACACGTTCTCTGGGTGCCGGACCGTTGGAGAGTCGATAAGACGTCAATCAGGAACACGAGTCGAATTGACTCAGGCGCGGAAGCGGTTGCCTCTTGATGAAGCCCAGCATCAGGTACCGGCTGAGGCGGACAGATGTCGACCCCATAAGCCGCGACTCCCGAGACGGCGCCATCAACTCCTCTGGGTTCACCAACAACCGTCATCGGGATCGGGTTTCGGGATACGGCAGCAGATAGTTCGACGTGTCATCGTCCAGCCTTATCAACGACATTCCGAGCAAGTACCCTTCGACCTCAACTTGCCTGAAAGTTGGGCAAGGTCTGCGTCACGAATGGTGGGTATCACACACCTATTAAGTGGTTGCGCGCCAGGTGAACGGCGCTTTGGGTCGCGTGGAGTCCTTTGCCTTGATGCGATGAAAGTATTTGCACTTATACGTTGGGGGTATTTTGATCTGTAAATCTTTAGAGGATCTTCAAGAAAATCCGCTTTTTGTTCGGCTGGAAAAGGCGTTTCCTAATCATGATCTGTACGTGAAGCTTGAAGGGTTGAATACAGCCGGATCGATCAAGTTGAAGACTGCGATTGCTCTGGTTGATAGTTTGGAGAAGGATGGCCGTCTGACCGCTGGGGGCTGGTTGGTGGAATCTTCGTCGGGTAGCCTTGGGGTTGCTTTGGCAGGAGTATGTGCCCGGCGCGGGTACAAGCTGAGTATCGTCACTGATCCAAACGCCAACCCGGCGTCAATTGCTCACATGCGTGCGCTGGGGGCAGATGTAGAGGTCGTGACTGAGCGCGATGAAGCCGGCGGTTTCCTTGGTGCGCGGCTTGCGAGGATTCGAGAACTACAGGAGGCGGAGTCAGGCCCGCAGTGGCTTAATCAGTATTCCAATTCGGCGAATCCGGCAGTTCACCGCAGTAAAACTTATCCGTCAATTGTTTCTGAGTTCGGTGATCCGGACTTTATTTTCGTCGGTGCGGGCACGACAGGCACTCTAATGGGTGTCTCCCAGGGAGTTGCTGAGCGAGGGGCCAGCACCCGGCTCTATGCCATCGACAGCATCGGCTCAGTAACGTTTGGCGGAGCGCCCTCTGCAAGGCATGTACCGGGCCTGGGCGCGAGCGTTCCACCTCCGCTGTTTGACGGCTCTATTGTGCCCGAACAGCACTATGTTGGTGAACTTGACGCTGTGCGCGAATGCCGCCGTGTGGCGAGCCTCGAAGGGTTTCTACCTGGCGGCTCCACCGGTACTATTCTGGCCGGGTTTCAAGCACTCGAAGATGAAATCCCGCATGGAAGTCTCGTCGTAGTCGTAGCTCCTGACATGGGCGAACGCTATCTTGACACGATCTACAACGATGAGTGGGTCAGTGAAAAATTCGAGTCGAGGGAAATTGATTTTTCTGCTCGGCCAACCAGTTATGTAGCGAAGACTGCGCGTGAGGAATTGCATGTCTGAGAGTGGCGGAATGCTCGTTATTGGTGCCGATTTCGTTGAGGAATTCCTCGTCGGCAAAGAGGTAGAGCTAATTGATCTGGTCGAGCGTGTCTACTTGATGCATCACAATGGCTTGACCGAGAACCCGGATAGCTACTTTCTTCGCTTCCCCGAGTCGCCGCGGGATCGCGTCATCGCATTGCCGGCCCACATGGATGGCTTAGACCTCCGGGCCGTCGGTATCAAATGGATCTCGAGCTTCCCTGGCAACGTGGAATCTGGGCTTCAACGCGCATCAGCCGTTGTCGTACTGAATGATCCGGACACCGGCTACGCGAAGGCACTAGTTGAGGGCAGCCGGATTAGCGCGGCCCGGACTGCTGCCTCGGCAGCACTTGCGGTGCGTATCCTGCACGGCGCTCCTACAAGTGTTGGAGTGATTGGTAGCGGACCGATCGCGCAGGCGACTCTACGTTTCATCACCGCACTCTACCCACAGCCGATGCCGGTTCTCGTTCACGATTTGAACAGCGACTCGGTCGCGCGCATGCTCCAGACTCAAAGCGACGAATATTCTGAGACCACCCTGGAGGGAGCTTTGTCATGTGATGTGGTCCTGTTCGCGACAAGCGCAGGTTCCCCATATGTCTCCGCATCGACTCGTTTCCGTCCAGGTCAACTGGTCTTGAACATTTCTCTGCGAGACCTAGCTCCTGAAACGCTCCGTGATGCCAATAATATTTTCGATGACGTCGAGCACTGCCTAAAGGCAAACACAACACCGCATCTTCTGGAGCAGATGGACGGCAGCCGTGACTTCGTGACCGGAACTCTGGCGGAGGTTCATGAACGTGCTGTGACGCTGGATACTGCCTTGCCTACCGTCTTCTCGCCATTCGGTCTGGGAGTGCTGGATCTTGCAGTTACACAGACGCTATACGACCGGGCGGTGGCCGATGGTTCGGGGGTCCGTGTTGACGGCTTCCACGGCAATATGGGGCGGTGACAAGTTCCGATGAATCTCACAACAAGTCTTAAAGAGAATGGTTCGGAATTGCTTCTCACAGCCGATCCGTTAGTTGGTGCAAGCCGCGAATGGCCCTTGGAGCGAACGCTTTATGCCTACGTTATGCAGTGGGCAATAGAGGCGCCGGACCGGCTAGCTGTAATCGACGTCGACGACTCCGCTTTTTCGTACGCTGAACTCCTGCAGCGGGTCAAGCATCGTGCCTGGCAGCTGCAAGAGGCAGCTGCTCATGGGCGATTTGTGCTATCGAAACGTTCGCGAAACGTCGAGTGTTATATCGATATTCTTGCTTGCAACGCCACCGGGGCAATCTATATTCCGGTAGATCCAACATGGCCGCCGGAACGACTTTCACACATCGCGTCGATTACGGATGCTGTCATGACTTTCACGGACGACGATCGTTCGGACGCGGAAAGCTTACTAGAGATGACGGACCCGCTCCGAACAACTGTCGACGATGGCTTCAATGTGCCTAGCTATTGCCTCTTCACTTCGGGCAGCACTGGCATGCCTAAGGGTGCCGTGGTAGGCCAGACGGGCATGATGAACCACCTGCACACTAAGGTCGAGTTACTGGGCTTATCTGCAGATTCCGTTGTTGCCCAAACAGCGCCGGCTACGTTCGATGTGGCTATTTGGCAGTTCTGCTCGGCTCTCTTGGTCGGTGGCGCCGTCCGGGTCGTTGCGACCGACGCTGCGCAAGACCCGTATGAACTAGTCTCGCTGTTGCAGCGAGAGGCCATAACTCACATTGAAGTAGTTCCCTCTGTGTTGCGCGAGTTCCTGCATGCAGTAGATGCCGAGGGAGAGTTGAAGGCGCTGGAATGCATGATGGTCACAGGCGAGGAACTTCCGCTTCGTTTGGGCCAGGACTGGCATCGCCGTTTTCCAGAAATACCGCTCATTAATGCATACGGGCCGACGGAATGTTCTGACGATGTGACGCATGCGCATATCAACACTGAAACTCTTGCGTTAGGGACAGTGCCTATTGGCTTGCCAATTCCCAATACGAGTCTCTACGTCCTGGAATTTGTCAGCGGCATTTGGCGACCCGTCCCTTCAGGTGCACAGGGCGAACTATTCGTCGCAGGGCCTTGCGTCGGTCTTGGCTACGTGGGTGAAGAAACGAAGACGGCAGAAGCGTTTGGCGAGATCGAAGGATATCCCTTCCGGCTTTATCGTACTGGCGACCTCGTTCATGTGCGTCCAGATGGACAGTTAATCTATGACGGTAGGGCCGACCGTCAGGTCAAGATCAATGGTGTGCGAATTGAGCCGGGAGAGATCGAAAATCGCATTCTCCATGAAGTGCCTGAAGTCCACGCCGTGGCTGTTGTGAAATACCTCCCTCAGGTTCGTGAGCGTAGTGCGATAGTCATTCGTGAGACAACTGAATCTTTCATTCGATCGGGAGACGCACGGCTAGCTGCGTTCTATTCACACCATGACGGGCAGCCGGTGTCTTCTTCCGAACTTGAGATTCGTGCACGGAATGTGTTGCCCGGTCCTATGCGACCATCCCGGTGGTTCAGCGTTGACCGGTTGCCGACCACGCCGAATGGGAAGGTCGATATCAAACGCCTCGAATCGTTAGCGGCCGAACAGTCGGGCATTGAGGTGCTCACCTCCAAAGTCCCGCTCCTCAGCCAGCTTCAGAAAACTGACCTCCTCACGAGTGAGTCCTTTATTGCCGTCACTGAGAGTGTGCTGGGGCATGCAGTGAAGTTGGGATCCACGTTCGTGGACGCAGGTGGGGACTCCCTCAGGGCAATTCAATTGGCGAATGTACTGCGTTCACTTGGAGGCACAGTTCGAGTCGCCGACTTGTTGTCGGGCGCCACGCTTGGAGCCCTCGCGAGTCGCTACCAGGACCAAGGGGGCAGTGGGAGCGATATCGAGCCGCAGCCCTCCATTGTCGAGTCTCACGATGTAACAGATGCCTGGTCAAGTCGACACGTTACCTGCGAGATGAAGCCCTCGCAGAAAGGAATCTATTTCCAGTGGCTTTTGGAGCCCGAGAGCGCCTACTACAACTATCAAGTGTTGCTCGAGTGTGCACCGACGCTCGACGCTGACAAGGCACGTCATGCGATTCACCAAGCATTTCGTGCAAATCCGCAGCTTTTTGCCCGCTTCGAGGTTGATCTGAACGGAAGCTTTGTCCAGACGTTCCCAGTAAGACCGAATCATCTTGGCTGTTCGAAGGTGCACGAAGTTGAATCGGAGGCCGAAGCCCGTTGGCGGTGTCGCGAACTCGCCGCCCGACCACTCGATCTTGAAACTGGTTCTTCTCTCCAGCTGGATGAAATGCGCATTCAGGGTGGCTCGACGTGGTTCGTCTTGACCATGAGTGAAATTCTCATCGATGGATGGGGAGCGATGAGGTTCATGGAACAGGTGGCCGACTTCTACCAAATATCGGACATTGAGATTGAAGAGTCTGTTGTGAAAAAGAGTGTCGCTTCCGTCGTTCAATATTTCCGTAACCAATCGGGTACCGAAGGTCTCTCTCCGGAGGCACGTGAGTTTTGGGCGCAGTCCTTGGAAGAAGCGAACCCCCTTTCTCCTCTGCGGGACAACTACGACGGGCAACACGATCCCTACTCGGCCTCGATCGTCGAGGTCTCTCTAGACGGGAGCACCACAGAGGCTATCCGGAAAGCGGCCCGTACGTTGGAGACAACCCCGTTTGCGCTCTTCGTCGCTGCCTACTCATTGGCTCTTGCCACGGTGTCACAGCAAGATGATTTCACCGTTGGCGCACCTGTGGCGGGTCGTCAGCAGGAACTTAACGGCGACATTCCTACTCTCATGCTCAATATGGTGGCTATTCGAGTGCTGCTTGATCGAAATCAGAGCTGCCGTGACGCGGTGCACAGGCTTACTACTTCAACTTCTGACGCTACGACGTTCAGCGACAGTCAATTTAGTGAGGTCGTGGCAGAGTTTGCGACTCATAACAACGACGACCCTCTGTTCAGCACCATGGTGAATATGCTCACGTATCCAGCGTCTGAAGTATGGGTAGGTTCAGACAGTCTGCGTCTGATCGAGCTGGATACCGGCTTCACGAAGTATGACGCATCCCTGTATGTTCAGCGCCACGGCGATGACTATACCCTGCAGCTGGCTTACAAGCTCTCGAACGTCACGTCTAAGAGAGCTCAAACAGTACTTGCACTGACCGCTTGGTATCTGAAAGCTGACTGGCTCTCCACCGAGACCACCGTTGACGAAATGATTGGTTCTGCCCTCGACGAGCTCGAAGTGTCGCATATAACCACGCTGCCCGTGGTGACAGTATCCGCGAAGGGAGACGAACGTGTACGCGCCCTATGAACTGATGAATGACGTATCGAAGGTGAACACCACGCATCTCACGGAGACCTGCCTCGTGACGCCGGATGGCAATGGCTACACGTGGGGGCAATTTGGTGCTTGTGTTCGTGCATGGCGCGACTGGATGGGTAGCGATGAGGTTGCAAAACGAGTATTGGTTGCTCGACTAGACCTTTCTCTGCCCTCCCTCTCGTTGATGGTTGCGGCCGTTGAGGAACCTGTTCGTATCGCCTGGCTACCGTTGGGGCTGCCGGCCGCTCGGGAGCTGGAAATGATCGCTGAGCTGAGTGAAGCTGCGATGCTAGGTCAAAACGTGATGCTGGTTGACGAGGCTCTTGCCGAACGGGTCGCAGGCAGCCCGCAGACGCATGGTGTCGAATACGAGGACACACGTGTCGGCATCGACTTTACTTGGAATAACGATGCCAAGTTCATCTACTTCACGTCGGGCTCGGAAGGGACTCCGAAGGCTGTCCAGGTTGGTATGAGGGCTATCCGCAACCGAATTGAATGGATGTGGGATCAGTATCCCTATGAACCACTCGACCGGGTTGTGATTCAAAAGCCGCTCTCGTTCGTTGCCTCGTACTGGGAAGTATTAGGAGCACTGCTCCAAGGGGTCACTGGTATTCTCATTAGCTCTGCAGAGCGGAGCCGGCCGGATCGATTCTTCGATGCAGTTGCCGGTACGGCCGCTACGCATCTTTTTGCCACCCCTGCCGCGCTACTGGGGCTCGCGGAGATCGCGACTGAGCAGGGCACTACCCTAACTGCTCTCAAGTTGGTGTGTAGCAGTGCTGACCGGCTCACCGGGGATGTCGCGCAACGGTTCTTGGAGGCCGCGCCTAGGGCGCAGTTGCTCAATCTCTATGGCGCGACAGAAACCACGGCGAACACCACCGTATTCGAGGTACCACGGGCCAAGACGTTGCACGACCAACTTCCGCTTGGTCGTCCCATCGCGAATACAAAAATTGTGATTCGCGACGCCCAGGGACACGCAAAAGAAGCCGGGCAAGAGGGGCTTATCTGTGTTCAAGGGGCTCCGGTAGCTGAAGGGTACGTGGTTGGCGGCCACGTTACTGACGGTGGCGTTTTCTTCGGTTCGGAAGGCGCTGACCGGGAGATCCGGACTGGTGACTTGGGATATGTAGAGAGCGGGTTACTTTATCTGACGGGTCGTGCCGATAACGCGGTGAACATCTCCGGTTATAAAATCCATCTGGAGGAGATCGAAAATGCGGCTCGGAAGCTCGCAGGTGTATCTGGACAGTGCGGAGCGCTATACCGTAATGATTCGAGCGGCGAGTATCTCGCTCTGGTGATTCCACTGGAGTGGGAGCCTCAAGTGACATCTCAGAAATTGTCCGAGTTTTTACCGCCCTATATGGTTCCGCAGCGGATCGTGCCGGTTGCATCTGTGCCGAAGGTGCGGACAGGCAAAGTTGATCGTTCTGCCTGTTTGGCGCTGACTCTTGAGGGACAGTCTCCTGCCCAGGAGGAGAAGCCCTCCAGGGCAGCGGGTCGACTTCAGGCGAGTGTTGAGAAACTTTGGTGTGCAGCGCTGGGGCAGGGCTCACAATTGTCTACCGGCGACTTCTTCGCGGCTGGCGGTGATTCGCTCCGAGCCGTGCGGCTGCTTGCCTCACTACGGCAGGAACTTGGGGTCCGTATTCCCCTACGGGGGTTCTACTCAGATCCGACGCTCACATATCTTGTTGAGTTGCTCGGCGTAGACCTGAGCGGGGCTGAGTGATTTGATATCTGATATTTGGCACAGGATCAGCGAAGCTACTCCCGAGCGGGGGACTGTATTGGTGTTTCCGCCGACGGGTGCTGGTGCGCCAGCATTTCGATCGATGGCGGCATTGCAAGGCGAACAATCCGTGTGGGCCTACTGCCCTCCCGGGCGAGGTCGACGGTTATTCCAACCCGGTATTCGTGACATCAACGAGTTTGTTCCTAGCGTGATAGCCGCGATGGAGGCCCCACGAGGCCCATTGGTAGTGGCAGGCGTTAGCTTTGGCGCGGCGCTTGCTTTCAATATCTGCGGCGCCTTGGAGGCACGAGGTGTAGAGGTATCAAAACTCGTGGCAATCTGCGGTCTCAGCCCAAGTAGTTACGTCCAAGGACAAGAAGAATGGGATATGGATTCCGCGCGGAATCGGATGGTCGAGTACGGTCTTACGCCATCGGCAGTGCTCGAGCTCGAGGATGCTGACGACTTATTCGTTCGTCCCACGTTAGATGACCTCTTGCTCGCCGAGTCGTACGGCGGGGCACACGCACCGCCGATCACCGCCCCGATTGTTTGCGTGGCGGCAATAGATGACGAGCTTGTCCCCCCAGTGGAAGCAGACCGGTGGAGCCGGGCAACGCAATCCGAGTTCAAGGTGGTGCACGTAAGGGGTGGCCACTATGCGCACGTCGAATTCGGCAGAGATGAGTGGCTAAATGTTCTCGCGTAACAACGCACCCGTACTCCAGGGATGGGCGGTTCTTGTCGGTGTCACAACCTCTGGATCGAGCGCATCGCATAGCTGGTTCCAGAGATTCCTCAAGGCGTGTCGACAGCGGAACTTGAAGATCTGCGGCGTGGAATTTGAGGTGTCTTTGGCTACAAAGGTTCCACCGATACCGCTGGATCACATGATCACAATCCCCGGCTCCTACAGTCGAAAATTGCCTGAAGAAACACTCGACAGCATCGTCCACGAACTGCGTCTTCGTGAACTTGGCGACCTCGTTTTGGCGACTGCCTTGCGCGAGAACTATCAATTGGTATGCAGCCAGTTGGTGGAGGCGCTGGCTCTGGTGGGCAATTCTGTCCAGTGCGTCGAGCTGATTCAAGACAAGCCTGCGTGTCGAGATGCATTGCGTAGTGCGGGTGTTTTCCAACCGCAAAGTCTTCGTATCGCTGGGGTGGATCCTAACGGAAAAGTCCGCGTCCTTGGAGGATTAGGTGCCGGTACTGCGGACGTCTTGACTTCAAGATCTGGATGGATTGTGAAACCCGCTACCGGCATGGGAAGTGCTGGAGTGACCTACATCGCTGGGATCGATGAGCTACAGGGGCTAGACGCGGAAGTCTTCGCCGGTGGCTACTGCTTGGAAGAGTACGTTCTGGGCGAAGAGTTCTCAGCAGAAGGCATCACGGTGGGCGGCCAGGTGAGATTGTACGGAGCCACAACCAAGACGAAGAATGAGAACTTCGTAGAGATTGGGCATCGACATCCAGCTGCTCCCCAGGGATTCCCGACCTTAGAGGATCTGTCCCTTCAGCTGCAGGAATGTCTCGCTGCCTTAGGGATCCAGTGGGGCCACCTGCACGTCGAATTCTGGGTGGGCCCGGACGGCAGCGTCGTGTGGGGCGAGTTTCATGTGCGCCAGGCGGGCGGCTTCATTGCCCCGGATCTGGTAGAAGCTGCACGACCCGGGCTGGACATCTATGGAGAATTGATCGATTCGCTGCGTGGGCTCCCATTGGATGAGTTGCCCTCGTTGACTGCATGTGCGGGGGTGGAGTTTATTGAAGCGGCTCCGGGGCGCGTTATGGCGACAGCGATTGAGGATGAGGTCCCTGCTGACGCGCAAATCTACTGGGAGTGCAAGCCCGGTGACTACTTGATGGCTGTCAATGGGCTGCGATCTCATGTCGCCGTAGTTGTCGCGCAGTCACATGACTCTGAGGCGCTCGAGTCTCTCCTCGGTATTGCATCGAAGGCTTGCAACTACCGCGTCGACTTGTTGGAAGGAAGCAACAAATGACTCGTCGGACGGCAATGGTGGGCGTTAATCGTAACGCCACCCAACAATTACAATCGTCGGGTTTCAGCCCGTTGCTCTTCTGCGAAGAGCAAGAGATATGGGAGGCTAAACGGCTCACAACGTGGCTTGATGAGGCTGGAGTCACCGGTGCTATACCCGTGTGGTTCGAGTATCAGCACGATCCGTTGATCGTTTCGGACGCCGTCTTGGAGTCGCTTCTCAGGGAGAAGGTTGACGGCGTGTTGCCGGGCCTTGAATACGCCGTTGAAGGTGCGGCCCTGCTCGCGTCGTCGTTGGGGTTGCCCGGCGCGGGCGTGGAGGCAGCACGCATTCTGCGCAACAAAGCACTCCTTCGGCAGTCGACCTCGACGTTCGAGTGGGGAGCAGTCTCGTTCCATCTCGCTACTTCTGCCGACGACCTCGCCATTTTCCTGACTAACGAGTCAAATGAGGTCATAGTGAAGCCCGTTGATCGGCAGGGGAGTCTCGGCGTCACCCGTCTTGGTATCGGCGCAGATGTTCAGAAGGCGTGGGCTGACATCATCGGAGGGTACGAGAAGAATCAGACCATCGAAGGATGGCATGGAACGAACCACGCCCTCATCGAGGAATTCCTCGTAGGTGATGAGTGCAGTGTTGAAGCGCTTGTGAGCGATGGCGCAGTGCAATGGGTCAATCTCACAGCCAAGCAAGTACTCGAGGGCCCACATCGAGTAGAAATTGGCCACGAGATAGTTGCAGTCGAGGACTGGTGTTGGCAAACCATGCAGGAATTGGCGGGGGCTATCGGCTTCCAGTATGGGCTGTTGCATGCCGAATTCATGCGGACACCGCGTGGTCCCAAACTTATTGAATGCGCAGGGCGCCCGCCTGGTGATCAGATACTCAATCTTATCGAGCATGCGTGGGGATTCTCGCCGACTGCCGCATGGAGCGCCGTCTTGTGTGGTGACAAGCCCACGTTCCCAAGCGAAGCGAAGGCCCGGGCGGCAGTGGCTTTCGTCTATGCCGACGGTGACGGCGTTGTGGAGACGGTGCCGGATCGTTCGATGATTCCACCACAAGCCGTTGTTTCGTATTCGGCGTTGCCACATCAGAAGGTATTCCGGCCCCGATCGTCTTGGGACCGCCTGGGCTACGTTATGACGTCCAGCAACGTGGGCTTGCGGGGAGACTACGGTGAGTGTCGAGAGTTCGCTGATCTCCTGCGGCCGCACCTCTCGGAACTGCGGTGCGACGGGTGAACGTGCAGGAGCAAGTCAGTGCGCAATTGAGCAAACCCCGCCTCCACGCGCGTGTATTTGCTCTCATCGCATCGGATCAAGTCTTAAGTCAAACTGCCTACTTTGCTCTAATGCCAGTGTTGCCCTTGCTACTGACGCTGAAGTTGGGCAGTGCCCAGGAGCAATGGGCGGCCTTGGCGATCGGCGCTCTGACGTTGATGACGCGTGGCGGCAGCCTCTTTGTCGCACCTCTCCTGCATAAGTTATCCGTACGAGGGTGTCTTCGATTCGCACTGGGTCTTGTTGCTGTCTCCTACGCGGTCGTCGCTGTCAGTGGTAACCCATGGGTTCTGGTTATCGCCTTGGGGTTCGCTGGTATTGGATTCAGCTCGAATGGGACAGGTGTTCGGAGTTTTGTAGTGTTATCGACCTCAGATAAATCACTACAAAACCGAGGGTTTGCCGTCATTCAACTTGTCGCAAATTGTTGCGCCGCTCTGGGGCCGGTGCTAGGAACCTTTGTTCTTGATGGAGGCCTGTATACTCCATTTCTTCTCAGCGTTAGTGCGGTTTTCGTTGTGGCCGCGGTCTTCGCGCCTCTTGCTGCGCCCGCGGGGGTGATGCTGAATCAGGGGTCGCTTCGACCGCCCCTTACTCTGGGTATAGTACGAGAGTTGTTCAATTCTCCCAGCGCCCGCCGAATAACGCTTGTGGCGATGCTCGGGAGTATCTTGATGGGCCAGTTTTTCTCCAGCTTCTCTCTCGTGTTTGCGGGTGTGACGGATGAACCAATGATTCGTGCCTTGTTTTATACGTTGAATGGCGTGCTCGTGGTAATCGTTCAAATACCGGTGTCCTACCTTGTGGAACGGAGACTCCAGAGAGGCACCTCAGTGCTGTCCATCTTGGTGTTCGGCGTCTGCATCCTCGGACTCTCGATGCCGCTTTTTGCGGCGCGAGAGGGCGTGGCAGGAATCGTGCTCGTTTGTCTGGGAGTCGTTTTGTTCTCAGTGGGTGAGACTATTTTCACGCCAATTCTCAATGTTGCCTATGCCAATACAGCGGAAGGGCGGCCAGTTGTTGAATCAATGAACATGCGTCAACTCACCTCGGCCGTCGGAGAGAGTGTGGGGGCATGGGCAGGCCTCTCGGTGTTTGTTTCATTGTCCGGAAGCCAGTTCGGCCTTGTCTACTGGCTAGGGCTCCTAGTTTTGTCTGCTCTAACTTTGTTCGCCCTAGTTCCTCGCCGTATGGGAAACCAGTAAGTCAGGTGGCACTCTTTGCTTTTCGAATGAACGGAAACTGTGGTGTTTTAGTTACCGCGTTCGGAATAAGAGAAGAGAGCGTGTCTTTCTGGCACGCCCTGCAGCGTATGAACCCCGTTGTAAACTCTTGTTCGGCGGTGGCAGCGGATCTCCTCGATGCCGTGTCTGTTCTGGCCCGCCCAACGGCGCAGGAAAGGGCTATTTTTGGGCTGGATCAACGAGATACCCATATGACGGTATGAATGCCGGTGCCGTTGGTCCAGACGGAGGGGTCGACGCGCAAGAAATGTGTTACATTGCGCTTTATTGGGTTGGAGCTTCCAAATGCCGCGATATAAGGGGAACCGATCCGAGATTCGGACGAACGTTGGTTCCTTTACTTCGAACGGTTTCGTCCCGTTCCCTTAGGATATTGTCATGACTGATACCTACTTTTTCTCCGCCGAAGCGGAGAAAATCGATCGTGGCAGAGTACACCGTTGGCTTAGTGAGGAGTCCTATTGGGCGCAAGGCCGGGTTCGAGAAAAACAAGAAGCTGCCATCGACGCTTCCCGAAACTACGGGGTCTATGAAACATCGACTGGAGCGCAAGTGGCTTACGGCCGCGTTGTGACCGATAGCGCTACTTTCGCATGGCTCTGCGACGTGTTCGTCGCTGCGGAAGTCCGCGGTCGAGGCATTGGCAAGATGCTCGCGGCTGGTGTGGTAGCGGACCTTGAACCCCTGGGCCTGAAGCGGGTTTTGTTGTCGACAGGAGATGCTCACGGACTCTACGCCCAATTCGGCTTCACCGAACTAAGAGAGCCTTCAAAGATGATGGCCCTCACCCGTTGACCTACGCTCAAGTGGTCAACTGTGAAGCTAAGCGAATGGTTCTCGTGCACGCGGTCGTCCCTGTCCGTTCGGCAGAGAGTCTCATTTCTTCGGGGCAACTTCAACTAAGAAAATCATAAGCACCCCACCAGTCTTTGGGCGTCTTTTGCCATCTGCTCAACGCCGAGATCGACCCGAATATAACGCGTGTTGATCCTGGAAGCGCCGTCCATCCACTCGTCCGCGCCTGTGCGCGGAGGAACTCTCACTCAGGATTGGCGGGACACCTGGCTTTTCCCTAACGGCCCGTATTAGGACGGCTGCACACGTGCGAGGCTCTGGCCGTCGAAAGTTACCTCGCTCGCGGACCGGAGCACATCAAATTTTGCTAGATGTACTCACCGTAGGGCAACATTTCCCAGCGGACCAGCTTTGAGGGAGGTTATTGTGAACAGTGCGGGGTATGAGCTGCTGAAGCTAGCTGATGTGCCTGTTTCTGGCCCAAGTCACCTAGACCTTGATTGGCCGGCCCAGCTCCGTGCCACCAGATTCACCCATCCCAAAGATCGGGAAGAGTTCATTGCAGGTCGGCTTGCAGCGCTACACTTTGCCGCCTCGCTGCTTGACGTCGATTCAGCACGGCTCTCGCCGGACTACCGCTGCCCGCAGTGCGGCCCCGGCCAGGACCACGGCCGCCCCGGTTTCCTGCTCGACGGCGGCCGCGCGCCTCTGGTGCTGAGCGCCTCCCGGGCGTCGGGCTGGGTGCTGCTGGCCGGCGTCGTGAGTCCAAGGCCAGGCCTCCGGCTGGGAGTGGACCTTGAAGCGACGAATCGAACCGGCTTCGAAGGCTTTGACGACGTAGCACTAACCGAAGGGGAGAAGCGCTTCCTCGCGTCCGTCGCGGAGGAGCAGCAGGCCGTGCACCGCACGCGCTTATGGGCACGCAAGGAAGCGTGGCTGAAGATGACCGGTGAGGGCCTGCGCCGGAATCCCGCCGATGTGGATGTACTTGACCTTCCGGGCCTTTCCGACGTCACCAGCATCGACGAAAACCGGAAACTCCCGGACGGACTCGTGGCAGCTCTGGCTAGCGGGTAGCTTGCGGCAGGGGAGGAAGCACGGCGTCGTAAAGCCACGGCCGCAAAATCCTGGCAGCATCAAAGCCAGGAATGAACGAGCCCGCAGCTTCAATGAACGACTCTGTGGACACCGAGCCGTGCCGGTTGTTGATCGTCCAGTGCTGCAGGAATCCGAAGAATGCCTCGTCCCCGGCGGCCATCCGAACTGCATGAACAGCCAAGGCCCCGCGTTTGTAGACACGGTCATCGAACATCAGCTCAGGGCCGGGGTCTCCGACCAGCAAGTCCTGCGGCCCGGCGTCGAGCCTCTTCCACGCGGCCGTTGCCCGCGCAGCAACAGTCATGGTCCTGGATTCTTCGGACCACAACCATTCTGCATAGCAGGCGAATCCTTCATGCAACCAGATGTCCTTCCAGTTGCTGACAGTCAACGAGTTGCCGAACCATTGGTGAGAGAGTTCGTGGGCGATCAGGCGCTGGGCCTCCCACGTGCCACGCATATGGTTGCGGCCGAAGATGGATACGGTCTGGGCCTCCAGGGGAATCTCGAGCTCGTCCTCGGTAACCACTGAGGTGTAGTCGTCGAAAGGGTAGGGGCCGAAACAGTCTTCAAAGGTCCGCATCATGTCCGGTTGCCGACGCAGCCCGTCACGGGCGTCGTCGGCCAGTTCGGCCGGGACGGCAGCGAACTGCGGGACGCGGTGGTGGGTATCGGCGTCGTTCAGGGGGACCATGACGTAGCGGCCGATCTGCAGCGTGGCGAGATACGTTGCCATGGGTTCGGAATGTTCATAGACCCACGTTTCCCGGCTGGATTTACGGGACCGGGATACCAGCCGGCCGTTGCACACTGGCCGGTAGTTATCGTCCGTGGTCACCGAGATCCGGAAACTCGACTTGCTGCGCGGATGATCATTGCAGGGGAACCAGGACGCGGCGCCGTTGGGTTGTCCGGCCACCAGCACGCCGTCGTTCAGTTCTTCCCAGCCAACCTCGCCCCATAGGCCCCGGCGCGGCTGCGGGTTGCCTTCATACCTGATCTCCAGCATGAACTGTTGACCTTGTTTCAGTGCGGACGCGGGGGTCACTACAAGGTGTTCTGCCCGGTGGCTGAACTTCTGGATCTTCTTGCCGTCCAACTGGATCTTGGAAGCCCGCAAACCCACAAGGTCCAGGACCACCTGCGTCGCCGGTTCCAACGCCGTACACCTCAGGACGGCCTTGCCGATCAGCTTGTTGCTGCCCAGCCGGACGTCCAGGTCCAACTCGTACCGGTCCACGCGGTAGCTGGTGCTCCCGTGGTCCAAGGTGTAGGGGTCGGCTGCGGTCATGGGGGTGGTGATTGGTGCGGTCATGATCTGCCCAATCTACTGGAGACGGGGAGCTTGTGCAGACGGACCCACCCAAGGGCTCACTGGGTTTCCCATCCAATAGGTCCCCGCCGGGACGGTTTCGCCGCGCATGACCAACGACGCCGGACCAACAGTTCCGCCGTCGCCGATGCTGGCGGCGGGGAGGATGACGCCGTGCGGCCCCATCGTGGCACCGTTGCCGAGGGTCACTGTATCCAGGCTCATCACACGGTCGTGGAAGAGGTGCGTCTGGACCACGCAGCCTCGGTTGACGGTGGAGTTTTCGCCCAAGGCCACGAGGTCGGCCTCGGGAAGCCAATAGCTTTCGCACCACGTTCCGCGGCCGATCCTGGCACCAAGCCCGCGGAGCCACCACACCAGGGCAGGAGTGCCCGCAGCTGACCGGGCAAACCACGGAGCGCTGACCATCTCAATGAATGTGTCCACAACCTCGTTGCGCCAAATGAATGAACTCCACAGGGGGTGTTCCCCGGCACGGATGGTTCCAACAAGGACCCACTTGGCAACGATGGAGCTGAACGCGGCCACGGCCCCCGCTGCCAGCATCACCAGGCCGCCCAGGAGCGCGGCGATCCAATAACCCCATCCGCGGGCAATCCAGTCCAGGACCAGCATGACGCTGACGGCGATGGCCACCGTGAGGATAACTGGCACAAGGCGGAACAGTTCCCACAGGGCGCGCGCCAGTTTGAGTTTGAGGGGCGGCTGGAAGGTTCGGGTCTGGTCAGCGTCGACGGCGGTGCGACGCAACCTGACCGGCGGGCTGCCGAGCCATGAGGTTCCGGATTTGGCCTTTGCGGGGGTGGCGGACAGCACCGCGACGAGGGAGTTCTTGGGAACGTTGCGTCCTGCCGCCGTCATCCCCGAGTTGCCCAGGAATGACCTCTTGCCGATCTTGGCCGGCGCGATCTTCATCCAGCCGCCGCCGAGTTCATAGGACGCAACCATGGTGTCGTCGGCCAGGAATGCGCCGTCGCCGATGGTGGTCATTTTGGGAACCAGCAGCACAGTGGAGGCTTCAACGTTCTTCCCCACCTTTGCTCCAAGGAGGCGGAGCCAGACAGGGGTAAAGAGGCTTGCGTAGATCGGGAAGAGCAGGTCGCGCGCCATGTCCAGGAGGCGTTCAGTTGCCCAGACCTGCCAACCAACTCGGCTTCGAACCCGGTAGTGCCCCTCCCGGAGGCCCAGTCCGAGCATGCGGGCAACGGCCAGGATGAGCACCAGGTTGCCAAAGAACCACACGAGCGCTGCCAGCGGAATGGCCAGGGCAATCCGGGGGAGGGCGGTTTCCAGTGAGTCATGCCCCTGGATGAAAGCGAGGATCACCAGGCCACCAGCGAAGGCGGAAATGAAGGGGATCAGCGCCAGCAGGGCAGATGCAGCCGCGAAGGCCACCAGCCAGAGGCGGTCAACGGCGGAGCGACGAAGTGCAGCCTCCGGCCAGTCGTGCTTGGCCTTGCCGCGCCGCTCGGCGGGGGAGCCGGCCACCAAGTGCCCGGCCTTGACCTTGCCCAGGACGGCTGAGCCTGCTTCCACGTGGGCGCCTGCACCGATGGTGGCTCCGGGCATGAGGGTGCTCCTTGCGCCCACCACGGCTCCGGCTCCCACATGGATCTGGCCGATGTGGACTGAGTCGCCGTCCACCCACCAGCCGGAAAGGTCGACTTCGGGCTCGATGTTCGCCCCGCTGCCCAACGAGAGCAGACCCGTAACGGGCGGCAAAGAGTGCAGATGGACGTCCTTGCCGATCTTCGCGCCGAGGGCACGGGCATAGTAGGGGACGAACGGGGCGCTTGCGAGGCCAATGGCGCCGGAGAGATCTTGAATTTGCTCCGCAAGCCACAAACGCAGATGGGTCTTTCCGGATCGCGGGTAGGTGCCGGGTTCGATCCTGCCGAGCAGCACGCGCGCCGCAACTACGGAGATGCTCATCCGGCCAAGCGGGCTGACGAAGATCAGCCAGGACGCCGCGATCCACCACCAGGAGACCACTGGCGCCGCTGTGAATCCGGCGAAGTCGGCCAGCAATCTGTTGGCCGCCATGAGGTAGGTGAGCCACCGCATTCCCACCAGGATGTGCAAAGGGACGCCCATGAGGACCTGGAAAACCTGCGACTTCACGGCGGTGGGGCGGACGGTGCGCTCGGCCGCGGGACCCGGCGTGCCGCCGTCGGGCAGTGACTGCCGGGCGGCGTCGATCAGGGCACCGACGCGCGGTGTCGCGTAGATGTCAGCCACCGTGATGGTGGGGTATCTGACCCGGAGCGCGGAGACGAGCTGGGCCGCAGCCAGTGACCCGCCGCCGTAGGCGAAGAAATCGGCATCCAGGGAACTCACTGGACTGCCCAGCACGGACTCCCACTGCTCCACTACCCAGCGCGCGTCATCGGGAAGGTTCAACGGGGCGTTGCTTGCCTCGGTGGCGCCGGCTCCGGGCAGCGGCCACGGGAGGGCGTGTCGGTCTACCTTGCCGCTGGTCTTGGTGGGCAACGAATCTACAAGGGTCAGAAGGGGGATCAATGCCGCGGGAAGGCTTTCGCCCAGTAGCCGGCGTGCCGCGTCCATGTCGAGTTCAATGCCGTCGGCCGCAGCGAGGTAACCCACCAGGATCTGGTTGCCGGCCGCCGTCGTCTGGACTGCGGCCGCTGCGCCGGCAACGCCGGGGAGGGACTGAAGAGCCGCATCCACTTCGCCCAGTTCGATGCGCCGCCCGCCCAGTTTGACCTGTTCGTCAGCCCGGCCCATGAAGATCAGGCCCTCGGCTTCAAATCGCACAAGGTCGCCCGAGCGGTAGGCGCGCTCCCAACCCAGTGTGGGCATTGGCGCGTACTTTTCAGCGTCCTTGGCGGGATCCAGGTAGCGGGCCAGCCCTACGCCCCCGATGATCAGTTCGCCGATCTCGCCTTCGGCGACCGGGGCGCCGTCGGAATCGACGACGGCGAGGTCCCAGCCGTCCAGCGGCAGTCCGATCCGCACGGGGCCGGGTCCGCCCAAAGGAGCCGCGCACGCAACGACCGTGGCCTCTGTGGGCCCGTAGGTATTCCAGACTTCGCGGCCATCCACGGCGAGCCGGTCGGCCAGTTCAGGCGGGCATGCTTCACCGCCGAAAATGAGGAGGCGGACGTTTTCGAGGGCCTCGGCCGGCCAGAGGGCTGCAAGGGTGGGCACGGTGGAAACCACCGTGATGCCGTGGTTGATGAGCCAGGGACCCAGGTCCATCCCCGTCCGAACCAAAGCACGAGGAGCTGGTACCAAGCACGCGCCGTGACGCCAAGCCAGCCACATCTCTTCGCAGGAAGCATCGAAGGCCACAGACAAGCCGGCCAGCACCCTGTCCTGGGCGCCGATGGGTTCGGCCTGGAGGAAGATCCGGGCTTCGGCGTCGACAAAGGCGGCGGACGAGCGGTGTTTGACGGCAACGCCCTTGGGAGTACCAGTGGAGCCGGATGTGAAGATGATCCAGGAATCATCGTCCAGTCCGGGCGTGCTGGGTGTAGGGAGGGGCTCCCGGGCCGCGCCGGAGAGTTGCACGTCAAGGCCCGCTGCGATGACGGCACCAACCTTGGCCTCGCCGAACACCAGGCGTGCCCGCTCGTCAGGATCGTCGGCATCCACGGGAACGTAGGCCGCACCGGCCATGAGGATTCCCAGGATGGCGATGTAGAGCTCGTTGGTCCCGGACGGGATCCGGACGCCGATCTTGTCCCCGCGCCCCAGCCCCGCGGCGTTCAATGTTGCGGCGAACTGTCGGACGGCTTTGAGTAGCTCGGTGTAGCTCAACGACTTGTGGCCGTCATCCAACGCCGAAGCCTCGGGGAAGGACGCGGTGGTCTGTTCCAGGATCTCTACGAGAGTCCGCTCGGCCGGTGCTGCGGCGCCGCCCGGCAACTGGGGGCGGTAGGTGGTCAAGGCAGGCGTCTGCCCGGCCCCCACGGGATGTTCTGTGCTCACGGGCTCAGCTTGTCGCAGAAAGGTGAACAAAAGGTGTCGGACGTTTCCTGTACGTCACATTTTGTTGCGCTGCTGTTCGCCTGTATGCCGCCAGATGTTGGGGAGCCGGGCATGGCAGTTATGGCACCAGGAGGACTTTGCCAGTGGTACGGCGGCCTTCCAGGTCCCGGTGGGCCTGTGCTGCTTCGGCCAGCGGATACGTCGCTCCCACCCGGACAGTCAGAGTGCCGTTGGCTGCGGCGTCGAAGATTTCCGCTGAGCGCCACCGGCGTTCGTGGGTGTTCTGCACGAAGTGCCCCATGGTGGGCCTGGTCAAGGTCAGGGAACCGGCGGCGTTGAGCCGCTGGGGATCGAACGGCGGGACGGGCCCGGAGGCTGCGCCGAAAAGCACCATGGCACCGCGGATACGCAGGCTCTTCAGCGAATCGTCGAACGTATCCTTGCCCACGCCGTCGTACACCACGTTGACGCCCTCGCCGTCGGTGAGTTCGCGCACCTTGTCCGCGAACCCGTCGTAGCGAAGTACCTCATCGGCGCCGGCGAGCGTGGAAAGGTCCGCCTTCTCGTCGGACGAGACTGTGGTGATGACACGTGCGCCGCGGGCCTTCAGCAGCTGGGTCAGCAGCAGACCCACGCCGCCCGCTCCCGCATGGAGGAGGACGGTGTGCCCTGGCTCCACGCGGAACGACGAGTTCATCAGGTAGTGGGCAGTGATTCCCTGGAGGGGCAGCGCCGCAGCCGTATGATCGTCCACGCCGGCCGGAACCGGGAGGGCCTTGGCTGCGTCCACCAGTGCATAGTCGGCGTAGGTCCTGGATCCCTCGGCGGTGGCGATGCGGTCACCCACAGCAAATTCTTCAACGCCTTCACCAAGGGCCTCGATGGTGCCGGCAGCTTCGGCCCCCGGAGTGAAGGGGTAGTCCACCTTGTACGTGCCGCTGCGCTGGTACGTCTCAATGAAGTTGACCCCGGCAGCTGCGACCTTAATCAGCAGCTGGCCGGGGCCAGGTGTCGGTGGTTCCACGGATGCGTACTCAAGGACGTCAGGTCCTCCGGGCTGCCGTGCAACGATGGCGTGCGTCATGCTGGCTCCTCACTCCGGGGCGGTGGTTCCGGTGCCCGGGTTTCAGGATCCATCCTAGGGAGGTTGGGGCCTCCCGTGTTGAACGCCTAGAAGCGTCCGTGCGTCGACGCCACCGGGCAGTCGAAGCCGCGGCCTGCCGCGAGGCCCACCTCGTTGAGGTACCTGACCACGATCCCGTAGGACTGAATCAGCGTTGTTTCCGTGTAGGTAATGGAGTGCTTGGTGCAGAACTCGCGCACGATCTTTGTGGCCTTGTACAGATGGGGGCGAGCCATATCCGGGAACAAGTGGTGCTCCACCTGACGGTTGAGTCCACCCAGGAGGAAGTCCATGAAGAGGCCGCCGGAAATGTTGCGCGATGTCAGGATCTGGCGATTGAGGAAGTCCACGCGGCTGTCCTTGGGGAGGACCGGCATGCCCTTGTGGTTGGGAGCAAAGGATGCGCCCATGTAGAAGCCGTAGACCATGATCTGCACACCGAGGAAGGCGAAGGCCATACCGATGGGAAGGAAGGTGAAGGCCAGGACCGGAAGGGCTGCGAGCCGTGCGACAAGAATAGGCGTCTCTACCCAGCGGTGGCGTACCTTCTGCTTGCCGAACACAAAGCGGAGGGAATCGAACTGCAGGCTTAGGCCAAGGAGTGTCAGCAGCGGGAAGAAGAACCAGCCTTGTTTCTTGGTAAGGAACGCCAAGCGGCCCTTGCGCTCTGCCGCTGCGTCTTCGTAGAACACCAGGGCGTTGTTCCTGATGTCCGGGTCCTTGGAGATGACGTTGGGGTGGTTATGGTGGGCACCGTGTTTCTGTTCCCACCAGGAGTAGCTGATGCCGGCGACGCCGGTGGCCAGGAGCCGGGCTGACCAGTCGTTGGCGCGGCGTGAGGCGAAGATCTGTTTGTGCCCGGCCTCGTGGGCCAGGAAGCTCAGCTGTGTGCAAAGAATGCCCACGGCGGCGGCGATGAGGAGCTGGTACCAGGATTCGCCGATCAGGGCGAAACCGAGCCAGGTGCCTGCCATGAGGAGTGCCAGGGCCACGAAGACCCAAATGTAAAAGCCGCTGCGGCGTTCGAGGAGTCCCGCGGCTTTGACGCTCTTGAGGAGCTCCGAGTAGCTCTGGACAACGGGATTTGGCTGAATCGCGCGTGCTTTGGGGCGCTCAGCGGTGGACGTGGGTGACATGAATGTGCCCCGTATCGCTAACGGGCAACGCTGCAGCCGACGTTCGGACTGCACGGTCTGGATCACCCTCCACTAAGCATACGCGCAATGTCCTAACAAATGAGACAGCTCACACGGGCATGCATAAATATCGGGTTAAGTGAATAGTTTTGCTGTATAGTGGCGCTATGACTATTTCTGTTGCCGTCTCCGGTGCCAGCGGCTACGCCGGGGGAGAAGTGCTGCGGCTGCTCGCAGGCCACCCGAACGTCACCATCGGTGCGATCACTGCCCACAGCAACGCCGGTTCCAGACTAGGGGAGTTGCAGCCGCATCTCCATGGTTTGACCAGCCGGATTCTCGAGGACACCACCGTGGAGAACCTCTCCGGCCACGATGTCGTTTTCCTGGCCCTTCCGCACGGCGCCTCCGCCGAAATCGCCGCCCAGTTGCCGGAAGGCACTGTAGTCATCGACGCCGGTGCGGACCACCGCTTGCAGGACGCCACTGTCTGGGAGAAATTCTACGGTTCCGCCCACGCCGGGACGTGGCCTTATGGCCTGCCCGAGCTCCCGGGGCAGCGGGAGGCGCTCAAGGGCGCTAAGCGGATCGCTGTCCCCGGCTGCTACCCGACGTCGGCCCTGCTCGCCCTGACGCCTGGGTTTGCCAACAACCTCCTGTTGACGGACGACGTCGTGATTGTCTCCGCCTCGGGGACATCCGGCGCCGGCAAGGCCGCCAAGGTCAACCTGATCGGCGCCGAAGTCATGGGTTCCATGAGCCCGTACGGGGTTGGCGGCGGTCACCGGCACACACCGGAAATCGAGCAGGGTCTCTCCAACGCCGCCGGCGAACAAGTGACTGTCTCTTTCACGCCTACCTTGGCGCCGATGAGCCGCGGCATCCTCACTACCGCGACCGCAAAGGCGGGACACGGCGTCAGCTACGCCGAACTGCGCCAGGCATGGACCGAGGCCTACGATGACGAGCCTTTCGTGCACCTCCTCCCGGAAGGCCAGTGGCCCACCACCAAGTCGGTCCAAGGGTCGAACCACGCTGTCATGCAGTTGGCGTTCGATCAGCACACCAACCGCGTGATCGTGACGTGCGCAATCGACAACCTCACCAAGGGAACTGCAGGCGGAGCCGTGCAGTCCATGAATATCGCCCTAGGCCTGGACGAAACCGCCGGCCTGAACCTGCAGGGAGTTGCACCGTGACCATTACCGCCCCCAAGGGATTCCGCGCCGCCGGCATCAAGGCAGGCATCAAAGCATCGGGCAACCCGGACCTGGCCCTGGTGGTCAATGACGGCCCCCATAAGACCGCCGCCGCAGTCTTCACCTCGAACAGGGTTGCTGCTGCGCCCGTGCATTGGTCCCGTCAGGTGGTCAGCGACGGCCGTGTGGATGCAGTTGTCCTGAACTCGGGCGGAGCCAACGCGTGCACCGGGCCGCAAGGTTTCCAGAACACCCACGCCACCGCCGAGAAGGTGGCCGAGGTGCTGGGAGTCTCAGCTTCCGACGTCGTGGTGTGTTCCACCGGCCTCATCGGCGAGCAACTGCCCATGGACAAAATCCTGCCCGGCGTCGAGGCGGCTTTCCGTGAGTTGTCGGAGGACGGCGGTTCCGAGGCCGCCACCGCGATCATGACCACGGACAGTGTCTCCAAAGAGGCCGTCTTCGTCGGGACCGATGCCCAAGGGAAGCAGTTCACCGTAGGTGGTATCGCCAAGGGTGCCGGCATGTTGGCGCCCGGGCTGGCCACCATGCTCGTGGTTCTCACCACCGACGCCGAGGTTCCGGCGGACGAGCTCGACGTCGTCCTGCGCGACGCCACGCGGGTTACGTTCGACCGCGCTGACTCCGATGGCTGCATGTCCACCAACGACACCGTTGTGCTGTTGGCGTCCGGCGCCTCGGAGGCCCTTCCGTCCGCTGAGCAGCTGAGCGAAGCCCTCACTCAGGTCTGCGCCGAGCTCGCCCGCAAGCTGATCGGTGATGCCGAGGGCGCAAGCCACGATATCGCCATCCGCACCTTCAACGCCGCCAGCGAACGCGACGCCGAAATCGTCAGCCGCTCCGTGGCCCGGTCCAACCTCTTCAAGGCAGCCATCTTCGGCAAGGACCCTAACTGGGGCCGCGTACTCTCCGCCGTGGGAACCACGGACGCCGTTTTCGAAGCGGACCAGCTCAACGTGTCCATAAACGGTGTCCAGATTTGCCGCAACGGCAGCATTGGGGATGACCGCAACCTGGTGGACCTGGAGCCACGCGAAGTGCTCGTCGAAATCGACCTTCAGGCCGGCGACGCCGAGGCCACCATCTGGACCAACGACCTCACGCACGACTACGTGCATGAGAACAGCGCCTACTCGAGCTGAGCGGAATGACCATGACTGCGCACACCCGCGAGACGACGTCCATGATTGACGCCCAGGGCAAAGCCGGAACACTGATCGAGGCACTGCCGTGGATCCAGCGATTCGCCGGCACCACCATGGTGATTAAGTACGGCGGGAACGCCATGGTCAACGAAGACCTTCGCCGCGCCTTCGCCGAGGACATCGTTTTCCTCCACCACGTGGGCATCCACCCCGTAGTGGTCCATGGCGGTGGCCCCCAGATCAACGCGATGCTGGGCCGGCTTGGTATTGAATCCGAGTTCAAGGGCGGGCTTCGCGTCACCACACCCGAAGCCATGGACGTAGTGCGCATGGTGCTCACGGGCCAGGTCGGTCGTGAGCTCGTGGGCCTCATCAATTCCCATGGACCCTACGCCGTGGGCATGTCCGGCGAGGACGGCGGGCTCCTGCGCGCGGTTCGCACCGGCACTGTGGTGGACGGCGAAGAAGTTGATTTGGGCTTGGTGGGCGAGGTAGTGGGAGTGGATCCTGCCGGCATCACGGACATTCTCGACGCCGGTCGCATCCCCGTGATTTCGACCGTCGCCCCGGAAATCATCGACGACGGCAACGGATTCCAGACCACCGGACAGGTCCTGAACGTGAATGCTGACACGGCTGCTGCCGCGGTCGCTTCCGCACTGGGCGCCTCTAAGCTGGTCATCCTGACCGACGTGGAAGGCCTATACGCCAACTGGCCGGACAAATCGTCGCTGATCTCCTCGCTGACCGCCACGGAACTCCGTGCCATGCTGCCCAAGCTCGAATCCGGCATGATCCCCAAAATGGCAGCGTGCCTGAAGGCCATCGACGAAGGCGTGGAACGCGCACACATCGTGGACGGCCGACTCCCGCACTCGATGCTGCTGGAAACCTTTACGACCGCCGGAATTGGCACACAGGTAGTACCTGACGAGGAAGTGAATGCATGAGCACCAACGAAGCAGCATTGGTCGAAACCCCGGCCGACGCCATCACCGGGCACAGCAGCGGCGCCGACTGGCTGGCCCGCTACTCCTCGTCCCTGATGGGCGTCTTCGGCACGCCGCAGCGCGTGCTGGTCCGCGGTGCCGGTGCGCTCGTGTGGGACGCCGACGGCAAGGAATACCTCGACCTCCTGGGCGGGATCGCAGTGAACGCCTTGGGCCACGCCCACCCGTTCGTGACGTCGGTGATATCGAGCCAACTCGCCACCCTGGGCCATGTCTCCAACTTCTTCACCAGCCCCACGCAAATCGCCCTCGCCGAGAAGCTCCTGGCCATCAGCAACGCTCCGGAGGGCTCCAAGGTCTTCTTCGCCAACTCCGGCACGGAAGCCAACGAGGCCGCCTTCAAACTGGCCCGGCGGAACAGCGGCGGCGGAACGCGCACCAAGATCATCGCCCTCGAAGGTGCTTTCCACGGCCGGACCATGGGCGCACTGGCGCTCACTGCCAAAGAGGCTTACCGGGCGCCGTTCGAGCCGCTGCCCGGCGGTGTGGTCCACATTCCGTTCGGCGACATCGATGCCCTGCGTGCCGCCGTCGACCATTCCACCGCAGCCGTCTTCCTGGAACCGATCCAGGGTGAAGCGGGCGTCCGGCCGCTCAGCGCCGAATACCTGCAGGCTGCCCGGGAGGCCACCACCGCTGCCGGCGCGCTGTTGATCCTCGATGAGGTCCAGACCGGCGTCGGCCGGACCGGCAAGTGGCTCGCCAGCGAGGATGCGGGCATCGTTCCCGACGCCGTCACACTCGCCAAGGGTCTCGGTGGCGGCTTCCCGGTGGGTGCCTTGATCACTTTCGGAAGTACGACGTCGGCCCTGCTCACCGCCGGGCAGCACGGCACCACTTTTGGTGGGAACCCGGTGGCCACGGCCGCCGCACTGGCCACGCTGCACGCAATCGAAAGCCAGGGTGTCCTGCAGAACGTACTGGCTGTCGGAGCGCACCTGCGCGATGGCCTGGCCGCCGTCGAAGCTGTCACCGAAGTCCGCGGCGAAGGCCTGCTGATCGGCTTCGATGTGAACGCCGACGTCGCCCCGGCAATGGTGACCGCTGCATTGGATGCCGGGTTCATCATCAACAGCCCCGGGCCCCGGACCATCCGTCTGGCGCCCCCGCTGATCCTGACCATCGAGCAGGCGGACCGTTTCCTGGCCGCCCTGCCCGGACTGATCGCCACCGCTACCGCCCAAACCGCTAAGGACGCACAGTGAGCACTTCCACCACCCGTCACTTCCTCAAGGACACGGACCTGAGCCCGGCCGAGCAAGCCGAAGTCCTGGAACTCGCCGTCCGCATGAAGGCCGCACCGTACAGCGTGCAGCCCTTCGCCGCCGAAGGCAACGGCCGCAAGACGGTGGCCGTGATCTTCGACAAAACCTCCACCCGGACCCGTGTTTCCTTTGCCACCGGCATTGCGGACATGGGCGGTAATGCACTGATCATCAACCCCGGTGAAGCGCAGATCGGCCACAAGGAATCCGTGGAGGACACTGCCAAGGTCCTGGAGCGCATGGTGTCCACCATCGTGTGGCGGACAGGTGCCCACTCGGGGCTGGTGGCGATGGCTGAGAACTCCAAGGTCCCTGTCATCAATGCGCTGTGCGACGACTACCACCCCTGCCAGCTCCTTGCCGACCTTCTGGCCGTCAAAGAGCACAAGGGTGAGCTCGCAGGATTGAACATGGCCTACTTGGGTGATGCCGCGAACAACATGGCCAACTCCTACCTTCTGGCAGGCGTTACTGCCGGAATGCACGTCCGCATCTCCGGCCCGGAAGGCTACCTCCCGGCTCCGGAAGTCGTGGCTGCCGCAGAAGAGCGCGCCGCTGAGACCGGCGGTTCGGTGCTGATCACCAGCGACGCCGCCGAAGCCCTCAAGGGTGCCGACGTCGTGGCCACTGACACCTGGGTATCCATGGGCCAGGAAGCCGAGAAGGAAGCGCGCCTGCGGCTGTTCCGCGACTACTCCGTGGATGAGGCCGCCATGGCGCAGGCCGCCCCGGACGCCGTCGTGCTTCACTGCCTTCCCGCCTACCGCGGCTACGAGATTTCGGCCGGCGTCATTGACGGCCCGCAGTCGATCGTCTGGGATGAGGCGGAAAACCGACTCCACGCCCAGAAAGCACTGATGGCATGGCTGATGCACCGCTCAGGACTTGCCTTCGTCGAAGGACTCTCGCCTGTTGAAGGCACTGGGGAGAGCACGTTCTAGTGTCCACCAATCCGTCGGTACCGGGCGCGAGCCCGGCAACCAAGACCGCCCGCCAGGCGCGCATCACCGCGATCCTGACCGGCGAGTCCGTTCGGTCGCAGGCAGAGCTTGCAGCCCTGCTGGCGGACGACGGCGTGCAGGTCACCCAAGCCACCCTGTCCCGCGACCTCGTGGAACTGGGCGCGGTGAGGGTCAGGGGTAAGGACGGAGCGCTCGTCTACGCCGTGCCGGGCGAGGGCGGAGACCGCAACGCCAAGAGCGGCGTCACCCAGGAAATCCTGGATGCCCGGCTCTCCCGGCTCTGCGGGGAACTGCTGGTGACGGCGGAGGCGTCCGGGAACATCGTGGTGCTGCGAACGCCGCCGGGAGCCGCGAATTTCCTGGCCCTGGCCATCGACCACTCGGTGATGCCGTCGGTATTGGGTACGATCGCAGGCGACGACACTTTGCTGTTGGTCGCACGGGATCCCGATGGCGGGGCTGAACTGGCAGCGCGCTTCCTCCAACTGGCCGAAGAAGCCGGACCAGCAAGCAATTGATCCACACAGCATTGATTCACATGAACCAAGCAACAACCAAAGGAGCACTCTCGTGACTGAGCGCATTGTTCTGGCCTACTCCGGTGGCCTTGATACTTCCGTAGCCATCGGCTGGATCGGTGAAGCCACCGGTGCCGAGGTCATCGCCGTAGCCGTTGACGTCGGACAGGGCGGCGAGTCGCTGGAAACCATCCGCCAGCGCGCCCTCGGTTGCGGCGCCGTCGAGGCCTACGTTGCCGATGCCCGCGACGAGTTCGCCAACGAGTACGCCATGCCCACCCTGAAGGCGAACGCACTCTACCAGGGCCACTACCCGCTGGTTTCGGCCATCTCGCGCCCGGTCATCGTCAAGCACCTCGTCAAGGCTGCCCGCGAATTCGGAGCCACCACCGTTGCCCACGGCTGCACCGGAAAGGGCAACGACCAGGTCCGCTTCGAAGTTGGCATCCAGACCCTCGGCCCGGACCTGAAGTGCATCGCACCTGTCCGCGACCTCGCACTGACCCGCGACAAGGCCATCGCCTTCGCCGAGGAAAAGGGTCTGCCGATCGAGACCACCAAGAAGAACCCGTACTCGATCGACCAGAACGTCTGGGGACGCGCCGTCGAAACCGGTTACCTCGAGGACATCTGGAACGCTCCCACCAAGGACATCTACGACTACACCGCAACCCCGGAGTTCCCGCCGGCACCCGATGAGGTCACCATTTCCTTCCAGGCCGGCGTGCCGGTAGCCATCGACGGCGTCAAGGTCACCCCGCTGCAGGCCATCCAGGAACTGAACCGCCGCGCAGGCGCCCAGGGCGTTGGCCGCATCGACGTCGTCGAGGACCGCCTCGTGGGCATCAAGTCCCGCGAAATCTACGAAGCCCCGGGTGCCATGGCGCTGATCACCGCGCACAAGCACCTTGAGGACATCACCATCGAGCGCGAACAGGCCCGCTTCAAGGCCACCGTTGGCCAGCGCTGGGCAGAGCTGGTGTACGACGGACAGTGGTTCTCCCCGCTCAAGCGCTCCCTGGACGCGTTCATCGAGGACACCCAGCAGTACGTCTCCGGTGACATCCGCATGGTCCTCCACGGTGGCCAGGCAATCGTCAACGGCCGCCGCTCCGAGACCTCGCTGTACGACTTCGACCTCGCTACCTACGACACCGGCGATACCTTCGACCAGTCCATGGCACGCGGCTTCATCGAGCTGTGGGGCATGTCCTCCAAGGTTGCCTCGGGCCGCGACCTCCGCGTCGCAGGCGAGTAATGACGTCCGCAACAAACGAAGGCGCACTGTGGGGCGGCCGGTTCGCCGGCGGCCCCGCGGATGCGCTGGCCGCATTGAGCAAGTCCACCCACTTTGACTGGCGGCTTGCCCGCTACGACATTGCCGGTTCCAAGGCCCACGCCCGCGTGCTGGCCAAGGCTGGTCTGTTGGACGATGCCGAGCTCGAAGGCATGCTGGCTGCCCTCACCCAGCTGGACGAGGACGTCGCCAGCGGCGCCTACCTTCCGGCCGAGAGCGACGAGGACGTGCACGGTTCGCTGGAGCGCGGCCTGATCGAGCGCGCCGGTACCCAGTTGGGCGGAAAGCTCCGCGCGGGCCGTTCCCGCAACGACCAAGTGGCCACCCTTGGCCGCATGTTCCTGCGCGACCACGCCCGGATCATCGCCGGCGGCGTCCTTGCCACCATTGACGCCCTCGTCGAGCAGGCCAAAGCGCACCACGGTGTTGCCATGCCGGGCCGCACGCACCTGCAGCATGCCCAGCCTGTGCTGCTGAGCCACCACCTGCTGGCCCACGCCTGGGCACTGTTGCGCGATGTGCAGCGCCTCCAGGACTGGGACAAGCGTGCCGGTGTTTCGCCCTATGGTTCGGGAGCCCTTGCCGGTTCGTCCCTGGGCCTGGACCCGGAGGCTGTTGCCGCGGACCTCGGCTTCTTCTCGGCAGTCCACAACTCGATCGATGGCACCGCTTCCCGCGACGTCTTCGCCGAGTTCGCCTGGGTCTGCTCCATGATCGGCGTGGATCTTTCACGCATCTCCGAGGAAGTCATCTTCTGGGCAACCAAGGAGTTCTCCTTCGTTACTCTGCATGATTCCTACTCCACGGGGTCCTCCATCATGCCGCAGAAGAAGAACCCGGACGTTGCCGAGCTCGCTCGCGGCAAGGCGGGACGCCTCATCGGCAACCTGACCGGCCTCCTCGCGACGCTTAAGGGCCTGCCGCTCGCGTACAACCGCGATCTGCAGGAGGACAAGGAACCGGTCTTCGACGCTGCCGATACCTTGGAGCTGCTGCTCCCGGCCGTGTCCGGCATGATCGCCACCCTGAAGTTCAACACTGAGCGGATGGAATCGCTGGCTCCTCAGGGCTTCGCACTGGCAACGGACATCGCTGAATGGCTGGTCCGCCAGGGCGTCCCGTTCCGCGAGGCCCACGAGCTCTCCGGTGCTGCCGTCAAGCAGGCCGAAGGCCGTGGCGTGGAACTGTGGGACCTGACGGACGAGGAATACGCAGCCATCTCCGAGCACCTGACTCCCGAGGTCCGCAGCGTTCTGAGTACGGAAGGTTCGCTCAACAGCCGCAACTCGCAGGGCGGAACGGCACCAGCCGCCGTCGAACGCCAACTGGCGGCGCTGGAAGCGGAACTGGACGTGGCGCGTTCCTACGCCAGCTGAATGCACGCGGGACGGCATGTCCGGCAAGACTTCACAGTATTCGCCGGAAGTGCCGTCCCGCAGTGCGTTAACATGGCGCTATGACCCGAATCACACCTGAGGCGCTGCTCGCCGAGCTTCACAAAGCCGCCGACGTCGTCACCCGCCTTCTTGCCAAACTGGACGAATCTTCCATCGCGCAACCGTCGGGACTCCCCGGATGGACCCGCGGACACGTCCTTGCCCACCTTGCCGGAATTTCCAACGCCATGGCCCGGCAACTGGAGTACGCCCGCCGCGGTGAAACGGTGGAACTGTACGACGGCGGCATGGACGGCCGTACGAAAGCGATCGACCTTGCCGCCGGGCACAGTCTCGCGCAACACACGGAGTCGGTGGGTGCGGCTTTGGCATCTGCGCTGGCAGCGTTTGACGCTCTGGAGCCGGACGACTGGCAGGCACGCATTGCCTATAGGGACGGAACAGTGTTCGACGGCGGCCTGGCCCTGTGGCGCGAACTCACCATCCACGCATCGGACCTGAATTTGGGGTACGGACCGGAGACGTGGAGCCGGCCGTTCTGCGAACACCTCATTGATTTCCTGGCGGCCCGCGTTCCCGAAACCAGCAAATTCGTCTTGCAGCCAACCGGCCTGCCGCGGCTGAGCATCGGCAACGGGGGTACATCAATTGCCATCACGGGCATGCTGACGGACATCGCAGCTTGGCTCGCCGGGCGCGAACCAAGCCTAGGAAGCCTGCGTGCCACTGCTGCGGCCGACGGCATTGACTTGCCCGCGCTGCTGCCCTGGCCGGCCGCCCAACCCGCGACCCGCTAACAACCCGGACCCTCTCTCACATCCCGCCCCTTTTTCCTTGACGCCCTTTCACGTCCCGTTCGGTTTGTGGTGGTCCCTCTCTCACGTCCCGTTCGGTTTGTGGTGGACCCTCTCTCACGTCCCGTTCGGTTTGTGGTGGACCCTCTCTCACGTCCCGTCGGTTTGTCGGGAACGCTCAGGGAGTATCGGAACAACGGTGGATCCGGGGTCGGCCTGGCACGTCCCGGGCTTTGCCCGGCAGGGGAGGACAGATCATGAGTGACACTCCGGAATTGGTGCCGGTTTGTGAGTGAGGGTTCGGGAGTTGGTGCCAGTGTATGCGAGAGGGTCCAGGGCGTTACGAGACTTTGGGAAGCGCGGCAGCCCGCCACAAGTGCATGGTGGCGTAGGACCGCCATGGGCTGACTTCGCGGAAGTCGGCACTGAGTCCCGCTCCCAGGGGCAGGACTTTCAGGCCGTTGCGAACGGCGGCATCGTTGGCCAGGAAAACGTCGGGCGCCCCGAGTACCCGCATCCCGACGTATCCAACGGTCCAAGGCCCAACCCCCGGAAGTGGCAGCAGCTTCCGCTCCAGGGTTCCCAAATCATCGCCGTAGCCGAACTCCAGGGCGCCGCTGGCCATGTTTTCGGCGGCAGCCACGATGGAGTCGATGCGGCGCTGTGGTCCCCGGAGCAGGGAACGGCCCTGTTCGGCGAGTTCTGCCGCCGTCGGAAACAGGCGTTCCAGTCCGGGCACCGGTGAGCTGGCGGGGGAGCCCGCGGACGATAGTTGCGTCAGGGCGGTCCGGGCAGCGGCTACGGTGATTTGTTGGCCGATCATGGCTCGCACCAGCAGTTCCTGGGGATCCACCGCGCCAGGCACTCGGATGCCGGGGACTGCCTGTACACGGTTCGCGAGCCGGGGATCCATGGCCAGTGAGTCATCGATCGCTTGGGGGTCTGCGTCTACATCGAACAGCCTGCGGACGCGGCTCAAGAGAGTGGGCAGGTCGTGGAGATCCACAGCATTGGCCGTCAGTTGCAACGGGCGGCCCGGGGCCGAAGGACGGTAAGCAACCGAGAAGGAGGCATCGCCGCGCGGCAACCGGATGGTGCGGGCGTAAGTCCGGGATCCGTCCTCGGCGGTGCCGGCCACTTCGATGCCAGGCACCGCGCGTACGGCCAGGAAGTCGAAAATGCCCGGATCGAACGGTTCCCTGTAAGGCAGGTTCAGCGTCAGGGTTGCGGGCGCTATTTCCGGGGCATCCGGAGTGGCTGCAGCCACAGCACCACGGCGTTGGCCGGCTTTCGCCGAGGTGGCTCGTACCGCCGTCGGCGTCATCGCGAAGACCTCGCCGATGGTTTCGTTGAATTGCCTCACACTGTTGAACCCCGACGCGAAGGCCACATCCGCAAGGAGCATGTCCGTGGACACGAGCAGTGTTCTGGCTGTTTGCGCGCGGCTCGCGCGTGCCAGCGACAGGGGACCGGCTCCCAGCTCATGACTGAGGATGCGGTTGAGTTGCCGAGCCGAGTAGCCCAGACGGTGCGCCAGGCCGTCGACGCCCTCACGGGTGATGACGCCGTCGTTGATCAACCGCATGGCGCGGCCGGCGACGTCCGAGCGGAGGTTCCACGCAGGCGTCCCGGGAACTGCTTCGGGGAGGCACCGCTTGCAGGCCCTGTACCCGGCTTCGTGCGCCGCGGCGGATGTCTCATAGAAGGTGACGTTTTCGGCTTTCGGCGTCCGCGCGGGGCACGAGGGCCGGCAATAGATCCCCGTAGAGCGGACAGCCGTAAAAAACTGGCCATCGAACCGGGTGTCGCGGGCGTCGATTGCCCTGTAGCGCTGCCAGAAGTCCATGCCTCCATCCTGCCAGCCGCCCGACAGCCCTGCTAGCGGAAATCGGACATGGCCGTTGCCGGTTTGTTGCTAGGGTCTGGGCATGAACCCGTCCATGGAGAACCACGTCACCGAACCGGATGACGTAAGGAGTCTTCTCGCGGGCGATCCCCGGATCATCGCGCCGCTGATCCTTGGCGCGGTGCTCACCCACCACTCCGACGAAGGCCCGGTCTCCGTCCGGCTCACTGAAGTCGAGGCGTATCTGGGGCCCCGCGATTCCGAACATCCTGATCCGGGATCGCATACCTTCGGGGGCCGCACTCCCAGGAACTCGCCCATGTTCGGGCCACCGGGATTCCTGTACGTCTACTTCACGTACGGTATGCACTACTGCGCCAATATTGTCTGCGGACCCGACGCCGTACCCTCCGCGTTGCTGCTGCGCGCCGGACGGATCGTGGCTGGCCAGGAACTGGCCAAGTCCCGCCGGCCCGCATCCAAAACTGATAACGATCTGGCCAGCGGACCAGCGCGCCTGGCCTCTGCGCTGGGACTCACGACGGCCGACACTGGCCGTGACGCGCTCGGGGCACCGTTCAGTTTGTGGTTGCCGCGGAGACCCGTGGCTGCCGTCGCCAGCGGACCCCGCGTTGGCGTTGCGGGACCAGGCGGCAGCACAGAATATCCATGGCGCTTTTGGATCGAGGACGACCCCACCGTGTCCCGGTACAAGGCGGCCCGGCCCCGAAATCGCACCTCGCCGCGATGACATCTCGTCCGGGCGAAACCTTCGGACCAGGAACGCCCGGCGGCGCCGTCCGCCAGATGACACCCGACCCCACATGTTTACCGAAATCGCTGTAGAATGGACGGTCTGTCTTTTGCGATAGGGGTTACGGTTCGATGCACGACGCTGATTTGGTCCACGAGCAGGAATACGTTGCCGGGCTGTACGCCCGGCTCGATGAGCTGCGCGCTGAAAAGCGCGCCCAGCTGGCGCAGGTGCGCAAGGCCGGCGCGGTGGGAACCATGCAGAACGTTTCCGAACGTGACGCGTTCGCGGCACTGTACGAAGACCGCTTGGCCCAGCTCGACGCCGTCGACGACCGCTTGGTTTTCGGCCGCCTCGACCTGGACTCGGGGGAGGCGCAGTACATCGGCCGCATTGGCCTGTCCACGGCCGATCTTCAGCGACTCATGGTTGACTGGCGCGCCCCGGAAGCCGGGCACTTCTACCAAGCCACCGCGTTTGACCGTCAAGGTGTGCGCCGCCGCCGTCACCTGATCCTGCAAGGCCGCGACGTCAAAGCCATCGAGGACGATGTCCTGGACGCCGGGATGCTCGCGGACAACGACTCCCTCCAAGGCGAAGGCGCTCTGCTGGCAGCGTTGAACTCCAAGCGCACAGGCCGAATGTCGGACATTGTGGGAACCATCCAGTCCGAGCAGGACCGGATTATCCGGTCTTCGATCTCCGGTGCGCTCGTTGTACAAGGCGGGCCGGGCACCGGCAAGACGGCCGTGGCTCTCCACCGTGCGGCGTACCTGCTGTACACGCACCGCGATCGACTCAAGAGCGCGGGCGTACTGCTGGTGGGCCCGTCGTCGTCGTTCATGCACTACATCGAGCGTGTGCTGCCCTCGCTGGGTGAAACCGGGGTAGTCATGGCGAGCCTGGGCCGCTTGATGCCCGGCATCCATGCCATTCCCGAGGAAAACGCAGATGTCGCCGCGCTCAAGGGCAAACTGGACATGGCAAAGGTGGTGGCCAACGCTGTTGCCAACCGCCAACGGACACCTGCAGAGGATCGAATCCTCGAAGTCGATTCCCGCAAGCTGACGCTGACCGAGCGCCAAGTGCGCCGGGCACGGGAAAAGGCGCGGGCCACGGGCAAACCCCACAACGAAGCCCGCCTTACGTTCGTCAAGATCCTCCTCAGGGAACTGACGGAACAGCTGACGGACCTTGTCGAGGAAACGAACATCGGCAACAACGCTGACCGGGCGTACTTGGCGGAAGACGTCAGGTCTGCCCGCGATGTCCGGATCGCGCTGAACCTCTGCTGGATGCCCATGACTCCGGAGAAACTCATCTCCGAGCTGTTCAGCAAGCCCGCCATCCTTGAGGCGTGCACTCCGCACCTGACACCCGAGCAGCGCTCCTTGCTTCTCCGGCCCGTCGATGCCCCGTGGACCGAAGCAGACGTTCCGCTGCTGGATGAGGCCGCCGAACTGTTGGGCGAGCTCGATCCAGCCGCGGGCAGGGGACTGGCGCAGCAGGAAGCGGACCGTGCCCGTGACATCGCAAACGCCAAGCAGACCCTGGCCAATATGGAGTCCATGGGCGTCGATGTCCTGGTCACGGCTGAGGAGCTTGCGGACCAGAACCAGGAGCGCGAAGGCCGGTTGACTGCGGCCGAACGAGCCACCAGCGACCGGTCGTGGGCTTTCGGCCACATCGTGGTTGACGAAGCCCAGGAACTTTCACCCATGCAGTGGCGGTTGCTTGTTCGCCGCTGCCCCCTGAAGTCCTTCACCATCGTCGGTGACATCGCCCAGACGAGTGCAGCAGCAGGTGCCAATTCGTGGCAAAGCGCGCTCGCGCCGTCGTTCGGTGACCGTTGGACCCTTGAAGAACTCACCGTCAACTACCGCACGCCGTCGCAGATCGCAGAAGCCGCAGTCCGCATGGCCAACCGTGCGGGCCTTGTGGTTTCGGCTCCCAAGGCCGTGCGGGAAGGCAAATGGTCGCCGATCGTGGACCGCGTGGACGCGGACGGGATCGTCTCCAAGCTCGTTGAGGTCCTGCCGGAGGAAGTGGAAGCGATCGACGGCGGCCTGCTGGCCGTTATTGCCGACGGCGCCTTGCTGCCACAGGCCACAGCCGCGCTGCGGGAAGTCTATGGACGCCGGATCGGCGCTGGCGCAGGCAGTTACGAGCAAGACATCGTTGTGATCAGCCCCAAGGAAGCCAAGGGCCTGGAATTCGACGGTGTAGTGGTCCTTGAGCCGGCAGCCATGCTGAACCATGAGCACGGCAAGGTGGGGGACCTCTACGTCGCCATGACCCGTGCCACGCAGCGACTGCGGCTTATCGCCGCTGCGCCGCTGCCGGCCGGTATCGAGCGCTAGGAAAAACGGGCCCCGCAATCCTGCTAACTTAGATCTCGTGTCACACGTAAACAACCTCGAGTCCCAACACAACGATCCCGCTTTCGCCAACATTTGGCAGGAGCTCAAATGGCGCGGCCTGGTTCACGTTTCCACTGACGAAACGGAACTGGAAAAGCTGCTCGCCGGGGACCCGATCACGTATTACTGTGGCTTCGATCCGACGGCTCCCTCACTGCACCTGGGTAACCTCGTGCAGTTGCTGGTGATGCGCCGCCTGCAGCTGGCCGGCCACAAGCCGCTCGGTTTGGTGGGCGGGTCCACTGGTCTGATCGGCGATCCCCGTCCGACGGCGGAACGAACCTTGAACACCAAGGACACCGTTGCGGAGTGGGTTGGCTACCTTCAGGGCCAGGTGCGCCGTTTCCTCAGCTTTGAGGGCGAAAACTCCGCCCGCATGGTCAACAACCTGGACTGGACCGCGCCCCTTAGCGCTATCGACTTCCTGCGCGAAATTGGCAAGCACTTCCGTGTGGGCACCATGCTGCGCAAGGATGCTGTCGCTTCGCGCCTCAGCTCGGACGAAGGCATCAGCTACACCGAGTTCAGCTACCAGATCCTGCAGGGCATGGACTACCTCCAGCTCTTCCGGGATTACGGTTGCGCGCTGCAGACCGGCGGCTCGGACCAGTGGGGCAACCTCACCAGCGGCACCGAACTCATCCGCAAGGTGGAGGGCAAGAGCGTGCACGCGATGGGTACCCCGCTCATCACCAATTCCGACGGCACCAAATTCGGCAAGAGCGAGGGCAATGCCATCTGGCTGGACCCGGACATGTGCAGCCCGTACACGTTCTACCAGTTCTGGCTCAACACTGCCGATGCCGATGTAGTGGATCGCCTCAAGGTGTTCACGTTCCTTTCGCGTGCGGAGATCGAAGCTCTCGGGCAGGCTGTGGAGGAACGTCCGTTTGCCCGTGAAGGCCAGAAGAAGCTGGCTTTCGAAGCGACCTCCCTGGTCCATGGAGTCGACGCAACCGAGAAGGTCATTGCAGCTTCCGCTGCGCTCTTCGGCAACGGAGACCTCACCGTTCTGGACGAACGCACTTTGGAAGCAGCAACGGCGGAACTTCCTTCAGCGAAGATTGGCACCGACGGACTGGGCATCATCGACCTCCTGGTCGCCTCGGGTCTTTCGGACAGCAAGTCCGCTGCCCGCCGGACCGTGGGAGAAGGCGGCGCTTACGTGAACAACACCAAGGTGACCGATCCCGACGCAGTAATTGCGCAGGACGAACTGCTTCACGGCCGCTACTTGCTTCTCCGCAGAGGCAAGAAGAACCTCGCCACTATTGAGGTGTCAGACTAGTCTTTCGGCAATCAACTGAGCTCAAAAGGGCCGGCAACCGTTGTGGTTGCCGGCCCTTTTTGCGTTTAAGCGTGCTGGTTCCTGAGTGAGGGGTGCTTGTTCCTGAGCGCGGCGCGGGTCGAGTGTTGGCTGGGGCTGAGTGGTCTGGTTGGGCTGGGGCGGCGGTCGTCTTCCGACGCTCTCTCACTTACGGGCGTGTTTGACCGGTCCTTCGAAAATTGTCAAGCTGTGTGGAGTCACTGGGCTAGTTTTGGGGTGTTTTGGTTTCGGGTAGGTTGATTCCGACGTGGGTGGCTGGGGCCGGTGTGGTGGGTCGTTGGCGGAATCTTCCTGGGTTCCGTTCGTAGTAGTCCTGGTGGGCTTTGTC